>CALJOK010000051.1 GCA_937981555.1 uncultured Saprospiraceae bacterium
AATATGGCACATCAACTATTACAGGTGGCGTGAATGATATTATTAGATTTGGAATTCCAACACTTCTAAGTGATTCTTACAAAATTGAAACTAAATTTGAAGTATTAATTTCAACATTCAAGGATAAATATGAATTATTAGAAAAGTTAAATGATTGGATTGAACATTCAAGATATTTAGAAATAAAAAAGACTGCGCATCCCAAATTGGAAAAGATAAACGAAGAAAATACTCGAATCGAATTAGTAGAAAGAATTGAAAAACTGTTGAAATAAGATGCAAATAAGACAGAGAATTAGAATCTTTTTGGAATCATATGATCTTTATTATAGAATTAGATTTTCTGATTTTTTTCTAAAGTATGTTCAAAAAAAACATTTCTTAGTAGACCCTGTTTTACAACGGGAGAAAGACTATTATTTGTCAATTCTAAAAAATATAAAGAGAGATAAAATGGTCATTTTTGATGTTGGAGCCAACGAAGGCTTTATTTCTTATTTCTTTTTGGAGGAAAATTTTAAGGTTATTGCGATTGAACCTGATAAGCGAAATCAAAAAATATTAGCGACTAAATTTAAAGATAATAATCAATTTAAGTTAATAAAAAAGGGAGTGAGTGATGAACAAAAAAAAGCGCCATTTTTTATTCATAACAGAAACTCTTCACTCAATACTTTTAGTTCAAAATGGAAAGAGAGTATTGAATTTAAAAAACAAGATGAAGGATTTTCACCGAAAAAAGAATTTATTGAGCTCACTACCTTAGATCAAATAATTCAAAACGAAGGTATCCCTGCATTTATAAAAATTGATGTAGAAGGACATGAATTAGAAGTTATTCAAGGTTTAAATACCAGAATCCCATTATTGAGTTTTGAAGCAAATTTTCCAGAGTTTAAGGAGGAGACTTTTTTAATCTTGGAAAGATTAACTATGCTTGATAAAGCATGTAAATTTAATTTTTCGATAAATTTCGAACTTGAATTATCGGATTTTGTGAGCAAAGAAAACCTGAAAAAAGAACTTGAAATATTTGATAAGGAAGTCTGTTTGGAGATTTTTTGTAAAATGTCAACTTATCCTAAGTTTTACGAATGAAGAAGCGACTGCTATAAACGCCTCCTCCCCACAATCTTCCCATAATTCAAATCCAACCCCGTCCCCTCATACCCAAATTTCACCACCTCAAACCCATTCTCCTCCAATTTTTTCACAATCTCATCCCCCGTAAATTTTGCATTTTTCATATCATGAAACTCCATCGAAATAACAGCAATTCTATCAAAAATATAGGGAGGCGTATTAAATAAAATAGCATATTCTGCACCTTCACAATCCATTTTTAAAAAATCAATGTTCTCAATATTATTTTCAATGATGAATTGCTCCAATGTTTTTACCTCAACCTTTTGTGTCTTTTTTTCTGTTCCAAGCAGAGAATAATTTTGAATAAGGGAATGATTGATACTTCGTCCAGTAAATAAATCAAGTGTTCCATTCTCTCCACCAATGGCAATTTGAGAAACGTTTATGTTCTTGATCCGAGAATCAATTAAATTTTGTTGGAAGGTTTTAAAATTTGCTTCACTCGGTTCAATAGAATAGATTTGAGCATCTACAGCTAAGTTTTTTGCAGCAAAAATGGAAAAATATCCATAATGTGCTCCAATATCTACCACCGTTACTTTTTTATAAAAAGGAAAATAATCAGCATATTCCCGTTCTTCAAAAATGGCTTTTAATACCTCGATTCCATCTTTATTTTTAGAGAAGTTAAGATGGATTCCAACGACTTTACAAATCCTCTGGAAGGTTCGTTGGTCTCCTCTCAAAATACGTTTTAAAAGATTTATCATAGATCATTTAATTTTATACAAAACCTCCAAAAGTGTTGATCCAAATTTTTTCACATTAAGATATGGAACTTGCTCCGCTCCAAACTCCTGCCTCACCTTTGCAATACCCTCTATCACACTTCCCGAAAAATCAAATTGTTTTTTCCCTAAAATCTCTTTCGCATACTTGATCGCCTGCCAAACGATTAAAATACTCGCACCACTTTTCTTAAAATTAGGATCACTTCCTGTCATCTGAAAATAGGCCGTATCCTCATCCCATGTCAAATAAGCCACCGAATGAATCTGCTCTTCCTCATCAATGGCAAAAAAAACTTTCCTCGCCTTTTCTATTTCCAATGCGGCGTCAAATGCCTTAATAAAATCAAAAGAGTAGGGGACTCGCATCTGTTGTTTTTCAAATGTCTTTTTTTGTATCTCGTAAAATGCTTCAAGGCTTCGATCAGAGACTATTTTGATGGATTGCTCCGCTTTTGCTATTTTATTATTTCGATAATTTGAACTGATTTTTTGAAATATTTCGTCCAACTCTTTTTCCAAATCTATCAAAAAACTATACCGCACCGTCGCCTCAAAACCTTCCCAATAAAACGGCAACCAATTCTCAATCGAAGGATGAAAATTTTGATCAAAGAAGTCGAACTTGGGAAGTTGTTGAGTCAAGACTCTCATCAATTTTTCCTGCTGTTTGATCGAGCGAAATTTTTTAGTGAAATAAGGCCCTAAATAGGGCGTAATCAAGGGCATCCTCGAAAGCGAAAAACCCCATTGCTTTTTTGTCAAAATAGGCATTGTCGCTGCAATCTCATTTCCTTTAGTAATCATCAATACATCCCATCCTTCTTTACCACAAACGGCATCCAAATACCAAGATTGCGAAAAGAGGGGCATCTCTTTTTCTTTTTTGCAAAATATATAATAGGCCTCTTTATTGGTCATTTAGATGAAATAATAAAATATAATTTTGACTTTTTTATGGAGAAAATATAATCTAAAAAACTAACTTGTGACAAGGTTGTAGATCGAAAGAGATCAAACAGTTATAAAATTAAAGAAAATAATAATACGAATATTTCGTTTTGTTCAAATAATGAGTAAATTTGTTACTCAAAATCGTGTTCTTTTAATTAAATCACGATTCTCCAATTAGAAATTACTTTGATGATTATTGATAGTAAGAGTAACCAGCGAAATTTTTTCGCTGGTTTTCTTTGTTGTAGAGCTTGTTGGAACCTAGATTTTTTAGTCGAAATCTAAGCCGGTAGAACTTAAGTTCGATCAAATGGATGTTTTGACAAAGGAATTTTCGCTAACGGATGATAATCTCCAACCAACCCTATCGGTGTTTTATGCCGAATATCATAAACTGTTTCAATCGCCCTCCTGGCCAATCCAATTCTAAATCCATTGCCTTTTAAAATTTCTTCGTAACTCCGCGTATGCAATTCGGTAAACCCACCGCTAAATTCAAATTCTTGATTTTCAATTTGAATAGATCGATACGTTCGAAGCCCTTTTTCTTTGATGTGCTCCGGGATTAAGTCATAATTGATGCCTAAAAACCAACGAACATTAGCTCTTTCCAATTCTAAAAATCCAGCAGCCCGATCATGTTCATGAACATGTACCGTACTCTTTTTCACATCTCCAAAAATCCAAGAGAGCATATCATAAAAATGTACCCCAATATTCGTAGCAATTCCACCCGATTTACTCTTATCTCCTTTCCAACTGGCATAATACCAATTGCCACGTGAAGTCAAATAAGTCAAGTCAATATCAAAAATTTTATCTTTCGGCGCTTTGTCTACTTGCGCCTTTAATTCAATGACACTTTTATGTAAGCGCAATTGTAGAATATTATAAATGTGTTTTCCAGACTCTTTTTCTGACTCTTCTAACGCATCAATATTCCAAGGATTGAGTACAATTGGTTTTTCGCAAATCACATCTGCTCCATTTCTTAATCCAAATCGAATATGCGAATCATGCAAATAATTAGGGGAACAAATACTCACATAATCAATCTTATCTTCCTTCCGTCTAAGTTTTTCTAAGTGTCGATCAAAGCGTTCAAACTCTGTAAAAAAAGCAGATTTTGGAAAATAACTATCAATCACGCCAACTGAATCAGAAGTGTCCAATGCTGCGACTAAATTATTATTGGTATCTTTTATTGCACGCATATGTCGAGGAGCGATATATCCTGCTGCGCCAATCAAGGCAAAATTTTTCATATAATTTCTTTTGTTACTTTATTTTCTTTTAGGTGATATCTTTCTCCATTCCCAGGGCAGGTGGCCATTCCGTTTTCGTTGAATATAAGCCGTTCGCCATGTTCGCTAATCCAACCAATTTGTCGAGCGGGAACACCTACCATGAGTGCGTAATCGGGCACCTCTGATTTGATGACCGCACCTGCACCAATAAACGCATATTGGCCGATGTTGTTGCCGCAAACGATCGTGGCATTTGCTCCGATCGATGCTCCTTTTTTGACGATCGTTTGTCGATATTCCTCTTTTCTAATTACGCCACTTCGAGGATTATAGACATTGGTAAAAACCATAGATGGGCCAAGGAAAACATCATCTTCACAAAAGACCCCTTCATAAATGGAGACATTATTTTGAACTTTGACATTGTTGCCTAACACGACTTTGGACGCAACAAAAACGTTTTGTCCGAGGCTACAATCTTTACCGATTTTACAATTAGGCATCACGTGGCTGAAGTGCCATATTTTGGTTCCTTCTCCAATTTCGCAACCATCATCGACGTAGGCGGATTCGTGGGTGAAGTAATTTTTAGTGGACATTTTTTGAATTGAGTTTGAACTTCAAAATGGAAATTTTAAAACATCCTTTATTAAAGGGGTTAAAAAATTAAGTGAAAATCGAATGCAAATGTAGCTAGATTTTTTTGAGAAATAAAAGACGAATTGATTTTACCAATGGCCATTTTTTAATAAGACGAAAAAGCGGATGAACAATAATAAATCGTTCCTCCGCACTAATTTCAAAACCGTCTCTAAAAGGGTAAATATTCACTAAGCAGGTGGAAAAGATAAAATGGATAGATTTTGACAAATTCAAAATTAAGTAGTATACCCTAATTTTTTTTTAGTCACAGTTTTTACTTTCTCGTTTTTTTTTTAATGGATTATTGCTTTGTTTATGGAATCATTGAATGTCACAAGTATCATTTTATTTTATTTTTTATCACATTGATATAATGTTTTTTGTCAATGTATTTAATTAATGGTACCTAGACAGTAACACAAAAACACACGCCAATCAAACTATATACTCTTGGACTTATGCTAGTTCTAGACTCACCATTTATTTTACAATCACTTAAAAGTATTTTCTTGCTACACCTCCAAAAGTAATAAAGTATGCGCATGCACTTTACAAAACA
Source organism: uncultured Saprospiraceae bacterium (assembly GCA_937981555.1). GTDB lineage: Bacteria > Bacteroidota > Bacteroidia > Chitinophagales > Saprospiraceae > CAJQQY01. Next base: position 5,277 of record CALJOK010000051.1, read on the forward strand.
AAGAACATTACAACCATTTATTTTTACGTTTTTTTTTATAGTTTTTTACACCTTTCCTTCCTTTAGCCAAGGCGTTAATGTCACAAGAATCACAGCCCCTGATCCTACAGATGGATGGTCGATCTGTGACGATATCGGAGGATTATTTGAAATAAAAACAGTTAACTTTTCTCTTCCACCTGATTCTATTGCAACCAATGTGGTATTGACAATTGATTTACAACCAGGGATGGAATATGTTCAGGCTGGACCTAATCCTTTACCTACAAATGATGGAACATCAACTGCTCCAAGTTTTTCTCTTCCAGATTATATGGATACAGGTGATTCATTAATTTATACATTTAGATTAAAAACGAATTGTAATACCCTTAGTTATCTTCAAGGTCCCCCAAGTCAAGAAGCCAATTTGGTTTTTGATGTTTTTTCGGACCAAGGAGATAATGAAAATATTACAACGGCCAATCTTCCTTTCCAACCATTTACCAATTCTATTAAAATTCCTGTATTGATTGCTGTTGCTAATAGTAATATTACAGGGGTTACAACTGAAATTAATGCTGCCCCATATACTCGATCTTTTGATTTAACACAATCAGGGGTGAATGCCAGATTATATTCATTTGAAGTATGTATGGATTATAGTCCAGATGCTACGGTAACTAATCAAAGATTGGAAGGGGTAGCTATAACCCTTGATGGAAGTGGCTGTTTTACATTGAATAGTGGAAATGCTGCAACTTATGGGATCCCATTACCGATGTTGGAAGGAGATAGTTATGAATGGACAGAAGATGTAGTCATTACGGATTGTGATTACGGAGGGGGAGAGGCATCTGTATTTTGGGGATGTGATGGAGCGAACTGCCAGGAGAGTAATTTACTTATGGGAGCAATCATTGATGATCAAGAACCTAATATTTCATTTGGAGGAGCGACGGAAGGAGTTCAAGACTGTATTGAAGATGGAAATATAATAGAATTTGAATGGACCTTGAATTCAGGTAAAATATATAATATGTCATTTGAGCTAGAGCGAAGAAGTTCTGGTTGGATTGATCCTAATAATATTCAAATAGATACAGGAGGGGGGAGTTTTTTTACGGTAACATCAGGGGATTTTACGAGTACATCTACCACCACTTCAAATTTGTCAAGTTGTGCACCTAGTGGAGAGAATTTTTCAGAAATTCAATTTTTGGGAGCATTGGCCATGGTGGAAGGCCCTAAAACTATTAAAGTTAGATTCACTAGAAAATTTTGTTGTCCTACGGCATGTAGTTCTTCTAGTACAAATGTATTTGGAGCGAATGCCAAATTGAAATACGAAACTTCTTGTGGAACAGCAAGAATCAATAACCAAAGAAATAATGATGTTAGCCTGGCTTCTTCTGCTTCAGATAATGTACCTGCATATATTTCTGGTGGGAATACAGAGAAATGGAAATTGAACTTGGATGTAGCACCTGAATGGGATGGGTTTTCTGGAAATGGAAGGTACTGTGTCAATATTGATATTGATGATCCCTTGGTTTATCAAGGAAATATTGAATGGGTCAATGCCTCAGGAGGAGATGCCAGAACGATAGATGGTAGCCCTACGGTTACAACTACTGCTTCCGGAACAAATATTTATGTTTGTTTTACTAATTATCATGGAAGTGGTTCGACGATTCAATTTGATGCTTCTTATACTTGTGCTCCCTGTTCTGGAGGAGGAACCGCAGCAACCACGATGGATTTGGGGTATAGAATGGGGGATGGATCTTGTACTGATAATTGTTTAATCTCCATTGTTTGTGAAACGGCAACAACGGAGCTTTCTTCTTGCGGGTGTGGCCCCTGCACAGGGATAAACCCCGTTAGCCATGTTTTGCAAAGAGCTTGTTTTGGAGATGCGGATACAGACAATGATGGTTGTGGAGATGGAGCAGCGGTCGATATGAATTTAGTAAGATGGGATAGAGCATTACCAGGAGATGAGTTAGAATTTGTAAGTAAGGCAATGGTAAACATTGAAGTCACAGAGCCTCAACAATACTTTGAATATGTTTATTTGGAAATGACTTATCCGAATCCCCATCTTTTAGGAGCCAGTCATACTTTAGAAATTTATGATGCATCTACAACTACTAGATATACAACTTGTGCTCCTAATGTATTTGCTAGTGCAGATCAATTAAGTGGTAAATATTATTTGACAACTGACTTATTACAAAGTTGTGGAGATATTCCTCCTACTTATGTTTTTGAAAATGGGGATAGTGTCATTATCAATGGTAGCTTGGTTAATATCCATAATCCAGGTTGTCAGATTGATCAAATACAAATAGAAATGGATTGGCATGCAGGATGGAACGCTGATCCAACTGGAGGAGATCGATTACGATGTGACCAATTACCAATGGGCTACCAACAAGTAGGATGGTCCGAAACGATTCAAGATTGGAGTAACGGTATCCATGGATGTGGTGGAACTCAATTTGGGTTAAGATATGATCTATGTATTGGTGGAGGAACATTTGTGAGTCAACCTTTTCCTTACGAAATTAGAAAATGGCTAGAACCCAAAACAACTGGGTTTGAAATTCCGACAGGATTAACACTTGATTACATGAATCTTAACCGCATTGATAATTCTCGACACGTAGGGCAATCAGGTGCATATACTATTAATGCAGATGTAACAGCTCATACCTATATTAGTAATGGATACGTCGTAATGGATTGGGATAGTTTTTACGCCAGTTGTACAGGAAATGATCAATCAGATAGTCCAAATGGGGGGTATCGATATTATATCAGAGCATATTTTGAAGGAAGTTGTTCTTCAGAAGCATCCACTCCAAATATGTATGTGGAAGGTAACTTAGATTATTGTTCCCCTGCCTTAATTGATGAGACTTATCGGGTAGAAAAAACGAAGAATAGTCCGATCAGTATTGTGATTCCGGAAGTAACTGCTTCTAGTTCGGTATCCAATAACACTTTCCAAGCTTTTGGTAATGAAGCGACTTGGCCCATTAAAGTGAGTGAAAACAATGGGGCAGAAGCATTCAATGGCTGGATGGTTTTTCAATCTATATCAGGTAGGATTGTTCCAGTTAGTTTGACCAATGATTCAGGCGGCGGCACCATTACACCAATTAATGGAGTATATCCATTAGGTAATATTGATGCAGATGAAAATATTAACTTTACCCTTGGCGCTCAATATCAAGATTGTTTTGATTCCTTAATCGTACTGACTGGTTGGGATTGTGATGCCATTCCTTCAAGTGCACAACAAGCCATACAAGGAGGTTTATCCTGTGGATCTGATACCTTAAAATTATACTTAGAGGCTCTTGGCGGAAATATTCAACAAGAATTTATCACGCAACCATCAAACATAACTCCTTGTACAGAAGTAGATTTTGAGATAGAAGTCACCAATGTAGATCAGGGAACGATCTATGAACCGATCGTTGAATTTTTTGTACCCTATACTTCTGCGATGACCATTATTTCAGGGACGGAAGAAGGATGTTACCCTTGTGATATTTCTAACCCAACTTATTCGCATACGTTAGGGGCTCCGACGGATGTGATTATTTTACCGCAAGGGTTAAAATATGTTTGGGACCTGGAGGAGAAAATTCCAAATTTTAATTGGAATAATGGAGTAAATTCTCAAGGTTGGGAAGGGTTTCCTCATTCTTTATCACCCTATGATCCGCTTCGTAAGTTTAGATTAAAATTCAAAGTTGAAGTCGGTTGTAATTATATCGGTGGTGATTTTGTTCGATTAATTAGCAAAGGACATACTTATTGTGATAATGAAGTTTTGACACTTCTACAGGCAGGGGGACAAATTCAATTGACTGGTTCCTCTAAACCATATGATGCGGTGATGGATTTGAATATTAGTGGTGAACCAATTGATGGATGTAATGCAACTGGAACGGTTGATTTATCCGGGAGCTTTACTTTTACAGGTACCACGGATGGAAATGATAGTTTAGTCATTGCTATTCCGCCAGCTTGGAATTATTCTTCGGCATCATTCAATCCTGCTTTTTTAAGTAATACCAGTCCTAAGATAAATATTATCGGACCTGCAACAGGAAGTACTGTAACTTTTCAAGAACTCAAGTGGGCTGTCAATAATGGAATTCCTGCATTTACCCCAATCCCTTTTTCCTTACAAGTAACGATGGATACTTCCCAAGTACTTTGTGAAGATGACAACGTGGTGTTTATGCGAACTGTTCGAGGTGCTAATTCTTTTTGTGGAGCAGTAGCTTGTGATATTCAAACGATGACGGGCGCAAAAACGGTTACCGTTGATTTGCAAAAACCAACGTTTGAATTAAATAAAATGTCAGTTGCTACCAACTGTGATTTCTCCACCCTTTCAGTAGAGGGCTTGGAAATAGAAAATACGAGCGTGATTGATATCTATGAACCTATCACCATAGATTTTTATTACGATGCGGATGATTCTGGAACCTATACCAGCGGGGATGTTTTGTTGGGAAATGTAACTCATACTGCTAATATTGCCGCAGGAATGACGAGTACTATTTCTGCTGGCCCATTTATTATGGCCGACCCAACTCAGTCTTGTAAAGTGATGGCCAAAGCATATGGTTGTAGTTGTGAGAGTCCTGAATTACAAGCCAATTCTCTTCGAACAAATAATGCAGGCGATAATCCAATCGGCTGTAATTCTGATATTGTGGTGGTGGGTTGTGGTGCAGATTTGACCGCGCAAGGTTTTACTTATGAATGGTTTGGTTTAAATGGTGCACCGGTTGATTCTTTGACTAATGCCAATGTTCCAAACACTAATTTAAATTATACTCATTTCAATTCTACAGACCAAACGTTAGAATATATATTACTAACCACTTCTCCTGGAGGCGTATGTGCAAGTGTAGATACCGTTGCTGCTACTTTCAAAGGATTAAATACAATTACAGGTGATCTCATAAAAGTTTGTCCAGGAACGCAAGAACCCATGACTGGGCCTACTGGGTTTTTTAATTACCAATGGAGTCCAGTTACAGGATTAGATGATCCAAATGATCCGCTTTCACTCGTAACGGCTTCTGTTGGAATTCAAACTTATACTTTAACCTATACTGATACCGAAGGATGTAATGTTTCTTTTATTCAATCTATTCAAGGAGTAAATTGTACGGATATAGAATTGGCAAAAACAGTTAATGCTGCTACGGCAAATGTTGGCGATATTTTAACCTACGATTTGGAATTAGTCAACCAAGGGCCCAACGGAGCTTCCTTTATTGAAGTGACTGATCAACTTCCTGTGGGATTAACTTATTTAAGTACGATCCCGGATGATGGAAACTATGATCCAATAACTGGACTTTGGCAAATTCCAGGAGTGATACTCCCTGGAGATACTTTAAATAGAAAAATTTATGCTCAAATTACCGGCGATGGTGGACCGATTTTCAATGTAGCTGAAGTGACCGATATGCGAGAGGGTGACATTGACTCCACTCCTGGAAATGATGAGGAAGATGAAGATGACCAAGAAGGAGTGTGTACTGCTGTACCGGTAGCATTGGAATGTCGAGAAGAAAAGAAAATCGGAATTCCTGATGAATTCACTTCTTACCAATGGTTCAAAGATGGGGTAGCGATAGCTGGCGAAACGGCCGATTCTTTGATCGTTGTCGAAGCGGGTACTTATAACGTAGAAGTAGATGGGGGACTTTGCCCTTATGGAAATTGTTGCCCTTTTATGGTGACGGAAGAACCTTGTGCTAATATTGGAAATTTTGTTTGGGAGGATTTAGATAATGATGGAATCCAAGATGGAACAGAAACGGGAATTGAAAATGTTACCGTCATCCTTTACGATGCAGCTACTGGAAATCCAATTGATACTGTTATCACGGATGCCAATGGTGCGTACTTATTTGAAGAATTACCAACTGGAAATTATTATGTTGATTTTGATATTTCGACCAATACTTCAGGAATAAATTATGTGAGCGCTACGCAAAATAGCGGAAGTGATCCAACGGTAGATAGTGATATGAATCCAGCGACAGGACAAACCAATCCTTTTGGTTTTGATGCAAGTGCGGGAGACAATTTGACCATAGATGCAGCTTTTGTACCGCAAGCAGATATCGGAAATTTTGTGTGGGAAGATGTCAATATGGATGGATTGCAAGGTGCATTTGGAGAACCAGGAATTGAAGATGTAATGGTAACCTTGTATGATGTAGCAACTGGTTTGGCCATAGCAACCACCACAACTGATGGCAATGGTAGTTATAACTTTCCAAACATTCCTTATGGAAATTATTATGTTACTTTTGATTTAAGTACCACCACAGGTTTTACTAATTATGGTTTTACTGGAAGCGGGAATGGTGATGGTACCAATGATAGTGAAGCCATGTTTAATGGTCAATCAACTACTTTTATTTTTGATCCTCGATTAGGTGATGACTTGACGCATGATGCAGGAATTGTTCCACCAACAGACTTAGCAATTGATAAATCTGTGAATAATGTCAATCCAGCAATTGGAGATATAATCATTTTTACTTTGACCGTAAATAACGAAGGAACTGCCAATGCTAATGGAATAGAAGTGACCGATAATTTACCTTCTGGCTTTACTTATTTTAATGATAATGGTGCTGGAACTTATGACTATACCACGGGTATTTGGACGATTGGAAGTTTAGCGATAGGAGACACCGTTAGCTTAGAAATTGCCGCTACGGTTGTCGTTGGAGGAACTTATACTAACTCTGCAGAAATTTCTGCCATGAACGGCTTAGACATAGATAGTGATCCTACCTCAAGTTTTGGAATAGATGATAAAGGAGATGGAACGCCAGATGATGATGAAGATTCCATTACCATTTTACCAGGGGTTGAGTTTGATTTAAGTTTAAATAAAACACTTGCAACAGGACAATCTGGTACGGTTACTTTGGGTGATGAGGTCAACTATGAAATCGAGATTACCAACGAAGGAGATATTGATGCTACTAATATTAAAATTTATGACCAAATCCCAACAGGGTCTATTTTAAGTCCTAGTGACCCGAATGGTTGGGTTTTAATTAACCCAAGTTTAGCGGAATTAACGATTGCTGGACCATTGACTTCAGGAAATGCTATATCCGTAAATATATTGTTACGAATCGAATATGGAGCTTCGGGAAGTGACTTGACGAATACGGCAGAAATCATTGAAGCAGTAGATGAAAATGGTGATCCTGTAACGGACACAGATTCTTCGCCAGATAACGGTGACCCATCGGAAGATGATATAGAATCGGAAACTATTACTTTACTCGAACATGATCCAACTGGATTTATTTATTGTGATAAAACTGGCCTAGTGGTAACTGGTGGAACGATCACCGTAACTGGACCCAACGGAATTCCTAACGATGAAGTGGTCATGATTAAAGATGGATCTGATGGTTCATATGAATATTATGAAGTAGGTTTAGAAGGGATTTATACCATCACTTATACTCATCCGGATGGTATTGACTTTAGTACGGATAAATTACCCGCAGGAACGAATTACGATATTTCAACTGGACTAAATCCAACGATATTAGGAAGTGATACGTTGAGCGGATACCTGGTCGATACTACATTTACTAATAATCCTTACTATCTAACTTTTGAGGTAGAAATAGGTGATCCTTTTGTTTATTTAAATAATATACCTGTTCGGTGTGTATTCATCGGGGCGGTAGTTTGTGAAGATACGGATGCTAATAATTCGAGCGATGGAACGGAGCCTGGGATGGCCAATATGATTGTTCGATTATATGATTGTGCTGATACAACAACTATCTTAAGAGAAGTACTGACGGATGGAGACGGGAAGTATGCATTTGATGGATTGATCGCAGGTGACTACCAAGTACAGTTTGTTACACCAAATGGTTACGCTCCCGTAGCTGGAAATATTTTAGATGATAATGGATTTGCTCCATGTAAGACTTTAGCACTTGGCGAATGTGATACGACTACTTCTGTTTGTTTTACCTTCTTAGGAAGTGTTGGAAATTATGTTTGGAATGATGCTGATGGAGATGGTATTCAAGATGCTAGCGAAAGCGGTATTCAAAATGTAGAAGTAATATTATTTAATGCAACGTCAGGATTACCTGTAGATACGGTGTACACCGATGCGAATGGAGCATATTTATTTGAAAACCTTCCTGGGAGTGAATACTATATCACTTTTGATGCGACAGGTTCTGGTATTGGAGACTACAATTTTACCGGAACGGGTTCTGGTAATAGTGTAAGTGATAGTGATGCTCAGGCAAATGGACAAACAGCAAACTTTACTTTTGATCCAAATAACGGGAATGATTTAACGATTGATGCAGGGATCATTCCAGTAGGGGAGATTGGAAATTTTGTTTGGATAGATGCTGATGGTGACGGAATTCAAGATGCGGGGGAAACTGGTTTGGCAGGGGTTACTGTAAATTTATACGACGCAACTACGGGTGCAATTATTCAAACGGTAACAACAGGTTTATTAGGAGAATATACTTTCCCCAATGTTCCTGAAGGCGATTATTATGTTGGTTTTGATTTGACTGGAAATGCGCTAGGCGTAGATTATCCATTCACTTCTGCGAATACAGGAAATGGTGTAAATGATAGTGATGCGAATGCAAGTGGTTTTACCTCATCATTTACTTTCAATCCAATCTCAGGCGATAACTTGACGATTGATGCAGGAGTCGTTCCTGTAAATGATATTGGAGATTATGTATGGATTGATTCGAATGGAGATGGTTTACAAACAGGAGGAGAACCTCCTGTAGAAAATGTAAGAGTAGTGTTACACGATGCGATAACCGGTAATCCGATTGATACGGTTTTGACTTCAGCAACGGGTGCTTATACTTTTACAGATGTGCCAACTGGTGATTATTATATGGTATTTGATCCAAGTACCAGTACGACAACTGGTGCAAGTGATTTTCCTTTTACAATTGCGGGAGCAGGAACAGGAAGTGATGATAGTGAAGCTGGACCGAATGGACAAACCCCTTCTTTTGCTTTTGATGCAACGGCAGGCGATGATCTGACCCATGATGCAGGATTACTTCCATCAGCTGATCTAGGAGATTTTGTCTGGGTAGATACTGATGGTGATGGACTCCAAGATCCAAGTGAATTGGGAATTGAAAATGTAACGGTGATTCGATATGATGATGCGACCGGTAATCCAATTGATACAGTTTATACTGATGTCAATGGAAATTATTTATTTGAAAATGTCGCTGCTGGCGATTATTATTTGGTATTTGATCCAAGTACTTCTCCTGGAGTAGCAGATTTTATATTTACGGCTCAAGGAAGTGGGACGTCGGCAAATGATAATAATGCTGGCCCAACCGGACAAACGACCACTTTTACTTTTGATCCATTGACGGGTGATGATTTGACAATTGATGCAGGGATCATTCCAGTAGGGGAGATAGGAAATTTTGTGTGGATAGATTTAGATGGTGACGGAATTCAAGATGCTGGAGAAGTTGGTTTAGATAATGTAGAAGTAGTGTTATATGATGCCGTAACTGGAAATGTTTTACAAACTGTTTTTACCAATGGAAGTGGTGCATACACTTTTACGAATGTTCCGGAAGGGGATTATTATGTTGGATTTGATCCAAGTACAAGTCCAACTTCTGGGAGTAATTTTATTTTCTCCAATACTAATACCGGGAATGGTTCAAATGATAGTGATGCCCAAGCAAGTGGATTTACAGCGAACTTCTCTTTTGATCCAAATACTGGGGACGATTTAACGATTGATGCAGGAGTAATTCCAAGTGCGAGTATTGGAGATTTAGTTTGGGTAGATACCGACGGAGATGGGGTGAAAGATGCCGCAGAATCAGGGGTAGCAGGAGCCACCGTAATTTTATATGATTCAGATACTGGACTTCCGGTTGATACGGTAATGACGGATATCAATGGAAATTATATTTTTAATGATGTTCCTTCTGGAAATTACTATGTTGTTTTTGATGCTTCCACCACCTCTTATGGAGACGACTTTACTTATACTCAATTTCAAAATGGAGCAGCTACCGATGATAGTGATGCTGATGCAACTGGAACATCACCTGTTTTTGCTTTCAATGCATTTCTAGGGGATAACTTAACCATTGATGCAGGGATTATTCCTACGCCAGAAATTAAAACGATTAAAAATGTTATTGCTAACCAGACACTTGCATCTGGAAATATTGAAATTGTATTTGAGTTAGGCGTTAAGAATACTGGACCTATTGATTTAACAAATATTAGTTTGGTAGATGATTTATCGACTCAATTAGGGGCAGGTTATATCGGACTTTCTGGAACGCCATCGGTAACGATCGTTGCCACGACTGCTACAAATACACCGAGTCTAGAGGGGGTATTTGATGGAACTGGAAACAATGATATTTTTGCAGGTGCAGCAACTGACTTGCTGGAACCTGGACAAGAGATTAAAGTAAATATAACGATTGAAATTAATCCAACGTTAGCAACTTATCCATTGATGAATCAGGCGACCGCAACTGCGGAGGGTTTAGATGACGATGGAAATCCTTTAGAAGATGGTGCTGGAAATCCGGTGACAACTACGGATGATTCAGATGGAGGAACCGATTATGAAGGAACTAACCCAACTGATCCAGGAGATCAAGGAACGGAAGATGATCCAACCATCTTAGATTGTTTCCCTGCTAACTTAATAATTACAGGTGAGCCTGCAGGTATTTGCCCAAATGAAAATGTAACGCTTAATGTGACAAGTGATCTTATCGGTGCAACTTATGAATGGCGAATTCTAGGAAATGCCACAGTAATTTCGACTAGTTCAGCTCCTACATTTTTCAATATTACTGCGACTACCGATTATGAGGTAACCGTAATTAATTCAACAGGAAGTTGTTATTATGAGTTGACAGAGAGCACAACAATTACAGTTTTTACCGCTCCAACAGTTGCTCCGACAGGGACTTATATGTTGAATCCAAATTGTTCTCCTGCTGATTTAGCTTTGGAAGCTGTTCCAACTGCAGGAAGTGGAAGTGCGTTGACTTTTGTCTGGACTGGCCCAAATGGCTTTACCTCTACTTTGGAAAATCCAACCATCGCAAATGCAACAGAAGCAAATAATGGAACTTATAACATAACAGTTACGGACGAAAATGGATGCTCAAATACTGGAAATGTTCAAGTCAATGGAATCGTCAATGATGTGGCACAACCCATCATCGCAAGTACTGGCCCAGCCTGTGAAGGAGAAACGGCACAGTTAAGTATTGGTGCATATAGTGGTTCTGCCGTTACCTATACTTGGACTACTCCGAGTGGAACATTTGCCAATATTACAGGGGGAAATACCAATATTATCACCATTAGCCCTGTGGTGAATGCAACGCACGAAGGAAATTATACGGTATCAGTTAATGTGGATGGATGTATTTTAACTTCCGCTATATACGATTTAGAAGTGTTTGATACGCCTACGACAAATCCAATGTATACGACTCCAGATAGTTGTACCGGAGGTTCGCTAGAATTAATGGCTAATGGAACAGGCCCAGCTCCTTTGAGTTATGCTTGGACAGGGCCGAATGGTTTTGTGTCGACTTTGGAAAATCCAACTATTAATAATGTTACGGTTGCAAATAATGGACAATATATAGTTGAAGTAACTACCGTTAATGGATGTACGATAGAAGAAATTATCACCGTTGACAATTTGTTACCACCTGCAGAAACGCCAACGATTGCATCTCCAGATGTATCCATTTGTGAAGGAGAAGATATTGTTTTAACTACTAGCGCAAGTGGAACCAACTTTGAATGGGTTGGCCCACTCGGAGCAAGTACTTCAACGTTAGCAATAACAGGTTTGACGACTCCTACAGGAACGACAACCCTAGATCCTTCTCATGCATCTTACTTGAGTGGACCGTATTATGTACGAGTGACCAATAGTGATGGATGTGTGGTGGAATCTTCACCAATCACCATTACCATAAACGAAATTCCTTCTGTTTTAGCAAATAGTAATTCACCAGTTTGTGATGGAGGAGAAGTAGAATTAACGGCAAGCACCATAACTGGAGCAATTTATAGATGGTATGATGATATTGGTTTAGCAGCTGCGGATTTAATTTCTATGGAGCAAAATCCAATTTTAATAAATCAAACAGCAGGGACAACTACTTATTATGTGACCGTAGAAGTTAATGGTTGTGTTTCTCCATCAGCCAATACCGTTGTTACGGTAACGGTTGGTCCAGCCGTAGCACCGACTGCGAGTTATACTTTAAATACCGATTGTTCTGCCAGCGATTTGACCTTAACGTCAAATCCAACTTTAGGCACCGCACCTTATACCTTTGCCTGGAGTGGGCCAAATAGCTTTACTTCAACTTTGCAAAATCCAACAATCGTCAATGCGACAACTGCAGCCAACGGCACCTACGATGTGATCGTAACAGACGCAAACGGATGTGTCATTTCTAATAATGTACAAGTAAGTGTAGTAGTGGATGCAGTAGCTCAACCAATCGTTAGCAATAGCGGTCAAGTATGTGATGGTGGCTTAATTACCATCTCTGTACCTACTTATACCGGCAGTTCAGTTGACTATGTATGGACATTACCAAGTAGTGTAAATGTAAGTGGCCTCAATACCAATGAGTTGACGATCAACCCAGTAGATTCAGTTTTACACGAAGGCGATTACTCCGTAGAAATTACAGTTGATGGTTGTGTCTTAAATTCAGATACCTTGAATTTAGAATTACATCCAACGCCAAGTGCCGCACCAACTGCGACGGCAACTGCTTTATGTGAAAATGAAACCTTACAGTTAAC
>CALJOK010000052.1 GCA_937981555.1 uncultured Saprospiraceae bacterium
TTTGCAAAAAGGAGTTAGGTTAGAAGAACCAACTTCTTCTTCCCCTTCAATCAAAAATTTCACATTACAAGGTAATCCTCCAGCTTTTAACATTCCTTCAAATGCTTTTACATGCATAAACATTTGTCCTTTGTCATCGCATGATCCACGAGCGAAGATGGCCCCTTTGGGATGGATTTTTGTTTTTTTGATTACTGGTTCAAAAGGGGGAGAAGTCCATAATTCGATTGGGTCAGCTGGTTGTACATCGTAGTGGCCATAAACCAAAACGGTTGGTAAATTTTTGTCTATGATTTTGTCAGCGTAGACAATTGGATGACCTTTGGTTTCGCAAATTTCTACGTTGTCTGCGCCTGCTTTTTTTAAGTTGTTGGCTACGAATTTTGCGGTTTTTGCTACATCTTTTTTGAAGGCTGGGTCGGCACTTACGGATGGGATTCGCAAGAGATCGAGTAGTTCTTCTAGAAACCTTTTCTGATTGTCTTTTAGGTATTTTTGAACTTTTTGCATGGTTTTATTTATGGTTTTATAAATGTAATTGTATTGTTAGTATTTTAAAGGACGATTACTTTTCTTTAAAAAAATCGCTGTGCTCCTTTTTTTAGGTCAGCTAAAGCAGACCACCACGTAGGATTTTTTCTACTAGTGCTTTGGTTACTGTTTTGCCTGCGGTCTTTTTTCGAACGTCATCAAAGGTAAAACGCCAAGTGCATCCATTTTGCCAAGTGCTGCAACCGTAGGAAGTTTTTCCTTTGACTACTTTTCCGATTTTGCATTTTGGGCAGAGCATGGAATCTTTACTTGTTTTAACAGCAGCAGTTTTGATTTGTTGACTGCCGACTTTTCGAGCTTCTTTTTCTTTTAGAAATAACTCGAAATTATCATTGAATTTTAAGTTGCCATTTACTTTATTTCCTTCTTTTTTAAATCCTCTGATTTGGATTGTTGAACCTTGGGCAATGAGTCGAGACAATTGTTTCTCAGGAATTTTTTTATCCATAAATGAAAAGGGCAACAAGAATTTGCAACCTTCTTTCCATCGACTACAACCGAAAGCAGATTTTCCTTTGAGCAATTTTCCTTGTTGGCATTTTGGACAAGTTGCTCCTTCGACTTTATTTTTAATGACAGGTTTTTTCTTTTTCGCAAATTTTGTATCAGGCTTCACATCTGAAAAAATCTTAACCGATTTTGCCATTCTTACTTCATCGACTAGTTGGGTGACCATCCCTTTCATATTGTCGATAAAAGTCTTAGGTGAGTATTCTCCATTTTCGATGTCTCGCAATTGTTTTTCCCATTGACCGGTTAGTTCGGCAGATTTCAACATAGGATTGTTGATCGTGTCGATGAGTTTAACACCTGTTTCAGTTGGTAAAATATTCTTTCGTTTTCGCTCAATATATTTTCTTCGAAATAAGGTTTCGATAATCGCAGCACGGGTGGAAGGACGACCGATTCCATTTTCTTTCATTAGGTCTCGCAACTCATCATCGTCTACATTTTTACCTGCGGTTTCCATTGCACGTAATAATGTTCCTTCCGTATAATTTTTGGGAGGAGAAGTTACTTTTTCTAATAAAGACGGGACGTGTGGCCCTGATTCATCTTTTTGGAAAGCAGGTAGAATTCTTTCTTCTTCCTCTTTTTTCTTTTTATTATCGTCAGAATCTGAATCTGTAGATGTATTGTTATTTTTTTTAGGTTTTGGAAAAAGAACTCGCCAACCTTCCTCTAAAATTTCTTTTCCATGCGCTTTAAAAGTCACCTGGTTGGACTCGCCTCGAACGGTAGTTTTGGCCACTAAACAATCAGGATAAAAAGCACCAATAAACCTTCGAGCAATTGCATCATAAACATTTTGTTCTTGAGAAACTAGTCTTTTTTCAAAACCAGTTGGAATGATTGCATGGTGATCCGTTACTTTTTTATCATTAAAAACTTTGGTGGATTTTCGAATTGGTTTTCCTAAAAGTGGTTGAATGAATTGACTATAAGAATTCATTTTTTGCAAAATCCCACCAATCTTTGGATAAACATCGTTGGGTAAAAAAGTAGTATCCACACGTGGGTAAGTCACGACTTTTTGCTCATATAATTTTTGCACAATTTTTAAAGTTTGATCGGCTGAATATGAAAATCGTTTATTGCAATGTACTTGTAAACTCGTCAAATCAAATAAACGAGGAGGTGTTTCTTTTCCATTTTTCTTAATCACATCGATGATGGTAAATGGATGATCTTTTACATCTTCCAACAAAGATTGCCCATCTTCTTTTTTGAGAAATTTTCCTTTTTCGCAATTGAAAATTACTTCTCGATAAAGGGTTTGTAATTCCCAAAATGGCTCAGGTTTGAAATTGGCAATTTCGTGATGTCTCTGAACGAGCATGGCAAGAGTTGGCGTTTGCACTCGACCGATGGAAAGCACTTGTTTGTATCCGCCATATTTTAAAGTATATAATCGAGTGGCATTCATCCCCAAAATCCAATCACCAATTGCTCTCGAAAAACCAGCAAAATATAAATTATCAAATTGGTTGGCATCCTTCAAATTTTGAAAACCATCTTTGATGGCTTCCGAGGTCAAGGATGAAATCCATAGTCGCAAAACTTTGCCTTTGTATTTGGCTTCGTTGATGACCCATCGTTGAATCAATTCGCCCTCTTGTCCTGCATCACCACAGTTGATGACTACTTCTGCTTTTTTGAATAATGATTTGATGATCCCAAATTGTTTTTTGACACCTGCATCTTTCATCAGTCTCGTCTCAAATTTTTCAGGCAACATGGGTAAGCAATCAAAATCCCATCTTTTCCAATGTGCTTGATATTCATCTGGTTCGAGCAATGTACAAAAATGCCCAAAGGTCCAGGTAACTGCATAACCGTTGCCTTCGAAATATCCGTCTTTTCGAGTTCTTGCTCCTAAAATAGAAGCAATTTCACGAGCGACACTAGGCTTTTCGGCAATGCATACTTTCATGTAAGTGTATTGTTTTTTTTGGAAAAAATAAGAAATGCAATTTAAGGAAAAGAGGATGGAAAGTGGAATGAGGATGTGTTTTTTTAATGTGGATAAGTAGGAATGAAAAATGGGATTTCAACTTTTCCAAATGGGTTGGAAAATTACGCATATTTTATAATTTTCGGTTTCCCTACTTTCTTTTCTTGTTCGCTCAAGTTACGTAAGAGGTGAGTCTCTCATGGTTCTACTTTTTTTTTCCTTGATGAAAAAAAAAGTAGCAAAAAAAGAATCAAGGCTGTATTCTTTTTTTAACGGAAAATTGAATTCAAAAAGGCTAAACAGTTTAAACTCGTCCGCCAAGAAAATCTAATTCCTCCTGCGTCGGAAAGATTTTCTAAGTCGGCCTCAGACAGTAAACTGTTCTTAACGCCTTTTTAAATCCAATTTTCCTAAAAAGAATAAGGCCGGGAAGTAAATGGGAAGATTCGTTTTTAAATTGAAAGGAAACGAAGGGAACTAAGAATTGTATCATGATGCGTAACATCAGTTTTCAAATAGAATAGTAAAAAGAAATCCCGAATTTTCGATTGATCAAAAATTCGGGATGCTTTATGTTTGGTTAAGAACCAAAATAATTAATTTCGTCGACTAGGTGGTTTTGGATCAGGATTTCCTCTTCTTCTTGGACCACGTCCACCTCCGCCTGGTCTACGGTTTCCGCCTTGCCCTTGAGGTCTAGGTTTACGTTTGAAATTTCGTCCCCCTTGTTTTTTCTTTTCAATAATTTCAGTTAAATCATCCACGTAAGGTTGATCGTCGATTACATCAATTTTTTGCTTAATTAACTTTTGAATATCTTTCAAATAAGCTCTTTCTTCTTCATTGCAAAATGAAAGTGCGGTCCCACTTGCCCTTGCTCGACCAGTTCGACCGATTCGGTGAACATAAGTTTCTGGAATATTAGGTAAGTCATAATTGATGACCAATGATAAGTCACTCACGTCAATTCCACGTGCTGCAATATCAGTTGCAACCAGTACTTCTAAGCCACCTTCTTTAAAATCTTTAAGTGCACGTTGTCGCGCATTTTGAGATTTGTTACCGTGGATTGCTCCAGCTTTTAAGTCTGCACGTTGTAGTAATTTTACAATTTTATCAGCGCCATGTTTGGTTCGTGAAAAAACCAGCGTGGCATCACTTTGTTTTTCTTTGAGTATGTGAATGAGGAGTTTTGTTTTATTGGATTTGGCAACCATGTAAACAGCTTGCTCCACTCTTTCGGCAGTTGCTTGCTCAGGTTTAATAGTTACTCTTTCAGGTTTACCTAAGATTTTTCCTGATAACTCAACAATACTCGGAGGCATCGTCGCAGAGAAAAATAAAGAGTGTCTTCGCTCCGGAATTTTTGCAACGATTTTTCGAATTGGAACGATAAATCCCATGTCTAACATGTGATCTGCTTCATCCAAAACAAAGTATTCGATATTTCTTAAGCTGATAAATCCTTGATCCATCAAATCTAATAATCTTCCTGGTGTAGCTACTAAAATATCTACTCCATCTCTCAACGCATTTGTTTGCCGAGCTTGCTTAACTCCTCCAAAAATGACGGTGTTTTTGATGTTGGTAAATTTCGCATAAGTAGAAAAACTCTCGCCAATTTGTATAGCTAACTCTCGAGTTGGCGTGACAATAAGTGCTTTTATTTTTCTTCGATTAACTTGTCTAGTCTTATCGTTATACAAATGTTGAATAATCGGAATAGCAAAAGCTGCGGTTTTTCCTGTTCCAGTTTGCGCACAACCTAATAAGTCTTTGCCTTGCAAAAGAATTGGAATAGATTGTTGTTGAATTGGTGTAGGGTGAGTGTATCCTTCGATTTTAAGAGATTTTAAAATCGGTTCTACAATGTTTAAATCTTGA
>CALJOK010000053.1 GCA_937981555.1 uncultured Saprospiraceae bacterium
TGTTACGCTTAGAAATTGACTCGGCCGTTTTCTTACTTTGAAATAATTCATCCAACATTATGGTGATTTATTTTATGTTTTCAAAATTTAGTGTATCACGCATGCGCGCAAAATTTAAAATTCTATTTAGAATAACCTTCATTCTTTAATCCAAAAATCTAACGATGAGAAAATTAATTATTATATGTCTTTTTGCCCTTCCGACACTTTTAACCGCACAATTAGAATTAGGATTTCGAGCAGGACTTAATATGTCAGAGGCAACTGATTTGAGAGCGACCAATGGTGATTTAATCAAGGCTGCAAAACTCAACGGAGTAAACGCTGGAATCTTTGCCAATTTTCAATTAGGTTCGATTGTGGCCTTGCAACCTGAGGTAACTTTTTCTCAAAAAGGATTTACCGCTACTTGGGATGGTTCAGATAGTTCATCTACTTTAAATACAAGTTATTTGGATATGCCATTGATGATCGAAGCGGGTTTTGCAATGGGAAAAAACTTTCGAGTATTCGCAAATGCTGGACCAAACGTGAGTTATTTAATCAAAGCCGAAGAGGAATTTTATAATGCCATGAACGGGGAAACCACAACTACTGAATATGATTTTGATGTAGAATCTTTAGAGCGATTAGATGTTGGAGTTAATTTTGGTGGAGGGATTTCCTTCCGAACCAATCGATGGAAATATACTTTAGATGCTCGTTATCATATGGGATTAAAAGAAATCATGGCTACTGAAGATGCGATGGATTTTGTAGAAAATGCTAAGCATCGAGTAACGAATATTTCAGTTGGGATTTCTTATTTCGTTTTTGGAGGAGCAAAGAAAATGATCAATACGACAAAGGACGCAGGGAAGTATTATTAACGTATTTCGAAGCTCCCGCTTCGAATCATTGTGTTTCCGAAGCAGGAGCTTCGGAGTACGATTACTCCACCACAAAGTGGTAACCAACTCCTTTCAAAGTGATGATTTTTAAACTCGGATCTTTCTTTAAATATTCTCGCAATTTGGTAATGTAAACATCCAAATTGCGAGAGTTGTAAATCGAATCATCGTCCCATACTTTTAGCAAAATATCTTTTCTTTTTACAGATGTATTTTTATTGTTACAAAATATATGAAAGAGTTGTGCTTCTCGATTTGACAACTTTTTTACTTGATCTCCGAAGTGCAATTCAAACTTCATGGGATAGAAAATATATTGACCTAACTTGACAGAACTATCTTGTTTTTTTGTTTTTAAATTTGGCTTAGCTAAATGTAAAATGTTGTTGATTCTGACGATCAATTCTTCCATGCTAAATGGTTTTTTGATGTAGTCATTTCCTCCAGATTCAAAGCCTTTTAAAATATCCTTTTGTTGATTTTTGGCAGTTAAATATATGATCGGGAGTTGTGGGTGAGTTTGCCGTAATTCCGTTCCGATTGTAAACCCATCTTTGTAAGGGAGCATCACATCTAAAACACAAATTTGAGGTTCAAAAGATTCGACCGCTGCTCGTACTCCACGACCATCTAACAACATTTTCACATTAAAGTCTCGACTCTCCAAACTCTCCTTGACAATCTTACCTAGATAAGGTTCGTCTTCAATGTATAATATTTTTGTTTTATTCATAATTTACTGGTAGTGAGATAGTAAAAGAAGTTCCTTTGTTAATTTGGCTGTTTACTTGAATATCTCCATGGTGCTTTTTGATAACTCCAGAGACATAACTTAAACCTAATCCATAGCCTTTTACATCATGTAAGTCTCCTTGAGGAACTCGAAAGAATTTATCGAAAATTTTAGTTTTTGAATCAGGTGAAATACCAATGCCTTGGTCTTTTACAACGAGTTGTAATTGGTTGTTTTTATTTTTTAATAACAATTCAATTACGGGTTTTTCTTTACTGTATTTTAAAGCATTATCAATCAGATTATAGACTACATTTGTCAAGTGGATTTTATCTCCTTTGATGAAAAAATTGATCCCTTCAGATTGAAAATTTACGTTAGCCGAAAATTTCTCAAATTGTAATTTCATGGATCCCAAAACATTTTTCACCAACTCATTCATATCGAAAGATTCGAGTTTTAATTCAGGTTCTTTTTTCTCAAATAATGACATTTTCAAAACCTTATCCACGAGTATCGAAAGTCGTTGCAATTCATGTTTTGAAATGTTCAAATATTCTTCTGTTCGAGCTGGGTTTTGCAAAGCATTAAAATTACTGAGTGCTTCCAAAGCAACTCCAACGGTCGTGATTGGCGTTTTTAATTCATGCGTAACATTGCTGATGAAGTCGTTTTTTAATTCAGTCAATCGACGCTGTTTTTCCAAACTTTGCCACATAATAAAAAACGATAAAAGCATCACGCCAAAAAGGAAAATAGAGAATAAGAATTGCGGTAATATTTTTTGAAAAATATAATTTCTATAACTGGGAAAGAAGATCGCAAATCTCTCTTGACTCAAAAGGTCGAGGTGAGGATTGGAATAGAAGTCTTGGCTGGGAAGTTCTTTGTTTTCCAAAATGACTAACTCATAAGGACTTGGGAAATCTGCTTGAGGAATTAGTTCGGCTAATTTCTTTTCCAATAAATCTTGCTTGATGATGGGATTTGTAACGGAATGGTTAAGGTCACTTGAAGAGGTATCGCTGGCCATCCACATCACAACTGAACCGAAACTTTTCTCCTTAGATTTTTGTCGGAAATTAGAACGCACGTCTAAATTAAATTCAATAGAAGTATCCTTTTTTAAAACCTTCATTTCTGTTCTAGTTGAAGAAATGGGGTTAAAAATGTGGTCATCAGGTGAATCCATCACCTTAATTATTATTTGTGCATCCTTAGCCATTTGCATAGCCGATGTATCCA
The DNA here is from genome assembly GCA_937981555.1 of uncultured Saprospiraceae bacterium. Lineage (GTDB taxonomy): Bacteria > Bacteroidota > Bacteroidia > Chitinophagales > Saprospiraceae > CAJQQY01. The sequence goes on from CALJOK010000053.1 coordinate 2,869, forward strand.
AAATAATTTTTTGAAAAAGAGAATCCTCAATACTTCTCACTGCATCTTCAAAAACCAAATCCGCTTTTTTTCTCAAATCATCTTTCTCATTTTGATAGATATTATTTAACCAAAATACCTGAAAGAGCAGTAATAACAACATACTGCCTGCGACCAAGAGAAATGAAAGTTTATGATTTTTCCACGCATTCATAATTCAAAATTAACCGCTTTAATCCAGAAATACTTGATTCATTAACCTTAATTAACCTTAAATAAAGGTTGATTAACCTGATCTGCTAAAGGGAGGAGGTAATTTTGTTTTTGTAATCGAAATCAAAAGGAAAGTTCTAAGACACAATTATTGAACAATCTTCAAATAACTTATTCATAATTGTTTCTTAGAACTTAATTTTTCAAAACAAAAATAAAATGATAATGAAAAAATTAATTATTGCGCTTTTAATCAGTTTGCCTTTTTTCTTAATGGCTCAAACGCAGGGAGTTATTCAATATGAAGAAACAATATCTTTCCAAATTGATCTTCCAGAAGGTATGGAGGAATTTAAATCTCAAATTCCTAGTTCCCAAAAAAATAAAATGGATTTGACATTTACAGAAGAAGTTGCGTTGTACGAACCTGCAAAAAGTAATGAAGATCCACAGGATGTTACTATGGGAGGGGAGGATAGTGGGATGATGATAAAAATGAAATTCGATATGCCTGAAAATAAAACTTTTACGAATATTACGGAAGGGACGATGGTTGAAAAACAAGATTTTATGGGAAAGAAATTTTTGATTGCAGGTGATGTCGAAAAGTATAAATGGAAGTTGACAGGTGAGCAAGAAAAGGTGTTGGATTATGTTTGTCAGAAAGCAACTTATCAAGATTCCACTCGAAATTTAGTGGCTTGGTTCACACCTGAGATTCCAGTTGCTACTGGTCCTGGAACAATTTCTGGATTGCCTGGGATGGTTTTAAAACTAGATAGAAACGATGGTGAAATGGTTGTGGTAGCCACTTCAATTGAATTAAAGAAGATAGAAAAGAAAGTACTTAAGGCTCCTAAAAAAGGAAAGAAAGTTACTCAAGAAGAGTTTCAAAAAATCCAAGAAGAGAAAATGCAAGAGATGAAGGAAGAGTTTGGAGAAGGAAGTGGAACAAGAATTATCATTCGAAATTAAAACGTAGCGGGACATTCCAAGTCCCGTTCTTTTTATTGAAAACGGGATTTGGAAAATCCCGCTACGTAAAACACATTTATGAAAACAATAATATCACGGACTATGTGGGTCGGAATTTTCCTTCACATAGCAATAGCTTTTTATGCCCAAAAAGTAACTATTCAAGGAGTTTTAACAGATACATTAAATGAGCCATTAATGAGTGCAACAGTTGTTTTACTCAATCCACAAGACTCGACGATGGAATATTTTGCCATCACATCTGCAACTGGAATTTTTAAAATTAAAGGAATCAAACGAGGAGAATATATTTTTCAAGCATCCTATTTAGGTTATGAAAGTATTTTTAATCCAATTGATCTGACAAATGCAAAAGTGGTTTTGCCAATGGGAACTTTACTCTTGCAACCAGAACAAAAAGCACTAGGGGAGGTGGTCGTGAATGGAGAACGAATTCCGATTTTGATCAAAAAAGATACGGTGGAATACAATGCAGGTTCATTTAAAGTAAAACCAAATGCAGCGGTTGAAGATCTCTTAAGAAAACTCCCTGGCGTTGAAGTGGAAAAAGATGGAACGATAAAAGCTCATGGCGAGGAGGTCAATTCGATCATGGTAGATGGTAAAGAATTTTTTGGAAATGATCCTAAGATTGCGAGCCAAAATCTTCCAGCAGATGCTGTGGACAAAGTTCAAGTTTATGATAAGAAGTCAGAGATGGCTGACTTTACTGGGATTGATGATGGCGTGCGAAATAAGACCATTAACTTAAAATTGAAGGATGGAAAAAAGAAAGGTTACTTTGGAAATGTTGCTGCTGGCTATGGAACAGATGATCGATTTGAAGGAAAAATTAATGTCAATCGGTTTAATAAAAAATCTCAATTATCTCTTTTAGGTCGAGCGAATAATATTAATCAGCAAGGATTTTCATTCAATGATTATTTGACTTTTGCAGGTGGTTTGCAAAATGTAATGATGGAAAATGGAGGGGATGATGGTGAATTGAGACTTGATGCAAGCAGCGGGCCGATTCCCTTTGACACAGGTCAACCGAATTATGGATTTACCAATTCAGGATCAGGTGGAGCGAATTTTAATTATGATCTTTCTAAGAAAACTGATTTTACGGGCAGCTATTTTTTTAGTCATTTGAAAAAGAGAGAAGAGGTAGAATCAGTTCGGCAGAATTTTTTAGATGAAAATATTTTCCCTTCTGATCGAACTCAGGATCAGATGACTACCAATAATGCTCATCGGTTAAATATGAAAATTAGAAGTAAAATTGACTCAAACCAAATTTTAACTTTACGAACGAATTTTACTTTGAGTGATGGCGCATTTCAACAGGTTTTAAAAAACCGAATTTATAATGTTTCTAACGTTTTGCAAAATTCTAACTGGAGTAATAATGAGTACGATAATCAAAATTGGAATGCGAATGCAGGACTTTCTTATTTACTGAAATTTAAAAAGAAAGGGCGTTCGTTGGCAACAAGTATTGGGGCAGGATTTCAGGACAAACAACGAATGAATAGAGTAGAATCTGTCAATTCATTTTTGCTAGATCACCCAAATTTAACTTTTACAGATAGTCTAAATCAAATTCAAAATGAAACGGGAAATCAATTTGATTACTCTCTGCAAGTATCATTTACAGAACCAATTGGTAAAAGAGCATATTTACAATTTCGATACAACAGAAGAAATTATTCAAATGAATTGGTAAAAGATTTCTTTGATGTGAAAAATGAAGCGCAAAGCCGCAACATCATTTTGAGTAATGCCTATCAGCGAGATTATACTTACGATCGTCCTGGATTGACTTTTAAAATGAACCGGAAGAAATATATTTTCTCGACAGGAACTGACTTTCAGTATTCAAGATTGGATGGGAAAATTTCTAATATCGAAGATCCAATTACTAAAGATTTTTGGGCGGTGTTGCCATCCTCGAATTTTAATTATGACTTTTCTGCTTCTAGTTCTTTTGAAATTAATTATCGAACTAGCATCAAGGAACCTTCTTTGGAGCAATTGCAGCCTGTGGTCGATAATACAGATCCATTGAATTTATATATCGGGAATACCGATTTGAAACCTGAATATCGACATCGGTTTTCAATTAGGTATAACTTGTTTGATCAGTTCAATTTTAGAAGTTTGTTTGCTTCAGTCAATAGTACTTTTACCAAGGATAAAATTACGAACTCAAGAAGTTTTGATTCTTTATTTATTCAGACGACTCAACCAATTAATGTGAAAAATGATTGGGCGACTCGAGGTAATATTTCATTTGGCACACCTTTGAAATTTATGCAAAGCAAAATGAATTTGAGTTTGAATGGAAATTACAATCGAGGAATTTTATTTTTAAATGAAATTGAAAATCAATCTGATCGGTGGAGTACTTCAGTAGATTTTAATATCGAAAATCGTAAAAAGAAAATTGTAGATATCTTGTTAGGAGTTAATTGGAGTTATAATGAGTCTAAATATTCTATCAACAAAAGTTTTAATCAAAATTTTAATACGATCAATTATTATTCAGATTTAACTTTAACATTGAAGAAGGATTGGACATTGGGAACTTCCTTTGATTACACTATATATCAAGGTGATGGATTCGAAAGTCAACGTCAAGTACCGATGTGGAATGCGTCCGCTTCTAAGTCAATTATGAAGAATAGAGGAACGATAGAATTATCTGCTAGAGATTTGCTGAATCAAGGAATCGGTATTGATAGAAGGAGTACATTAAATTATATTGAGGATGTAAAAATCAATTCTTTAGGAAGATATTTGATGTTAACTTTTTCCTATTCATTGTCAATGTTGGGAGATCAAAGACCTGGTGGAATAATGATTGAGACAGGAGGGCGAAGACGAAATTGATATTTGATATAATTAGTTTAATATATGTATTTATCGTATAAGTTTTTAAAAATAATTTTGATTGAGAAATAAATTTTGTTTAATTTTGTTTAAGAACATATATAAAACATTTTTACACTCTTCAATTTTACATTCCATGAACATCCTAAACAAAATCCGTCAAGGCGTCAAAGTACGTTTTACGGAAAAAGGGAAAGAAAAGATTTCCCAAAACCTAAAGCAACCAAAACCTAAAAAATCTAAAAGTCGAGAGTTATACACCGACAATGAAGATTTAGGATTTTGCTAAAATGCAATAAGAAGCATCTTGTTTTTTTAACAAGATGCTTCTTTTTTTATACCAACCCATCTATTTTTCCACATCAGTTTAATTAGGTTAAACAATTTTTTCAAATAGAAATTTTGTTTAGGTTATTTATTTCCTGCTCCCTAAGGCTTTGAAATCAGGAAAGTCTAAAGTCTACAGATTATTGGCATTAAAATTTCTTATAAATTAGGTTAACTAACCTGATTTAGCCTTTTCTATTTTTTTAATTTAAAACATTGATATATTGCTACTTCAATCATGGAATTGGGTATTAAATCTTGGGGTTTCAGACGATTATCCTGAAGAAACTTCGTTGATTCGTTTTTTCAATAAAATGTCTTTCTTATCCATAATAACAGGTCTGATCATATTTGTTCTTGGATATTTTTTAGAGGTTCCTCAGGAATATCTTTTGATTGCGATCTGTACAATATTTCTTTATTCTTGTTTATTAGTATTAAACGGGTTCGGAAAAATACTATGGTGTAGAATTATAAATGCTATTCTTTCTCCAATTTGGGTTAGCCTTGGACATGTTTTAATTGGTGGTTTTTTTAGCCAAAGTTTGACTATTTGTACTTCTATCGTAATCACTTTTGTCTCTTTTCAGAGACATCCTAGACTCAGAATTGGGATAATAATATTTACAGTTTTACTCTATAAATTAGCCATTATTTATACGACGATTTACGAACCAATCTTAGGAGTACTTGACTATCCATTTGATGATTTATTAATTTTTATAGCGACAACAAGTTGGATGATGGGGGCTTTACTCATCGTTTATAATGAGCGAGAAGAATCCATTAAGAGTTTAAGTGTAAGGAATCTTCAACTTCAGGAAACAACTGAAGAACTTGAGCGATTTAGTTATATCGCTTCGCATGATTTAAAATCACCTTTAAGGACTATTACTAGCTTTATCGGATTGATAGAACGAGATATAAAAAAAGAGAATTACGAGAATATTCAAGAAAAATTACATTTTGTGAAAAGTGGGGCAGAACAGATGAACTTTTTGGTTCAGGATATTTTAGAATTATCAAAACTAAAAAATTCCGAAAATTTAGAGCGAACCCTAATAGACTTAGACTTGGTTTTAGAAAAAGCAAAAACTAATTTAACGGAAGAAATTAAACAACGAGACGTAGTAATTAATGCAGAGAATTTGCCTAAGTTTTACTGTAATGAAGTAGAGTTTTTATTGTTGTTTCAAAATTTCATTCAAAATGGAATTAAATATAATGAGAGTGAAAACCCAGTTATTTCTATATCCGCAGTTGAGACAGAGGCTACCTTATCTTTGTCATTTAAGGATAATGGAATTGGAATAGCGGAAGAATATCATGAACAAATTTTTCAGTTTTTTAAAAGGTTACATAATTCAGATGAATACCAAGGAACAGGACTTGGTCTGGGTTTATGCAAAAAAATCATTAATGGTCATAGTGGAACGGTAGAAGTAGACTCTGTGGAAGGAGCCGGGAGTACATTTACCATAACATTTCCTATAGAAGAAATTGTTGAATCAACATAGAAAGAGATTCAATTTCTAAATTCGGAATAAAATTTTAGAATATTTAACAACCAAAGGAAGGCTTCTTTTCGTCATATGAAAAGAAGCCTTCTTGTTTTATGTATTAGAATCAATTCTATTAATAAAATGGTATGAAATATTTAAAAATGAAAAAAAAAGCTAAAACAATTCAATTCCAAATTCCAGAACCTTGCTCCGAAAATTGGAATAAAATGCATTCCCTTCCTGGTGGTCGATTTTGTGATAATTGTGAAAAAACGGTGGTTGACTTTTCTCAAATGACTGACAACGAATTAGTTAGATTTTTTGAAAAAAATGATCAACAACTTTGTGGACGTTTTCGATCAGATCAATTGGATAAAGAAATTGAATTGCCAAGAGTGCAAACTTCCTTTCAAAAATTAAAATCAATTGCTGCGATCGCAGCAGGTTTGTTGGCATGGAATACAGCTCCTGCTCAAACAATTTCACCTCAAGAAAGTATTTCGATTGTTAAAAAAACAAAAGCTGTAAAAGGAGAGAAGTGTCAGCGGAAAATATCAAATACTACTTTTTCCAAAAAAAAATTTAAAGGAATTGTCAAAGATCAAAATGGAGAAACTTTGATTGGAGTGAATATTTTATTAGAAAAAAATAAAGGAACTGTAACGGATATTGATGGAACATTTGAATTGGAAATCCCAGATGATTGGGAGTCTTTTGAAATTACTTTTTCTTATATGGGGTTTGAAACTCAGGTGATTGAATTTGATCAAAAAGATATTTTGGATGGGAAAAATGCGGAGGTGAAAATGATGGAAGCTGAAAATATTTTAGAAGAAGCCGTGGTGACAGTATATGGCTTTCCTTTTGTAAAAGGAGGTGTTAGTACTGTTGGGATGATAACAAGTACTAATTGTGGATCAGTTCCAGCAACTGAAATAGAAGAAGATCTTCCCGCAAAGAAAGATCAACCCATTTCAAATATTTACCCGAACCCATTTGTCGATCACGTAAATGTAGTGTTAGAATTGGAAAAAGATCAACCTTATCTTTTCCATTTATATAATACGAATGGACAATTGATCTGGGCAAAAACTTATGAACTACCAAAAGGAAAGCAAGAATTAAGATTGGATTTTTCAGAAGTAAGAATGGTGCAGGGAACTCATTTTTTGCGCATCACAGATGGGAATCGGGAAGTACAAACGAAGAAAATAATTAAGGTAAATACGAAAGGGGAGAGGAATGTTGTGAATCCTGTGCAACATTAATTTTTTTTGCCGCAGATTGGGCTGATTATTATGATTTTTTATAAATCCGTTTGGGTGACTCTCTTTATCTAAATCATGGGAGAAAATCATAATCATAATAAAGAATCATAACAATCTGCGGCAAAAAAATAATCACCGATAAAAAATAATAGGAAAACATTCTCCCTTCTCAAAAAGATCTTTCCCTCGCGGTAATCTCAAAAACGCATCTGCATCTACCAAGTTGGCCAAGTCACCCGAACCATTTCCATCCACAGGCATTGCCAAAATCTGCCCTTGATTATTATAAGAAATTTTCACTTGAAGATAGTAAACTAAGTCAGGTTTGAAATTGGTATCACGTTGCAAAATGGCAGTTGGGAAAACTGGTTCAGGTAAATGCAAACATCTTTTGAGCCAAGGCACAAAATAAATTTGAGTACACATAAATGAGGAAACTGGATTGCCTGGCAATGCAAAAACAGTTGCTCCAGTTGGCGCTTTTCCAAACCAAAAAGGTTTCCCTGGTCGTTGCTTTACTTTATGAAAAAACTTTTGAACGTTTAATGAATTCAAAGCTTCGGGCAAGAAGTCAAACTTTCCTTTAGAGACGCCGCCACTCATGATGACGATTTCATATTTTTCTAAAATAACTTTTAACTCCTTTAAAATTTCGTTCATGTCATCATTTAAATGAGCGGTGTCTGCAGCAATTCCATGGTGTTTTAAAGTGGCTTTAAGTCGATGAACATTTGATTTTCGAATTTGATAAGCCAATGGTTTTTCGTCTATTTCTACGAGTTCATCACCCGTCGAAATAATGATTGCTTTTGGCAAACGAGTAACTTTTAAGATGGATTTTCCAACCGTTGCTGCTACGCCAATTTCGGCAGGAGAAATGATTTTACCTGCGGAAACTATTTTAGAATATTGCAATCGATCTTCGCCTTTTTGGTGAACGTTTTGTTTGTTGTTTAAGTTTTCTAACAATACATTTACAATTCCATTTTTGATGTCTAAGTCTTCGTAGCGAATAACGGTATCTGCATTATTTGGTAAAATCGAACCGGTCATAACTTCTAAACAATTGTCTCCATCTTGCAAAGTCATCTGTGGAGAACCAGCAGGAGCAACACCTTCTATTTTGAAAGAACGATTGCCTTTTTCAAAACTTTGATATTGAACGGCAATTCCGTCCATAGTCACACGATCATAGGGTGGCAAGTCTCGATCTGCAAAAAGATCTTCTCTTAAGACTCGCCCAACTGCTTGCGCGAATGGAATTTCTTCGATACCAAAATCATAAATTGTTTTGGCAATAATATTTTGAGCTTCTTCGACTGTAATCATAATGTTTGTATTTTGTGTAACCATCGTACGATTCTCCATGTTGTTTAATATTCAAACGAAACAGAGGGCTGGTCGATGGTTACGCAAAATTACAATAATGATAGAACTAAAAAATATAAAATCTCACTTTCCTATTTTTCAACATCATCCTGATTTGGTGTACTTGGATAATGCAGCTACGACTCAAAAACCAAAGTCTGTAATTGACGCTATTTCAAATTTTTATGAAAAAGAAAATGCGAATATTCACCGTGGAATTTATCCGTTGGCAGTTACGGCTTCGCAGAAATATGAAGCAGTTCGAGGCAAAGTCGCGCAGTTTTTAAATGCGAAAAATTCAGAGGAAATAATTTATACAAGTGGTACGACTGCGAGTATAAATTTGGTGGCGCATTCTTTTTTAAGTCCTCGGTTGGAGTCAGGTGATGAGGTGATTATTTCAGCAATGGAGCATCATGCGAATCTGATTCCATGGCAAATGGCTTGCAAAGATGCCGGGGCTCACCTTAGAATAATTCCGATGAATGAATTAGGTGAATTGGATTTGAAGGAGTTTGAAAATATGTTGTCGAGTAAGGTGAAGATGGTGGCGATTACTCATATTTCTAATTCACTTGGAACGATCAATCCGATTGGGGAAATAACTGAATTGGTGCATCAAAAAAATATTCCAATTTTGGTAGATGGTGCACAGAGTGTAGCACATTATCCAATTGATTTACAAGCGTTAGATATTGACTTTTTTACCTTCTCAGGGCATAAGCTTTTTGGGCCAACGGGGATAGGTGTTTTATATGGTAAAAAACAATATTTAAACGAAATGGAGCCTTACCAATTTGGAGGCGATATGATTAAAAATGTTACCTTTGAAGCGTCGGTTTTTGCAGATGTCCCACAGCGATTTGAAGCAGGAACGACGAACATTGCTGGGGTGATAGGGTTGGGTGCTGCGATTGATTTTGTGAATGAATTAGATCGAAATGAGGTGATGAGTTTTTTGAAAAAAAATGAAAAAAACTTAATAGATAAATTGTTGAAAATCAATGGTTTAAGTATAGTTGGGCAGGCGAAATGTAAATCTGCAATTGTTTCTTTTTCTATGGGGAATATTCACCCACATGATATTGCAACATTTTTAGGAGCTGAAAATATTGCTATTCGAGCAGGGCATCATTGTACACAACCGGTGATGGATTTTTTTAAAGTTCCAGCCACGACAAGAGTATCTTTTTCCATTTATAATCAGGCAGAAGAAGTTGATTTTTTTGTAGAAAAATTAAAAGAAATTAAACAGTTTTTTGGATGAATGAACGATTGAAAGGATTGTATAAAACGATCATTTTGGAACATAATAAGGAACCATTTTTTTTTAAGAAAAATGAAGAAGCGACTTATGTTTTAAAAGCGTATAATCAAATTTGTGGGGATCGTTTTGAATTGTATTTTGAAGTGAAAAATGGTGTGATTGAGGACTTGACTTTTCATGGTTTTGGTTGTGCGATTTCGAAGGCCTCAACTTCTGTTTTAGTGAAAAATTTGAAAGGGAAAGATTTTGTAAAAGCATTGTTATCTTGTCGCCAGTTTTTGTCAGTTACGAATGATGAGGAAGCAAATGGCGAAAACCTGGGAGAAGAATTGGAAGCATTTTCAGCGGCAAAAGAATTTCCTGGAAGGCTAAAATGTGCCACACTTGCTTGGGATGAAATGATTAAATTTTTAGAAGAAAAAAAGTAGAAAATGAATATTAATATTTTAGCATTTGGCATAGCAAAAGACATCATTAATGGTTCAACGCTTGGAATGGAGATTCAAGAAGGAATGACGGTGGGAGATTTGAAGGTGAAATTGATTTCGCAGTTTCCTGATTTTGAAAAATTGAGATCGTTGGCAATTGCGGTGAATGAAGAGTATCAGGAGGATGATTTTGTATTGAGTGAAAAAGATGAGATTGTGATTATTCCTCCGGTGAGTGGTGGGTGATGATGCTTAGCTGTTAACGGTGAATGGTTAATGTCCATTGCTTTTGATGAATGATTTTAGAAAATAAGAATAGCGTAAAACAATTCCAATGATTGATATCCAACTAAAAGACACTCCAATTTTTCCACAAGATTGTATCGACTTTGTTGCTGATGCTGGAACAGGAGGAAGTACTGTTTTTATCGGAACAGTTCGAAATGAAACGAAAGGGAAAAAGGTTTTACGACTCGAATTTGAATCTTATGCTCCAATGGCAATTTCTGAAATGCGGAAAATTGCGGAGCAAGCAAGTGAGCGGTGGTCATGCACAAAAGTTTCGATTCATCATCGAGTAGGTATTTTGGCGATAGGTGAAATTGCAGTAATTATTGCGGTGGCAACTCCTCATCGAAAGGCAGCTTTTGAGGCCTGCGAGTTTTGCATAGATACATTGAAAGAGACGGTGCCGATTTGGAAGCGAGAGTTTTTTGAAGATGGAGATGTTTGGGTAGCGGCGCATCCTTGAAGAACGGTTAATGGTTAATGTCGTTTGGTGTTAACCATTAACCGTTCATCATTAATTATTATTTTCTGAGGGTCACATCGCCTTTATATATTTTTATTAGCCCATCAATAAATTCTATCTCTGCATAATAGACAAAGACATTTGGATTTAATTTTTCTCCTTTAAAAAATCCATCCCAGCCATGGTCAGGCAAGTTCGGTTGGAAATCTTCTGCTGTAAAAACGAGTTCTCCCCAGCGACTAAATACTTGAAATTTATTCACTTGCTTTATCATCAAATCATTCGCATTGATGTAAAAGATATCATTGAATCCATCATCGTTTGGAGTAAATGCATTTGGAATAAATACGTCTCTTGGTTTTTCTACATTGACTAAAATATTGGCAGTTGTTTTACAGCCGTTTAAGTTGATGACAGTCAACGTATATAAAGAGGTGTTATTTGGAGTGGCGATTGGATTTAAACAATTATAGCAATCAAGAGAATCTGAACTACTCCAATAAAGGGTATCAATTGAATTGGATGGATAATTTATTTGAGGTAACAATTCGTAATTTTCACCTAATTCAATAGTGATACTCGCAGGTAATTCTATAATTAATTCTGGTATGTCAAGGATGGTAATTTCCTCTGAATATTGACAACCTAGAGCGTCTTCAATTAAAAGATTATAATTTCCAGGTTCCAATGAATTGAAATTTGGATTACTTGTAAATGGTTGATTTTCAATAGAATAAAGGTATGGAGCGGTTCCTCCCACGATGTTGTTAATTATAACACTTCCTTGATCTCCAAAGCATGGAGGTTGGTTAATTAAGAAATCTGCACTAGTCAAAACATCGTTGTTTGCATTGATGGTGATACTTTCTAAAGTGGTACAACCATTGATCGTGTTGGTAATTTCTAAGGTATAAATTCCTGTTTGTGAAACGGTAGTATTGAGTGTATTTTGATTACCAGAAATGTTACCATTTGAAGTGGCCCATTGATAAGTAAAATTATTTCCGACAGAAGAATTACTCGCATCTAATGCGATTGAAAAAGTGGTACAATCAAATTCATCGGCTGGAGAAATGATTGCAACTGGCGGAGTAACGTTTTCTGTAATCGTAATTTCATCAGAAACTTCACAGCCATTTACCGTATTTAAAACAGTCAGCGTATAAGTTCCTGGTTGGCTGATAGTCGGAGTCAAGGTGGTTGGATTTTGAATTGTACCAGGACCAGTCCAAAGATATTCGAGGTCATTTCCAGTTGATGAATTTGTCGCATCTAAATCTAGTGAAGTAACGATGCAAGTCAACATATCTGGATTCTCAAATTCAATAATTGGGAAATCATTGTCTTGTGTGATAGTGACAGAAGTGGATTCCGAGCAACCATTTTGAATGTCGGTCACGGTTAAAACTAGCGTTCCTGCTTCGTCAATTTGAGGATTTTGAACAGTCGAAATTAAGACATTATTTAAAGTCCATTCATAAGTTACATTTCCAATTGGAGTAGAATTACCTCCATCGACCACCAAACTATTTTGATCGCATGATAAATTTAAATCTGTAATTGCATCAATTGATGGAGTAGGTAGCGTCGTATTTTCTTCTACCAAAATTTGTTGAACTGCAGTACAACCGTTTCCATCGTCAGTTGCAACTAATTGGTATAAACCAATATCATTCACTAAGACGGTTGACGATGTGCTGATCGAATTTCCCGCAGGGTTAAACCATTCATAAGAAGTAGCAGTTGAAATGATGGCGTCCAATTCGACATCTGTGGTAGAACAAGTTAAAATCCCATCGACAGTTGGAAGCGCATCAGGTGGCGTTATATCTTCTGTAATCTCGATACTCGTTAAGGTAAAACAGCCATTAGAAATATCAGTAACAAGCAAATTATAAAACCCAACTTCGGTAGCATTATAACTAAAATTATTGCCAAGGGTCATGCCTGTTAGATCAAGCCATTCGTATTGGAAATTACTTCCGATACTAGAATTGGAAGCATCGATTTCGTATGAAGTTTGAGTACAAGTTAGTGTACCATCATCATTTGTTCCTGCAATTGGAGGGGTCAAATTATCTTCTACCAAAACAGAAGTTGAAGCAACACATCCATTTGATAAATCTATTACATCTAAAATATATGTTCCTGCTTGAGAGACGTTTAGTGTTGGGGTGTTTCCGATTTGTTGTCCGAAACTGTACCATTGAAAAGAAAGCTGTCCTATTCCAGATGACATGGAACCAATCAAATTGACATTGTCTTGAGTACAAGTAATTAGGTTTGGAGGAGCAATAATTGCTGTTGGCAAATCGGCCGATTGAATTACTTCGACTTCGGAAATGTCTGTACAACCATTAATATTATTGGTAACAGTTAAAGTGAAAACCCCAGATTCTGAAGTATTTAAAATAGGTGAAATTCCAACTGGCGTTCCATTTGGTGAAAGCCATTCGTAGCTATAATCAGTACCTAAATCTGAATTGCTTCCATCGAGTGTTGCCATTGTTGCACTACAATCTAAAGTATCATTTTGCCCTGCGTCAGAGAAAGGAGAATCAATATTTTCTTCCACTAAAAATGTAGTCGTAGCAGAACAACCATTGCTTTGATCGGTCACGATGAGTTCGTAATTTCCGATGATCAAGGCATCAATATTAGTTTGATCGATAATGGAAAAACCATTTGGATCTGTCCATTCAAAATCTAAAGTGCCGATTCCTGTTGAAGTAGAACCATCCAAATTTACCTCGTCATTGATGCAAGTAAGGATGCCATCGTTTGTAATAATTGGAGTTGGCAAATCAGCATCTTGCGCAACAATTGTTGACGAAGTATCTGCACAACCATTTTGTGTATCAGTTACAATTAAGTAAAAAGTATCAGCCACAGATGCATCTAGTAAGGGATCATTTCCCATCGGAACTCCTGCGGAATTTATCCATTGATAATTTATAGTTGTGCTTGATGTAGAATTACTTCCGTCGAGTTGAACGGAGGTTGTTCCACAAGTAAGAGTTGCATTATTTCCAGCATTAGAAATAACGTTGGTGATATTTTCATTGACTGTAACTACTTCTGAAGTAGAACACCCATTGTCATTATTGGTAATGATAAAATTATAATTTCCAGCTTGATTAACTTGGAATGAAATATCGTTGGATAAAAATCCGCCCATGTTATTTTGCCATTCATAAATAATTTCTGTTCCACTTGTACTTCCTGTTCCATCTAAAAGAGAGGAAGGTTGATCACAAGTTATTGTTTCAGAATTGGTTACGATTTGAGGAGAAATAGTGTCTTGAGAAATCGTTACTGAAGTGGTAGTCGAGCAACCATTGGCATTATTAGAAACGGTCAACGTATAATCTCCTGGTGTAGTGACGTCCCAATTTGAAGCGGTCGATAAAACACCATTAGCATCGGACCAAGAATAAATTATGCCGGTACCTGAACTCGAACCTGAACTTTGTAACAATATATTTGCATCGTTACAATTTAAAACATCTGTGGTTAAATTAATATTTGCTACCGGTACATTTCCATCTTGTGTTACTTCGATTGAGTCAAGATTGGAGCATCCTGTGATAGAATTAGTTATGACCAAAGTATAAAATCCTGCTTCAGAAACATTGATGATCGATCCATTTCCAACCGGCATATTATCAGAGTCAAACCATTCATAATTGAAATTGACTCCAGAGGAAGAACTACTTCCATCTAAAGTTGATTGCAAATCAGTACAAGTTAATTGCATAGGAGATTGAATAATAACAGATGGTTCAGTTATATCTTCTATCACAACGACATCCGTTGAAGAGGAACAACCAGTTGAATTATCAGTTACAACAAAAGTATAAGTTCCTGATTGAGAAGTATTTATAGAAATGTTGCCACCGAGAGAAACATTTTGATTATCAAACCATTCGTAAATAATATTTGCTCCTGAGCTTGAACCTGTCCCATCTAAAGTAACATCAATATTAGCACAAGTTAAATCTCCATCTGAATTTGCAGTTACGGTTGGAACGTTAGTGTCTTGAGTGATGATAACTTCATCACTTGCTGAACAGCCATTGGTCATACTCGTTACGACTAGGGTAAAAGTATCTGAAGAGGAAACATTAATCATATTTCCAGAACCAATATTAGTGTTGTTTGAATTAAACCAATCATAATCAAATCCGCCTTGACTTGAGTTACTTCCATCCAAAGTGATCGAAGTAGCGGTACACGAAAGTATGCCACCTGTTCCTGCATCTGCAGTTGGAGGAGTAATGTTTTGATCGATGGTAACGGTGGAAAATTGAGAACATCCATTTGAAATATCTGTTACAATTAAGGTGTAAGTATCAGGATCGGAGACATTTAATAAAACGTCATTTCCTAAACTATCACCACTTGAATTTTGCCATTCATAAGAAAAATTAGCACCGGTGCTTGAATTACTTCCATTCAAGGTAACGTTTAGAATGTCGCAAGTTAAAGTGGACATTGTTCCTGCATCGGCAGTTGGTAAATTACTAGTTCCCGAAACAATAGCATCATCCATTGCTGAACAACCTGTAATTGTATTGGTCACAACTAGGGTATATGTTCCTGTGTTGGGCGTATTTAAAGTTGTTCCAGTTCCTACTTGTATTCCACTAGCATCTTGCCAAACTAAGGTGAAATTAGTTCCAGAATCCGAACCACTTCCATCCAAGGTCGCTGATGAATTGGTACAATCAATCGTGAAATCTGGACCAGCATTAGCAGTAGGCAAAGTATTGTTTTCCAAAACGACTGCATCATCCATTGCTGAACAACCAGTTGCAGTATTAGTTACGACTAAAGTATATGTTCCAATATCTGAAGTATTCAATGTGGCTCCAGTTCCTACTTGCAGTCCATTGGAATCCAGCCAAACTAAAGTAAATCCAGTTCCCATATCAGAATTACTACCATCTAAATTGGCTGATAAATTATTACAATCAATTGTGGCATCTACGCCTGCATCCACATTGGGGGGAGTTGTATTTTCCGAAACAATTACATCATCATTTGAGGAGCAACCATTGGCAGTATTAGTTACGATCAAAGTGTAAGTTCCAGTATTTGGAGTATTAAAATTGGTTCCAATACCTACGGGAGTACCATTTGCATCTTGCCAAACTAGAGTAAATCCAGTTCCCGAGTCAGATCCACTTCCATCTAAATTAGCTAACAAATTATTACAATCAATGATAAAATCAGCCCCTGCATTCGCTATAGGTAAATTCGCATTTCCTGAAACAATTGCATCATCCATTGCAGAGCAACCAGTTGTAGTATTAGTTACGACTAAAGTATAAGTTCCAATATCTGAAGTATTTAATATAGCTCCAGTTCCTACTTGTAATCCATTGGAATCAAGCCAAACTAAAGTAAAACCAGTTCCCATATCTGAGTTACTTCCGTCCAAATTTACTGAAGTGTTATTACAGTCAATCATGACATCTGCTCCTGCATCTGCTGTCGGTAAATTAGTGTTTCCGGTAATAGCAGCCTCATCAATTGCTGAGCAACCGTTGGCTGTATTTGTAACAACTAGAGTATATGTTCCTATCGTTCCTGTAGTCAATGTTGGACCAGTACCTACTTGCATGCCACTTGCATCCAGCCAAACTAAAGTAATCCCAGTTCCCATGTCCGAACCACTTCCATCTAGAGTCGCTGTTGGATTTGTACAGTCAACAGTAGCATCTACTCCTGCATTAGTAATTGGAGCAGAACTTCCTGTAACCGTAACTACATCTCCAGCGATACAATTATTATTAGAATTGTAAACAGATAAAGTATAATTTCCAGCTTCACAAACTTCAGGGTTTTGTAAATTACTAGAAAAACCATTTGGGCCAGTCCAAGAATAAATAATATTTGTTCCACTTGAAGACATCGTTGCATCTAAAAAAGTACAACCTGTCGTACAATCTAAAACTTGATCTAATCCAGCATTTGCAATTGGTAAAACAGCATTGTCAAAAACATCAATCGTACTAGAATTTGTACAAACTACATTTCCTTCAATTTGAGTTATTGTTAAGGTATAAAGTCCAGCACAACCAACTTCTGCGATAGGTGCAAACTCTCCATTTAAAATACATGGACCAGTCCATTGATAAGAAACATTACCCGAATTAGTAGAAAAACTACCATCCAAGAAAGCTGTTAGATTTGCACAATCAATCGTAGGTGGAGGACTTTGTACAATTACTGATTGAGGATTCAAAACAGTCAGATTTAACGTTACAATACTATCGCATCCTAAATAATTAGCATTGGCTAAAGTTGTCATAAATGTTCCATTATTACAATAAGTGTCGGTTCCAATAGTTATACAATCACCAATGCAAACAGTTTCATTGAGCATCGAAGTTCCACTTGGAATAACAGTCAAGGTTGTCGTAGTAACACTTAAGCAGCCATTTGGTAAAGGAGTATTATCTGAATAAATTCCAGAAGTTGTTTGGTTGGCGCCTCCGGCAAAATAAGATTCCCCTTCACAAATTGTTGCATCTACAAATTGTTCCATGCCACCATAATATGGATCTGGTGTATATGGACAAATAGATTGATTATTATTTGCACCTCCTGTTGAAGAAGTTGTCCCCCAATATGCTAAAGGATTTCCTCCCAAGCAATTGGTTACAATATCGTAAGTTCCACTAAATATTAGCACCTCATCAAAATGGACTTCGTAAGCAAAAGTCGTCCCATTCCACTTAATTCTTACAAGGTGATCTTGTCCATCTTCAATATTTCCTCCATTTAGAGAAAGTGGTCCAGCTAGGGGAGGGGCTCCCGAATTTATATCTCCATTGATGAAAATTGAAGCATGATCATTCGCAATATCATTTTGAGCAGCACCATTATCCCATGTGTCAAATTCCACAATAAATGAGTTGGTGATGCCTTGCGCACCAATTCCTCCACCTCCATTACCACAAGCAGAAGTTCCAGCTGGATCATTTTGAAAACCAACCGTAATTCCATCAGCTCCTCCATTATTAGTTCCAAAGTTTAGAACAAACACTTTTTCAAAAGTCTGAGTCATATCGTGTTGCTCCGAATCCCATGCACAACCTAATTGAGTATTTACGGCAGTTGTCAATTGGACACAATTTCCGTTATTATTAGCTGTTCCCACTAACACATCTAATCCTAAAGGAATAAATGGAGGAGGATTGGAATCAGAAACTCGAATTTCAAAATTACCATTAGGTGCTCCACCTACTGCCCATACTCGAATATAGATGGTCATTCCAGGCGTCAATCCATTTCCTTCGTAAAGTGCTGCCGAAGCATCTCCGCATAGATCTTCAGAAGAACAAGCCATCAAATTTAGATTGGAACAAGAGCCTGAATAAATCGCCAAAGCAGGATTTGTCATTGTCCCTGGCAATAGTACGACACTTAAAAATCCAGTTGCTGGAACAGTAGTCGAAAACCAGAAATCATTAGAAATATAGTTCCCACAAGGGGGAGTTGGAACTCCTGAATTAGTAAATCCTAGGTTAGAGTGCGTCTCAAATTGACCTAGATTATTAGCAATTGGAGTAGCTGTATTACAAGTGTTTCCGGCCCACATTTCAGTTTTTATAAAAAAAACAAAAAGCAGTCCGAGTAAGAGTTTTAGTGTTGGTCTCATCAAAAGGGAAGGTTTGCGTTGCCATTAAAAAAAGAACCATTTCAATTTCTATTGGAAAATTAAAATAGTCTCTAAGGTTTAAATAAAATAATAGGCGCTGAATTCAGTTTCTAAAAATACAAAAAATATCCTTTTTGACCTTCAATCTCAAAGAAAAATCAAATGGAAAAAGAGGAGATTCACCTTGAAAACTCAATATTTAGGCAGTTTTTCGAAATTTTTCACCCTAGATAGTGTGTCATTCACCACAATGATTCCTATTTCCACCATTTCGCTTCCAAATCTTTTTTTTTCCAAAAAAAATTAAAGCATTTTTGTGTCAATTCAATCAAGGAAAATTACATTCGAAAACCTTCAAACTTAAACCAATTCAAATGACAAAATTGACCTCCGAAATAGAGCAAAGAATCCAGCAGGGAGCATATAGAAATATTACTAAAGCTATTGGAAATACTCCACTTGTCAAATTGAGACATTTATCTAAAGATCTTCATACCAATATTTATGTGAAATTGGAATGTTTTAATCCTGGTCTTTCAGCTAAAGATCGAATAGCAGCTTATATGATTGAAAAGGCAGAACGAAATGGATTGTTAGGACCTGGGGGGACTGTAATTGATGCAACTTCAGGAAATACAGGTTATGCTTTGGCCATGATTTGTGCAATCAAAGGATACCGATGTGTTTTGACTGTGGCAGATAAAGCTTCAGCAGAGAAAGTAAATGCACTTAAAGCGTTAGGAGCTGAAGTAATTTTGTGCCCATCTAAGGTCAAACCAGAAGATCCAAGATCATATTATTCACAAGCTGTTCGTTTAGCAGGTGAAATTGAAGGGGCATATTATACTAACCAAAACTTTAATTCAGACAATAATTTAGCTCATTATCATGGAACTGGCCCTGAAATTTGGGAACAAACAGAAGGTAAAATTACTCATATCGTTGCAGCTGTTGGAACGGGAGGAACACTTTGTGGAACGGCTCAGTATTTGATTGAGCAAAATCCAAATATAGAAGTAATTGGAGTTGATGCAAAAGGTTCTGTTTTGAAAAAATACCACGAAACGGGCGTTTTTGATGATAGTGAGATTCATCCATATAAAATAGAGGGATTAGGAAAAAGCATAATTCCTGGAAATGTTAATTTTGATGTAATTGATTACTTTATTCGAGTAAATGATTTGGATTCAGCTCATATGACTAGATCATGTGCTAATCGAGAAGGATTATTTTTAGGATATTCTTCAGGAGCGGTGATGCAAGCGATTCATCAGAAAAAAGATTGGAAAGAAGATGATTTAGTAGTGATGGTTTCTGCGGATCATGGAAGTAAATACTTGAGTTCTGTGTACAATGATGATTGGATGAAAGAACAAGGATTTATTTAGAATTCACTTAGAACACAAGAAATTAAAACCAAAAAAGAGTTTGTACTTTGCCAAGTACAAACTCTTTCTTTTTTACAATGTAAGAAGACTAAAATTATTTTTTAGCATTTCTTTCTTTGTATTTTATAAGTTGCCGCTTCAAAGTAGAAGTTGCGCTGTCGATAGAAGCCTCAAATGATTTATTTGATTCTTTTACATAAAGAACACCTCCTGGAAGTGTAATTTTTACTTCAGCTACTTTATCTTTGATTTGGCCAGAGTTTTCTAATTTAAGAATAACATCAGCATCAATAATTCGATCAAAAAGCTGAGTTAATTTACCTAGTTTTCTTTCTATGAACATAATTAAGTTCTTATCCGCTGAGAAATGTAATGATTGAGTGTGTACTTTCATTAGTATCGTAATTTTTAACTGTTAAAAAATAGGTAAGTAATTTTAATTCTGAGTTGGTGCTACATAGGCAGTAGGGTTTTTAATGGTTATGAAAAAAGAATAACGATGAATAATTTATTTCATTGTTATTTTATCTAGAACCAATCTAAGTTTTTAGTTTTAAAAATGAAAACTTTGGCAGAAGAATGTGTGACACAAATCTACATTGTTAGAATAAAATAATTCTAATATGTTATTTAAACAAATGAAAAAAATAAAAGTTCTATGATTGGAATTAACCTAATGTTTACAATAGGTTAGGGCTGGTTGAAGAAAACATATAATTAAAAAGTTTAATTATTGAAAATGTAACAATTTTTACTCTGATTTTTTTTTCGCTTTAGGATGAGCTTGTTGATACACTCTTTTTAGTTTTTCAATAGAATTATGGGTATAAACTTGAGTTGCAGCGAGGCTAGAATGTCCCAATAATTCTTTGATAGCATTAAGATCTGCGCCATTATTGGAGAGGTGAGTAGCGAAGGAATGTCTTAAAACATGAGGACTTCTTTGCTCAACAGTTGTGATTTGAGATAAATATTTCTTCACTAAGTTATAAACTAACTTGGGATACATTTTTTTTCCTTTTTCAGTTAAAAAAAGAGAATCAGTAGCACCTAATGCAAATTCATCAGTTCTAATTTCTAAATAATTTTTCAGACGATCTGCTAAAGGACGAGCAAAAGGAATTAGTCTTTCTTTATTTCCTTTTCCTAAAACTTTGACCTGATCATTGAAAAAGTCCAAATCATTGGGCGTCAAATTGATTAATTCAGATCGTCGCATGCCAGTAGAATATAGCATTTCCATTACCATCTCATCTCGAACTGCTGCGTAACCTTCACCAAAATTGATTTTTTCAAATAAATTTTCCATCTCAATTTCTTTAACCACAACGGGTAGACGTTTACCTACTTTTGGAGCAATAACTTTGAGCATTGGATTCTCTTGAATCTCTTTTCGTCTTTTTAAAAATTTAAAATAAGTCTTGAGAGTGGATAATTTTCGGTTGATAGATCGAGGAGTGATCTTGTTTTGCATAAGTTCGACTACCCATGCCCTGATATGGAAATGCCTTACTTCCAAGATGGAAGTAAGGCTATATGTTTCTTCGAGATAAGCGAAAAATTGAAATAGATCGCTTTGGTACGCAGTAATAGTATGCGTAGAAAATCTTTTTTCTAATTCAAGGTATTTTAAAAAGACGGTAATGTCCATTCTAATTATTATAAGCTGTTACGAAATAAAAAGTATTTGCTTACTCAAATTAGAGAAATACCTCCTCAAAAGCAAAAAGATTACTCTCCGTAATTTTTTAATTTATAAGCAGCTTTTAACATTTCAGCTCTTCTTCTTACAGAAGGTTTTACGAATTCTTTTCTTCGACGTAATTCTTTTAATGTACCTGTTTTGATAAATTTACGTTTATACACTTTAAGTGCTCTGTCGATTGAATCGCTATCTTTTACATCAATAATTAGCATAAATATTATATTTAGATTAATTTTTTAAAATTGGACTGCAAAGATAAGCCAATTATATTAAGAAATGAAATTGTTTTTTGTAAAAAATTAAAAGAAATTCGACCTGAAAACCATTAAAATAAGATTTCTTAAATGGTAGAATTTAAAGTTTTTTCATCCTTATTTTAGTGTTTTAAAAAATAATACCCATGTATAAAGAAAGAAAAGGCAAACATTTTATTAAAAATCCATTTTATGAAGGTGGACTGAAAGCTATGCGAGCGTTTATTTCTAAAAATAAACGATACCCGAAACAGGCTTTGGAAGAGAAAATAGAAGGAACGGTCTTTATCAAATACACAATTAATTATAAGGGAAAAGTGATCGAAGCGAAGGTGGTGAAAAGTCTAGGATATGGTTGTGATGAAGAAGCCCAACGAGTGATTAGATTAATGAAATTTGAAGCACCTAAAAATCGTGGAATCAAAGTCAAGTTTTTTAAAAATATCCAAATCCATTTTAGATTACCAAAGGAAAAGGAAAAAACGGCTCCACCAGTTCAATCTCAAACTAGTTTATCTTATACAATCACTCCATCTAAGAAAGAAGAAAATCCATCTAAGCCGAAGAAAGGAGGCGGATATTCTATTCAGATTAAATACTAGAAAAGTTATTACTCTAAAAAAAGAAAGAGGAAGTCAAATGAATGACTTCCTCTTTTGTATTATTAGAAATAGGCCTAAAATAAATAAGACCTATTTAAATATTCAAATGTTATTGTAATTAAATTACATGTCTACATCAGAAATCTCTAAATTCGCTGACTTTAAGAAATCAGTACCACCTCGTCCAACTGCAAGACTTCCTTCAGCATTACTAGCAGAAGTCAATGTAAGTGTCAGAGTTTTAGTACCATCAATTACTCCATCAGACAAGATCTCAATATCTAATGATACTTGATCTCTGTCTTGAAAGTCATTTACATCTACTGCCAAAGTGATAGATCCGGCACCCACGATGTTATAATCAGTACCTGCTACTGCTGTACCTGAAATATCATAAGTGATATTTACATCCGATAATGTTCCTGCAGGAGCCTCGATAATGAAAGACGCACTTCCTGCATCTTCATCAACTACTAGGGTTTCCAAAACAGCATTATTAGTCGTTCCATCACCAAATGCTACATAAGCTGGTAATTCTTCAAGATCAAAATACTCTTCGGTATCGTATTCATTTCCACATGCCGAAAGAATGATTAAGCTGAAGAAGAACAAAGTATATTTAAAATTAAATTTCATGATTTTCTTATTTTAAATTTTTAATAAAATGCCTACTAGTTTTCAAACCACATTGGTGTGTCTGTTGGTAAATTAGTTGGTGTATTTGGATTTGAACTTACTTCATCTGGAGCATAGTTAAATCGTTTCAAAATAGTTGAAATTGCAGTTCCAGGAACAGCAAGCATATCTGGCACTTTTGTTCTTCTAACAGTATTCCAAGCAATTACAGGTCTGAAAAAAGATTCTAAATAAAGTTGCTCATGAACTTTTTGAAGATCAACAGTTCCAATATTTGAAATAAAATTATCAATATCAGCTGTTGCAATTGTTGCTGTTGCACCTGGAATATCGCCACCCCAGTACTCACAGTTTTGTCTTAATCCTTTTTCGAATTCAGCTTGTGCATCGTCACTTGATACACCTAAAAGAGCTAATTCAGCTCGGTAAAGGCTAATCTCAGAAGGTAAAAACATATTATGAGGCATGTCATTTCTAACTACATTATTAGAAACGTGTGCTTTAGATCCTGGAGCACCAAAAACAGCTTCTGCAATATCAGAACCACCATTTCCATTAGGATCGAAGATCATTACACCAAATCGAGGATCATCGTTTTGGTTGAATAAATCATAAGAAACAGTTGATGGAGAATAGACACCAGCTGCTTCATTAGTTCCTCCAAAGAAGTTAGTAATCAATCGTGCCCATGAGTTAGCTTCACTAGCATTATCTGCATATCTGATTAAAGCAGCTTGGCTGTTATCTTCGATCATTGGTTCAGAAAGTACTTTTGTAATTTCATTATCAACAGCAGTACTCTTATTTCTAAGTAACATTAAAACTCTTAGTTTTAATGAATTAGCCCATCTTCTCCATTTGTCCATGTCACCGCCATAGATAAGATCACCAATAGATACATCAGCTACTTCCGCAGGCATTGCATCAATCAAAGCGATTGCTTCATCAAGGATAGTTAAAACACCATTGAATACTTCTTCTTGTGTATCAAACTCAGGAGTAGGAAATTGAACTCCATCTAATGCTTGACGGAAAGGAATATCTCCCCAAATTGAAGATAACTCAAAGAATGATTTTGCTTTGAATATCTTAGCTATAGCAGCGATGTTATTGCTAGTTGTACCTGCTGCAAGTGCATCAGCTTCAACTAATGCAAGATTACCTAACACTTGCGTATAATACATCCCCCAAGTATTTCCAGTAATAGTAGAACCTGTATTACCTCCCCGTGGACTGTTAAAACAAGATCCAATATGTTGAGGAACATCCATCATTCTAGTACCTAACTCAGAAGTATGTCTATTTGAGTACTGAACAAAAACGAAAGGTAAAACTGCGTTCGGATCAGCCGAAGTCGCTACCAATGGATTTGTATTTATATCTAATGCTTTTTCACAAGAAGTAACTAGTACTCCAACAAAAAGAATTAGTGAAAATATTTTTAAAAATTTCATAATTTTCTTGATTTTTAAATTTTTAGAAAGTCAATTTTAAATTCACACCAACACTTCTTGTAGAAGAAATATTAGAACGCTCAACACCAAATCCATCTAATCCTGACCCAAATAAGTTCGTTTCAGGATCAATGTGAGGTACTTTTGACCAAATCAATGCTACATTTCTAGCTTCCAATCCAATAGAAAGTCCGCTAATTTTAGCATTTGCTAAAAGTGATTTTGGCAAATTATAGCTAATTGCGATTTCTCGTAATTTAACAAATGAAGCATCGAAGATAGACGCTTCAGAAACACCATTATTATCAAGAGAAGACCAGAATGCCTGAGCACTTGCCAATGGAATATCGTTATCTCGAGTTGTTCCATCAGGATTAAGTAATACACCTTCTTTGTCGATAAATGTTCCTTCTCTGTTTTGAGTAGTTTCTTGAACTAATCCACCATTCTGTAAATTTTCAACAGTAGATGATTTCATTACACCACCTGATCTCCAATCAATAGTGCATGACAAATTAAAGTCTCCAATAGAGAAATTATTGATGAATCCCATTGAAAAGTCAGGCAATACAGAACCGAAGCTCTTTAATTCACCTGCTTGTCTTTCACCTGTACTTGGGTTGATAATTGGTCGATTAGTTAAGCTATCTCTCAAGAATGGAGTAGCAAATAACTCAATTCCACCACCTTCAACTGCTTGAACAGATACAGATGTAAATGCACTAGCTAATTGAATTCTCTCAACACCTTCAGTTAACTCAACAACTTCTGTTTTAGCAGAAGAAAAATTAACTGCAGTATTCCATTGGAACATTTTTGTGCTAATTGGTGTAGCATTAATACTAAACTCAATACCACTAGTATTTACTTGTCCTACATTTGTTCTTAAAAAACCAAATCCAGTCGATTCAGGAATAGGTAATCTTAAAATTTGGTCATTGTTTCTAGTCGCAAAATATGCAACATCTAAACCTAATTTGTAATCAAAGAATTTTAACTCAGCACCTACTTCAAAACTATTTTGACGTTCTGGCAATAAGTTTTCTGGTGGAATAGTATTCGCTTTTGCGAAAGCCAATCTTCCATCAAATGGGAAGTTAACACCCAAACTGTATTGTCCACTTGCTGAAGCAGCAGGGAAAAAGTTAAAGTCTAATTGGTATGGTCCAGTATCATTTCCTACTTGTGCAAAACTAGCACGTAATTTTCCATAAGAAAATACATTGCTTGTCAAGTCTAATGCATCAGAGAATACAAATGCTAAACTTGCAGAAGGGTAGAAGTAAGAGTTATTGTCGATAGGTAAAGTAGAAGACCAATCATTTCGACCTGTTAAAGTCAAATTCAAATAATCTTTATATCCTAAATCAATAGAAGTATATGCACCAAATAATACTTGCTCGGTAAATCCACGAGTAGCTACATTGGTAGCAGCATTTCCAGGAGAAAATAATTCAGCTACCAATAAGTCACTAGAAGCTAAATTTTCACTTGAGAATTTTCTTTTGTTATAGTTAAATCCTCCAAGGATATTAAACTTAAGGTCATCATTGATGTCCATTTTGTAGTTACCAATAACATCAATATTAAATTGTGTTCTATTAAATTTATTGATAGTGAAGTCACCTACAATTCTTTGTGCAGTCCCTTTTCTATTTGAAAAGAAACGATTATCTTGATCAAAATCATAACCTACTCTTGCTGTGAAGTTAAGATTTTCGATAGGAGTATAAGTAGTAGAGAAATTAGTTAATAATCTTGAATCATCTCGATCATTTCTATTTTCGTTACGAATCCAAAATGGATTATTTGAAGTAGGAGTCAATTGATTAATTTGAGTACCCAATTCTTCGTCAATCCAAGGTTTGAATAAGTTCTGATCCAAAGTACTACTGAATGAGCTATAACCAATAATGTTAGGGTCATTGGCTCCTGCTGCTGCAGTTCCTTCTGAATCTGTTTTGATAAACTGAACTCCAAAATCACTTCGTAATTTGTCAGAATGCTTTACACCGGATTTCAAAGAAATAGTGTATCTATCTAAAGATGATCCAGGTACAACACCAGTTTGGTTCAATGCACCTAAACTTAATCGGTAATTCATTTTTTCATTACCATCAGAGATAGCAAAGTTGTTGATAAAAGTATTTCCAGTTCCGAAAAAGTCGTTGATACCATTATCATCCACAGCTGTTAATGGACCAGATTCTCCTGTTACAGGAAGAGATCTTACATTTTGTCCAACAATTTTTGGTCCCCAGTCAAATCCTACAGAACTAGAATCATATTTGAACTGTGATCCCATCGCATATTCTTGCTGATAATCAGGTGTTACCAACAATCTATCTTGACGGTAAGAAGAGTTAATCTCAACTCTAGGATTTCCATTTTTGTTTCCTTTCCCAGATTTTGTTGTTACCAAGATTGCTCCAGCAGCAGCTCTTGATCCATAAAGTGCTGTTGCAGCAGCCCCTTTCAAGACACTAATAGATTCAATATCATCAGGATTTACTACAGATGCTCCGTTAGCAAAATCTCTATTTCCAGAAATTCTATCTATACCTGAATTTTGTGCATTATTAAATGGTACACCATCAATCACCCAAAGTGGATTATTTCTTCCAGCTAAAGAGTTTACCCCACGGATAACTATTTTAGAAGATCCACCCAAGTTTCCACCAGAGTTACTTACTTGAACTCCAGTCACTTTTCCTTGAAGTGCATTTACGATATTGGTTTCTCGTGCTCTAACCAACTCATCAGAATCAATTTTAGCAACACTATATCCCAAATCTTTGGATTCTCTTTCGATTCCTAAAGCTGTAACAACAACTTCTCCGACAAGAACTCCTTCTTCAAGAGATACATTTAAAATATTAGATGCTCCTAATGTCATCTCTTCTGTTCCATATCCTGTATAAGAATAAATTAAGACAGTTAAACCAGCAGGAACTTCTAATGAGTAGCTTCCATCTATGTCTGTGGTTGTACCAACATTTTCGCTACTTTTTACTATTACACTCGCACCAATAAGGGCTTCGCCTGCATTATCAGTTACAGTACCTGTTATAGTTCTCTGTGCTAGCATGGTTCCCATAGCGCAGAAGAATAGCAATAAAACTAGTGTAGTTTTTTTCATACTAATCAAATTTTAATTACAATTTTTTTTAATAAAAAAGATTCTTTCAAATAATTCCTAAGTAGTTGTATTACAATAAGTTACATTTGGTTATGCATGATTTGGATAGGTAATACGTAAGTCATTTTTTTTACGGTATTTCGTTCTATCTATTAGTTCAAAGTAGTTGCATTGTCTATGTCTAACTGACAATTTATTCATTCGTTCGGTATTCGTCTACATGAATGTAGGTATTCAATAATTACGGTGCTGTTTAATATTTTATGAACAGACATTAATATCCATCAACATAAATGGGAATAAGTAGTAATTATGTTTTAGGGAAATAATGTTTGGTGAAAGATAATGTAGCTAGACTATATTTTTTTTTAATGTGTTGTATGCTTCCTTAACGGAATGTTAATGAAATTCGCTGCCCCTTATTTTTAATACATAGTAAAAGAATGCTACAACGTGATGGTTTTGCATAGCTTATGACAAAAGACTTTTTTTATTTAAAATAGAAAGAGGATTACTTTTTTTGTCTGAAAAAAATATTCGAAGTCTTTCTTGTTTACACTTGTAATATTGTGGATTTCTTATCTTTACAATTAGACTTGATTAACAGGTATTCTTCTTAATTCTACTTCAATATTTTTAAATTAATAAAAACAAACAAAATGCGATTATTCTTAATTGCCAACATTTATTGTCTTTTTTCTTTTTCACTTTTTGCTCAAATTCAATATTCAGATGCTGCAGCACAAGTTGGAATCGATCACCAATATTTGCAAGGTGGGCCAGGAGGAGGGGTAAGTTTTGTTGATTTTGATGGAGATGGATGGGACGATATTACATTGGCAACCGCAGCAGGTGATTCCATTTTTTTCTATAAAAATATCAATGGAATATTTCAAAAAACACCTTCCTTAGTCGATCATACCGAAGAATCAAAACATGTGCTTTGGGTTGATTTTGATAATGATGATGACCTGGATTTGTATGTGACTACTTTTGAAGGAGCTAATCGATTATACGAAAATACAGGCAATTTAGAATTTACAGATATAACTATAGCAGCTGGATTTCCAATAGATACACTTCGACATTTTGGAGCAGTTTGGGCAGATTATGATCGAGATGGTTGGTTGGATTTATATTATACGGAACGAAAATCTTTGACTTCAGGAACGAATAATCGAAATCGACTTTTTAGAAATAATGCTGATGGAACGTTTACTGAAAAAACTGATTTCGCACAAGTTGCTGATGAAAACAAATTACCTTTTTGCGCTGCCTTTTTTGACTATGATAATGATCGTTGGCCTGATGTTTATATTGCTAATGATAAAATGCCTCCCAATACACTTTTAAGAAATAATGGTAATGGAACTTTCATGGATGTAAGTGTTCCGACGCAAGCCAATGTGGTGATGAGTGCAATGTGTGTAGCAGTTGGAGATTATAATAATGATGCAAATCAAGATATTTATATTTCAAATATTGCAACCGGGAATGTATTGTTACAAAATCATGAAATTTCCAATGTTCATTTTTTTATGGATCAAGCAAACAATGCTGGAGTTGAGTTTTTTGATGTGGCTTGGGGGTGTAACTTTTTGGATGCTGATAATAATCGAACGTTAGATTTGTATGTGAGCGGAGCAACAGTTGGTTCGGATACACCATCAAGTACCTTTTATAAAAATGATGGTAATGGAATTTTCTCAGAAATCTTTAATGGCTTCGAAGGTGATACTGTAAAGAGTTATTGCAATGCCATTGGAGATTTTAATCAAGATGGATTTCCTGATATTATGGTTTCCAATTTTGCTCCTTTTAATTCACAACTTTGGCAGAATGGAGGAGGAGCAACTAATTGGATAAAAGTAAATCTGGAAGGTGTAAAAAGTAATCGACAAGGCATAGGTTCCAAGATTGAGGTATATGCAGAAGGTGAATATCAAATGCGTTATACGCATTGTGGGATTGCTTACATGGGGCAAAATTCAGATACTGAAATTATCGGATTAGCCAATGCAACTGTTGCTGATTCTATTAAAATTACTTGGCCGACAGGACATGTAGATGTATTGTTACAAGTTGCTGCTAACCAAACGATTGAAGTGATTGAAGGTAGTACGACTAGTGGTATTATTGATGTGGATGATGATGTGGTTTTGACAACTTTGACTACGATAAATGATTTTTATTTTGTGGAAGCTCAGGATGAAGCAATGATTGATCACTACTTCAGCCATGACATTTTTATCGGAGGAGGCGCTGCCTTTTTTGATTATGATAATGATGGTGATGATGATTTGTATATCACGGCAGGTTTGGAGATGGATCACTTTTATGAGAATAATGGCGACGGAACTTTTATTGATAAAAGTTTTGAAGTTGGTTTGCTCGGTACTCAATATTATTTTACCACAGGAGTTGTAGCTGGCGATATTGATAATGATGGGTTTAAAGATTTATTTGTAACGACAAACCAATCTAATCTTGAACAACAGGGCAAAAACCTTTTGTTTAAAAATAATGGAAATGGAATGTTTCAAGACATTTGGAATCAAATTCAACCAAAGGATAAAACGCAAGCAATAAGTGCTGTATTTACTGATTATGATTTAGATGGATTGCTTGACATATATGTGATTAGTTATGTTGAGAGTGCGAGTTTTACAACTGATCCGAATGGAGCCATTAATGGATTCGCTCATGATTGTTATGCCAATACTTTTTATAAGAACTTGGGAAATGGACAATTTGAAGAAGTAGCTGAAGTCTTGCAGATTAATGATAATGGTTGTTCGTTGGCAGTAGTATCTACTGATTTTGATATGGATGGAGATATGGATATTTATGTAGCGAATGACTTTGGGGAGTTTATTGAAACTAATCATTTATATAAAAATATAATGATTGATTCGGTGATTTTATATGATGAAATAGCGGATGTTGTTGGGGCAGATTTGGGGATGTATGGAATGGGAATCGCAGTTGGAGATGTTGATAGAGATTTAGATTTGGATTACTATGTGACCAACTTTGGGAAGAATGCATTGCTGAGAAATGATGGTGATTTTTTTACGAATGTCACCGACGATGCAGGGGTGGGAGATGAGTGGATCATTATGGATAGTTTGCTTTCGATTAGTTGGGGGACTGAATTTTTGGATGTGGATAATGATAGTGATTTAGATTTATATGTAGCGAATGGATATGTGCCGAGTCCGAGTTTTCTTAATTCTACCTTGCACATGAATGATAAGCTTTTTATCAATGAAGGGAATCTTCAATTTACCGATACCGACACGACTTATGGTATTCAAAACAAATACACTTCTCGTGGAATGACTTACTCAGATTACGATAATGATGGAGATTTGGATGTGTTGTCGGTAGTGCTAAATGTTCCGATAAATGGTTCTGGTTGGAAAACAATTCTTTATCGAAATGAAAAAGGAAATGAGAAAAATTGGTTGCAAGTTTCTCTCGAAGGAGTTGATGTAAATCGAGATGCCTACGGTTCTAAAATCTTTGTTCACGCAGGCGGGAATGTATTGTTAGAAGAAGTGAGTGGAGGATCTAGTCATGCTTCTCATCATTCAAGTCGCATCCATTTTGGATTAGATACTTTGTTGATGGTGGATAGTGTTGAAGTGCTTTGGACGGGAGGAAATCGACGACAAATGTTGTATGATATTGAAGTAAATCAGGCGATTGAAATATTGGAAGATACAACGCTTACGTTGTTGAACGATACGACAACGATGGATACAATTGTAATTGATGCTACGATTGATTTAATTAGAAATAATCCATCCATGGATGTTTCACCAAATCCAACTAAGGATATACTAGATGTGCAAATAAAAAATACTCGAGGGACAGGGGAGTTATTTTTATATAATATTTTGGGACAATTGGAAAAAAGGAAAACGGTAACGAAGCAAGATCAAAATGTGAGATTGGATTTAGAGGGATTAGAAATCGGGATTTACTTTTTGATGTATCGTTCGGAGGGAATATATTTGACGGAAAAAATATTGTTGGAGAAATAAAGTGGCATTGAAGTTAAAAAAGTAATGATGCTAATCGTTTTAAACCTTCCAGATTTTAAAAATCTGGAAGGTTTTTTAATTAGTTTTATCTGAGTTTATTTAGTCTTTTTTTTATGATAAAATGAAAATTTTAATGTTGAATAATTATTTTTTCCAAAAAATAATTGCGGTGGTTTAGTAAAAAATAAATACCGGAAGACCAATTAGAAATATCAATTTCAGTTTTCCCAAAAGGAATTTTTTTGGTTAAAATTAAATTTCCAAGAGCGTTAAAAATTTTAATCTCTTCACCTTTCTCATTTTTACTTTCGATAAATAACAATGTATTTACGGGGTTTGGAAAGAATGAAAAATCGTCATGTGGATTTTTAATTTTATTAATGGAAACAAGTGAGCAGAAAGCTGTATTAGGATTTAACTCAATAAAACCAATCGGTTCAAGCGTTTTTCCGATGAAGGCAGGATAAGTTTCTAAATATCGTTGAGTTTGGAAAGTGAAGTTTTCACTTAAAGCTAAATTGGTTCCTTGAGCAATTGAATTACCTGATTTTAGAGGTGTGAGGTATTCCCACGCGACTTGCCCATCTGGTGTTAGTTCGAAGGTTCGACCTTGCCGACCTGCACACATGATGACACTTCCATCGCCGATGATTTGGATGCTTGAGGCAGCGGTGGAATAGTTTTTAGCAGTATCAGGATGTGAAAATTCTTTGCTAAAGTTTTCAGGTAAAAAAGTCTCGTTGGATTTTAAATAAGAAAAAGTAGTGGTATCAAATACAGGTTCTAGGATTTGACCGAGTGAAAGTCCAGTTTCGATATGATTATTATACAATGCTATTTTTCCAAAAAAATCATAGTCAGGGTTAATGTCATTTTCATCAATCCATTGGACATCATGTTGGGAAAAAAGTTGTCGATCTGAAGTTTCACCTGTTTGGTATGCTTTGGGATTTCCCCAACGGAAAAGTAAATCTCCACCTTGATTACTATTTCCTCCTGAAGTGCCCGCAGCTTCATCAGAGTTGGTGCTTCGGTCGATGATCCAAAATTCATTGAAGTGTTTACTGCTAATGACGACTTGATCTAAAATAGGGTTGTAATCAATAGAATTGCAATGCAACCAATCGGTTTTTCCAAAAGTATATTCGTGGTAATTAATGTTAATTCGTTCGGGGTGGTCAGCTACAATTCCATAGTTGGCTTTAGTGGAATCGTGATCTTGAATGAGGTGATCCCATGCATGCCATTCCCAAACGATGCTATCATTTATTGGATCAATTTCTAAAATATAATCAGTCAAAATACTTCGTTGATTATGACTTAAAGTATCGAAACCATTCGCAACGATTTCGTCTAATTCTTTTTTTTGCCAAACAATTATCATGACCGTTCCATGAGGAGTGAAATGAATATCATGGTGTTGGATTTGAGTAGAGTCTGCAATATTGTAAGTCCATAAAACTTGATTGTCCCAACTGACTATTTCGATAATTCCTCCAGCGCCTCCAGAAGTAGAAACAGAATTAGGATTGTCTGCCAACCATTTACTCCTGAGGATATTTCCATTTTCCAAAAGGTAAGCAACGGATCCAGGTCGAGCAGTAGGATCGTCTTCCCATTGGTGAACAATTTCTCCACATTTATTTAATAAAAAAATATCAGATTGTCGTTCTGGAAAAATGAGTGTGTATCCTCCGACACCTAAATCCTCTTCAAAAGAAAGTAAACCAACCGTATTGTCTTGTGCAAAGGTGTTTTGAAAAACCATTGAAAACAAAAGGATAATTATGTATCTGCAAACGTACATTTTTGTTTGTTTTTTAAATAAATAAAAAGGGAAGACACAAATAAATGTGTCTTCCCAATATTTTCATTGAAAATAGCAAACTATTTTCAAGTAAGAATAATCATTTATTCTTAGCAGCCTTCACAGAATAAATCTGATTGCCATGCTGTTCCATCATCTCGAGTAAGTATTACTTCTCCACCTTCACCGTAGTCATTTTCCCATCCTAAAGTTAATTTAGGACCGTCAACTTCTACTTTATTAAAAGTAAAAACTTCACCCCATTGGCTAGCTCCAGAAAAGCCCATTTTACCGCAAGATTCAGTAACCTGAACATCACCAAGAGGCAAAGAAGTACCGTCAGCAGGAGCATAACAAGGATAGTAGTTTCCAAATGAAGCATCATTATATTCTACCGCTAATGTAGAGTCTGTAGAATAAACATTATACAGACCTGGATCGAAAGTAGCAGGATCGTGAACCGCTTCTAATCGAACTTCGCCAATCCAAGTATTACCTGCACAAGCAGCCCATCCAATGTCAGGATTAGGAGCGGTGTTAGTAACTGATGATTCAACAAAAGTACCTGCTAAAATAGAATTACAAGGCTTCTTAGTTACAGCAGGAGTATATCGGAACATACCTTGAAAAGTAGGTTGACCGATAATGTTAGATCCTGTGTTATCGAATGTAAAAGATTTACCATTTGCCATGGTAAGAGTTGCATCCAATTGGAAGTCAGTAGTCAATTCAAAATCATCGATAGTCATTCCTAAAGCGGTGAAGATCTCAGCAAAAGTAAACGTTGCCGTTAATTGCGGAAGTCCATCAGCATTAGTAGTGAAATCAGATTTTGCATAAGTTTTGAATGTAGTTGGACCGAAAGTATCTCCATATTTAACAGACCAGCTGTATTCTGTTACGTCAGCTCCATTGTTTTCATCATAGAACTCAACAGTAAAAGAAAGAGAAGAAGAATCAGCATTATCAAAGTTTTCATAATCTAAATCTCCAAATACTCCTTCAACTAAACGAGGATAAGCTCCTTTTTCTAGATCTTCAAATTCAGGGAATGCTCTATCTTTCTCTTGACAAGAGAAGAAAGTCAATGCACCTACTAGAAGAGCTAAAGTATATAAACTGAATTTTTTCATGTTCTTTTTACTTTTCAATTAAAAAATAATTTTGATTATTGAGCACATCCTGGTGCTTTTGTATCCCAGAAAACAGGAACAGTAACGTCAGCTTTTTGGCTTGCGTTTGAGTTTCTGTTTACATAGTTAGAAGGATACCAGAATGATCTAGCAAATGGACTAGGATCATCTAATCTTAATGGTTGTAAGTTTTTAGGCATACAAGTTCTTCTGTAGCCATTATAACCTTCCAATCCATTTCCTTGAAGTGCGATTAAGTATTCTTTCATAACTAAGTCTAACTTTCCATCAGCATCAGCAGCGTTGAACTTGTTATTAACTTCAGTTACATAATCTTCAACGTCATCCATAGAAGGAGCATCAGCACCTGCTTGAGAAGTGAAACCCATTACCTTCGTAATAGATTTTCTTACTCCACTTTCTAACATTGCAGCAGCATCATCAGATGTACTTAATGTTAAAGCAGCTTCTGCTCTCATGAAATCAACGTAAGAAGAAAGAATCATAGGCTGGATACCAGCACCTCCGTCTCCGTCAGTACCTCCATTTGATGTACCTCCACAACTGTTATCGTCATATTTTCCGCCAGCAGGGTAAGCTCCCCAAACCGTTCTTTTCAAACCATCAGGTGGAATACCGTCGTTATTACCGTGATCTCTTCCCCAGTATCCACTATATCCAGCAACATCAAGAGAAGCTGTACACCAAGGTAAACCTGCAGGGAAGTGAGTAGGGTATGGAAGAGCAGTACAATCTAATGTAAAGAAATTCTCATCCGTTTCGTCACAATCTTGACGGTAGAAGTAGTACTTCAATCGTGGATCTTCAGTAAATTTGTCACCGAATAAAAACCACATGTATTGATTAGATAAGTACCATCCAGCACCGCCAGCTTCATAACTGTCAGCATAGTAAGGGTGACGTGCATCAGGAGTATTTCGATTAGATCCATATTGGAATTGGAAATCGTCTGCTTCAGCAGAGATTAAATCATCAGCAGCGATCAAAGCATTGATTTGAGCTGTATTACCAGTATTCAAATATGCTTTTAATTTAAGAGAATTAGCAGCCTTGATCCATGATGCATCACTTCCATCATAGAAGATATCATTAGTGATAGTTCCAGAAGGATTTCCTAAATCAGCAATTGCTTTTTCTAATAAACCAATAGCAGCTTCATATACACTTGAACCAGCATCAGCAGTAGGGTTCAATTCATCTGTACCTTGAAATGCTTGAGAATAAGGAATATCTCCAAACAAATCTACTAAAGTAAGCATAGTATATGCTTTGATGATTTTAGCTACACCAGCATGTCTTGTAAATCCACCATTTTCTTCAGCTAACTGAATGATAAGATTACAATCAGGGATGATTTGAGAGTAAGCTAAATCCCAAATAAAGTCAAAAGAAGAAGGACCATCTTGATTGTCATAACGATCACCACCATCTAAGGCAGTCATTCTTACATATGGCATAGTTTCGTCACTCGCTTCATCAATGAAATCGCCTAACTCAATCATGGCATTGTTCATCACCAAGTTGATCTCAGCATTTTCAGGAGTAACAGAGTTTGGGTTAATTGCTTGTTCATCTAAATCTAAAGAATCACAGGCACTAACAAAAACTAATAATCCAAACGCTAAAAATATTTTAAATATATTTTTCATAATTCGATTTTGTTTTAATTAGAAGGTAAACTTAATGCTACCACCCCATTGTTTAGAGGCAGGAACGTTCATCAATTCAAATCCACGTGCATTACCTACTCCAGTACTCAATACTTCAGGATCGAAGTTAGCACCAGCAGGAAAACCTAAGGCTCTAAACCAAATGTTTTGTGCTGAAAATGAAATAAAAGCAGATCCAAAAGGAGTGTTTTCAATGAATTTTTTAGGAACAGCATAACCTAAAGAAACTTCTCTAAGTTTTACAAATGTACCATCATAAACTCTCATTTCGTCAATGAATACACCACCGTTAGTCCAGTAATGTTGAGTAGTTGTAATTTGAATATCATTAGGTGTACCATCTTCTTTAACACCAGGAGCAATTACAGTAGTAAAACGATCGAAATCTGTTTCTTGTAAAATACCTCTAGCTAACAAAGTAGAAGGAGTCGTTGCATAAATGTCACCACCAGAAACATAAGTGATTAATGCACTTAAGTTAAATCCTTTATAGTTAACATTTATTCCACCATTAGTTGCCCAATCTGGGTTAGGATCACCTACAACACCAGTTTCAGAATCAATAATATAAGAACCAGAACCAGAAACGATTGGGTTTCCAGCAGCATCTCTTTTAATTACTTCCGCTTTAATTGCACCGTATGGTTGTCCAGGAATAGCCCAGCTACCAAGAGTGGTAAAAAGTTCCAAAATTGCGAATTCAGATAGTCCAGGAGACAATGCTTCTACTGTATTCTTGTTTCGTGTAAAGTTACCATTCAATGTAACAGTCAAATCTTTTCTTCTAATTGGTGTTACGTTAATTCCTAACTCAACTCCTTTGTTCAAAATCTCAGCAGCATTTACTGTCGTAGAAGTATATCCTGTAGCTGGATCAAGAGACAATGGAATAATCAAATCACTAGATCGTTTGTTGTATAAAGATAAATCTACACCAATTCTGTTATCCCAGAATTTTGCATCTACACCAAACTCTAACTCTTTATGAAGCTCTGGCTTCAAGTTAACGTTACCAAATTGTTGAGCTACTGTGTTAGTATTTAATACAGTTCCGCCAGCAGTAACAAATTCTCTTGTATTAATTCCTAATACACTTCTTGTGTCATATGGCTGAGGATAGCCTGCAGATGTTCCATATCCTACTCTAATTTTCAAGTAATCAATGATTCCAGAATTAGTCATTTCTGGGAATGCATCAGTAGGAACGAAAGACAAACTTGCAGAAGGATAGAAAACACTTCTGTTTTCTTTTTCTAAAGTTGAAGTCCAATCATTTCTTCCTGATAAATTCAAGTATAAATAACTTTTGTATCCAAAAGATACAGATGCGTAAGCTCCTAATAAACTTTCTCTTTCATCGTAAGTTGTATTAGTATGGTTTACAAAGTTATTGTGTGTCTGCAATCCAAATACAAACTGCTCAGAACTATTAGCGAAAGTAGAATTTCTACTATCATCTCTTTCGTTAAATCCAACAACCCCGTCGATGTTGATATCGTCAGTTAAGTTTTTGTTGAATTGAAGATTAATGTTGTGATCATTAATAAAGTTGATACGCTGAGAAGTTTCCAAAACACCATCAGCGATTTGTCCACCTAATTTATTTACAGCGAATCTTTGACGTTGGTTATATCCGTCCAAACCGTATCGGTAGTTAACGCTCAACCAGTCAGTAAGGTCATAACTCAAAGAAATTGTTCCGAAGAATCGAGCTAATTTCTCTTTATCAGAAGTATTATTCAACGTCCAAATTGGGTGTTGAATTTGTCTAACAGATCCTCTATAGAAGATAGTAGAATTGTCAGCAGGATCTTCCCACTCCAATCCATTCAAATCAACACTACGAGGAGTGTAGAAAACGTTAGAGAACAATGATGCTCCATCGTTAGGATTAGAACTTGTAGAAGTTGACACAGGAGGTGCAACTCTATCAGAATTCACATAGTTAAATGTACTTCTGATTTTAATTCCATTAGATAATTTAGTATTGATACCTAATCCGAATGTATGCTTATTGAAGTTACTCAATGGCACAAATCCTTCTTCTGAACGGTAACCATAGTTAAAGTTCAATGTAGTTCCTTCACTCAATCTGTTCGCAACATTTACAGATGTATTACTAATCAAACCAGTTTGGAAGAAGTTTTGAAGGTTATCATATGCTTTGTAGTCATATCGAGCACCTGCATACTCTTCTAAGTTATCATCATATGGGTGATTGATAGTTCCATCTGCTGGATTGTAGTTGTTTTGACCTCGGTCATACATTCTTTGGAATGCTCCTTGGTGTACACCAAATGAGAATGGTGCTCCCCAGTTAGAGAAGGCAACTGATTGATTATTGTGGAATCCATTTCCGTATAAATCTTGATCTTCAGGTAAAGATGCAATTTGATTGGCGTGGAAAGATTGGTTAACAGTAACCTCAAATTTCTTATCCATTGGCATATCAGCACCATTCTTAGTAGTGATTAAGATTACACCATTTCTTCCTGCTTCTCCATAAAGTACAGTTGCACTCAATCCTTTCAATACATTCACTTCAGAAATGTTGTTAGGATCCAAATCTAAGAAACGAGAAGATGCAGAAGATGATCCTGCTAATTCCCCTCTATCTGTATTTGTGTCAGAGTTAAAAGGAACTCCATCTACTACAAATAAAGGTTGGTTGCTACCAGAAATGGAAGAGTAACCACGAATGATTACGTTTGTTCCTGATCCTGCAAGTCCTGAAGTAGAATTAATTTCTACCCCTGCAACTTTTCCTCTTAATACCCGAGTAACGTCAGCCTCAGGTTTAAGTTCGATGTCTTTGGAGTCAATTGTAGTTACGGCATATCCAAGAGCTTTTTTCTCTTTCTTGATACCGAAACCTGTTACAACGATTTCTCCTAATACGCTACCTTCAGTAAGAGATACATTGAGCACATTTGATGCGCCTAAAGTTTCTTCCTTTGTTCCGTAACCTGTGTAAGATATTACCAAAACATCTGAACCTGCTGGAACGTCTAATGAATAGCTTCCATCAATGTCCGAAGTCGTACCTACACCTTCAGCACCTTTAACAACAACACTTGCACCAATAAGTGCTTCGCCTTTGTCGTCCGATATGGTACCGGTAATTGTTCTCTGTGCCAACATAGTTCCTAGGGCACAGAAGAATAGCACTAAAACTAGTGAGAGTTTTTTCATACTAATCCGATTTTAGTTAATAAAAAAAATTAAAAAATTAAATTATAAATTGTTCCAATTCTGTTCTGTAGTTTTTCGTATTGAATTGATTTTAACAATACCTCGTTCTGTTTGCATGTAGTTGAATTGAGTACTATTTCATGGTAGTTCTCGTCTTTTTTTACTGGTAATAATTATATAAACTTCTCAAATGCAAAATGCATCGTATCAGCTCCTAATTATTTTTTAGAGTGAAACAATGAATTATTTTGCAAAAGATGTATTTAATTTTTTGAAATAAAATCCATTTTACTTTTTTGTTTCTTACTAAAAAAACAAACTAAAATAGTGTATCAAATGTGTTATGATTTTGAAAAATGTTGATTAGCAAAAACCGCATTGGATTTTTGAAGAGTGATTTTCTATAT
The DNA here is from genome assembly GCA_937981555.1 of uncultured Saprospiraceae bacterium. Lineage (GTDB taxonomy): Bacteria > Bacteroidota > Bacteroidia > Chitinophagales > Saprospiraceae > CAJQQY01. The sequence continues at coordinate 42,968 of CALJOK010000053.1, forward strand.
GTTCTTATGGGTTGGATGTGTTCTACTTCTTAATATTTGCTACATAAACGACATAAATTCCTTATTCGCTGCCATCATTTAACATCTTTTTAACATTAAAGCAAAGACGAATTTATATATTTTACCGTTAAGCGACTAATATTTATCGACTATTTTAAAAATTGAGTAAAATCAGAGAGTTGAATGAGATGAGCCCTTCGAATAATGTTGTGTTAATTTAATTTGTGTTTATTTACTTCAAACTGACTTTTAAAAGCCAATCATCAAGCTTAAAGGGTTTTTCGTTTTATCTTCTCTTTGCTTGTTTTTGGCTTCGCAAATATAGAAAATCATTTTAATTCTCTTAAGTATAATTGGACAGTATTATATAGGCCATAATATAAGGCGTCTGAAATAAGAGCCTGTCCAATTGAAACTTCTAATAAGTTTGGCACATTCTCTTTGAAAAATTGCAAATTATCCAAGTTTAAATCATGCCCTGCATTAATGCCTATTCCTATCTCATTGGCTACCTTGGCTGCTTCGGTAAATGATTTAACAGCAGCATATTTATCTGTAGCAAAATTTTTAGCATAATCACCTGTATACAGTTCAATTCGATCGGCACCTACTTTTTTAGCTCCTTCTACCATTTTTCCTTCAGGATCAACAAATAAAGAAGTCCGAATTCCTGCTGCCTTTAATTTTGAAATAACTTCTGTCAAAAAGGATTCATGCTCAATCGTATCCCAACCATGATCTGAAGTCAGTTGATTAGGATCATCGGGAACTAAAGTACATTGGTGAGGCTTGTTTTTTAAAACTAAGTCCATAAAATGAGGTGTTGGGTTTCCTTCGATATTAAATTCAGTTTGAACTAATGCTTTTAGTTTAGGAAGATCTGCAAAGGTAATATGTCTTTCATCAGGTCTTGGATGAACAGTAATTCCTTGTGCTCCAAATTTTTCACAATCAATTGCCACTTGCTCCAAATTGGGTAAATTTCCACCACGTGCATTTCTGATTAATGCTACTTTGTTCAAATTGATACTTAATCGAGTCATAATTTAAAATTTTGAAGTGTTGTTTGTTTCTAAATAAAAAAATACACCTTAATATGGAGTAAATTTTACTTACTCAAAACATTGTTTTTTTCTTATCTTGCGGCAAATGTAAGGACAAAATTGAAGTAATTTACTTCACGTGAAATTAATTTTTTAGGATGATAAATGACAATGAAATTTTAGATTCACCTATAGCCAAATATGCGGGCATTCCACCTCTTTTCATGCTTTCGATGTTAGGGTTAATTGTGTTTTTATGCCTTTTAGTTGGACTTGGATTAGTGGAAGGATATGGGTATTTAAAAGAAATGGATTTGACTGATTCTTTAACAAGTTTGAGTTCAGAAAGTGTTACTTCTACTCGTGATTTTATCCGTACCAATCTTTTGATTAATCATCTTACCACATTTGTTATTCCAGGGATTGTTTTTTCTTATTTTTTTTATAAAAATAAGTGGGCGAGGTTTTTACGCATTAGCGAATATCCTAAATTATATAATTTACTCCTCGGTTCAATACTTATTTTAGCAGCATTTCCTTTGGCTCAATTTGCCTTTTGGGTAAACATGAAAATACCAATGCCCTCTTTTTTGATAGAAATGGAAGAGGGAACTGCTGAGATGGTGAAAAACCTTTTACTGGTCGATCAACCGCATGAATTATGGTTTAATTTATTTGTCATTGCGGTGATTCCTGCGATTGGAGAAGAGTTTATTTTTAGAGGAATTTTGCAAAAGAAATTAGTTGAACAGATGAAAAATCCACATGTGGCAATTTGGTTGGCTGCTTTGATTTTTAGTGCGATTCATATGCAATTTCAAGGTTTCTTATCTCGAATGTTGTTGGGGGGGATTTTAGGGTATTTATATTATTGGACGGGAAATCTATGGGTGCCAATTTTTGCTCATCTAGTTAATAATGCGGTGCAAATTGTTGGACAATATTTTTACCAAAAAGGAATGATAGATATTAATATGGATGATGCAATTGTAGACGTGAATTGGCCGATGACCTTGATTGCATTTATAGTTGTAATAGTGTTGAGTTATGTTATGATAAAAATCAACAAACAAGAGCATATTCCTCCTGAATCGAATATTGAAAACATGAATACTTAATTGATTCTAGATACAATACCTAGCCACAGATAATAAAAAAACACCCTCAACTGTTAAGATAAATTAAGAGCTAATAAACAAACATTTATGAGTGGATTATTACAAAGAGGAATAACAGCAATTATTTTTGTAGCAGTCATGCTAGCTGGATTGTATTTTAGTAAGAATTCCTTCTTAGCTTTATTTGGGTTGATTACCATTTTAAGCCTTTGGGAGTTTTATACGATTATATTAAAAAATGAGACTCATGATTTTTTACGAAAAATCTATGGAGTGGTAATTGGTGCAACTCCTTTCTTGATTGCAGCTTATTATCATCTTGGAAAAATAGAAAATGGAACTGAATTCTTAAGAATTAGCATTTTAGCATTTTTACCAATTCTCTTTTTCTTATTTATCATTGAATTATTTACTAAATCCAAATATCCATTTGCCAATTTAGGGCATCTGTTTTTGGGATTAATCTATATCGGAATTCCATTTACATTAGCTCAATTTATTGCAATCAATGATGGAAATTACTATCCAAATATCATTTTAGGATTGCTTGTATTAACTTGGGCAAATGATACGGGTGCATATTTGATCGGTTCTCAAATTGGAAAAACGCCTCTTTTTCCACGAATCTCACCTAATAAGACATGGGAAGGATCGTTAGGAGGAGTTGCGGTTACATTTCTAATTGCTTGGTTATTAAGCATTTACGTAACGGAATTGAGTTTGACGAACTGGTTAGTGTTAGCTGTTTTAGTTTCTATATTTGCATCTATCGGAGATTTGATAGAGTCAATGTTAAAAAGAAGTTTAGGAGTCAAAGATTCAGGAACAATTATGCCCGGACATGGCGGATTTTTAGATAGATTTGATGCGTTTATATTTCTTTTACCATTTGCAGCAAGTTATTTACTAGCCATTCGATAACTTTTTGGCTATTAAAGCGTTTTATTTTAGTCGAAAACTTGGGATGCAATCGTACATGTCGGCTAAAATTTATTATTTTTGTGAGCTTTGTTAAAAGATTGATATTAGAACCTAATCAAAATTAAAATATATGAGACTGAAAATACACAAGGAAGGATATAAAATATTGACTGGTTTAGGTCTTTTCTTTGCAGTAGTCAATTTTTTGGTATTCTGGTATTTTCCGAATGCATTGCAAGTAGTAGGAATCGTTTCTATGGTTCTATTTCTCTTGGTTCTACAGTTTTTTAGAAACCCAAACAGAGAACTCATCTTAACTGATGACAATATCGTTTATGCACCTGCTGATGGAAAAATTGTTACGATAGAGGAAGTGGTGGAGAATGAATATTTCAAAACTAAGAAATTGCAAGTTTCCATCTTTATGTCACCTGTCAATGTACATGTGAATCGGAACCCGGTAAGTGGAACAGTTAATTACTATAAATATCATCCTGGAAAATATCTCGTAGCATGGCATCCAAAGTCATCGACTGAAAATGAACGAACTACGACGGTAATCAATAATAATGGGGAGGAAATTTTACTTCGACAAATTGCTGGTTTCTTAGCCAAAAGAATTGTGAATTATGTAGAAGTTGGACAAGAAGTAGAGCAAGGGAAGGATATGGGATTTATCAAATTTGGATCAAGAGTAGATTTATATTTGCCATTGAATACCAAAATTGAAGTAGAAATTGGTCAAAAAGTAAAAGGAAATAAAACGATTTTAGCAAGATTATAAAATTCGTTTTTTATAAATAAAATAAACCACTAGTTTGGTTACTTAAATAAACCTTTCGTGTCATAATTCACGAAAGGTTTATTTTTTTTCTAGACTAGAAAAAAAATGTACTTTTACGTATTAACAAACAAAATCATTTTTTCACTCTTAAATAAATAAAATTATGCGTTGGCAAGGCAGACAAGGCAGCGACAATGTTGAAGATAGACGAGGCGGCGGTGGCGGTACTCGAGCAGTTGGAGGAATTGGAATTGGTGTGATTATTATGGCAATTATCATTCAATTATTGGGTGGTGATGGCTGTGCAGTTATTCAACAAGCAGCAGTTCAACAACCTCAAACTCAACAAACCCAAACTCAAACATCCGCAGAAGATGATGAATTATCTAAGTTTGTATCAGTAGTATTAAAAGATACCGAACAAATTTGGGGTAAGGTTTTTCCAGAACAATTAGGTCGTAGATATGAAAATCCAATCTTGGTTCTTTTCACAGGGCAAGTAAGATCTGCTTGTGGAAATGCGAGTGCAGCAACTGGTCCATTTTATTGTCCAGGAGATAATAAGTTGTACATTGATTTGGCTTTTTATCAACAACTAAAAAATCAATTTAAAGCGCCTGGAGATTTTGCGATGGCTTACGTTGTTGCTCACGAAGTAGGGCATCACGTGCAAAATTTATTGGGTTTTACTCAATATGTGCACCAGCAAAAAAGACAAGTCTCTGAAAAGCAATACAATCAATTATCCGTTCGATTAGAGTTGATGGCAGATTATTTGGCTGGCGTTTGGGCGCATCACAATAGTGAGTTTTTGCAAGAAGGAGATGTCGAAGAAGCGATGCGTGCAGCTCATGCCATCGGAGATGATACAATTCAAAAACGAGGAAGAGGATACATCGTTCCGGATTCATTTACTCATGGAACTTCAGAGCAACGAATGGCTTCATTCCGAGCAGGATTGGAAGCTGGAATTGTAAGTGACGATATTTTAAAAGGATTTTTTACCCAGCGTTTGGACTAAGATTTTTATAAAATAAATTAAAAGTGGTATTAATACAAAATGTATTGATACCACTTTTTTTTTTCAAAAAAAAAGGTGCAACTCTTTTCCAAATCAACTGTTCTTTCCAATAACAAAACCGCCATTTTTACGTATTATTTCAAGTGAAAATATGAGTCACATTTCAAATAAAAATTATTTGTATTTTTGACCACTTTTTAAAAGTGATATATGTGATTGAGTTGATTTGAAAATGAGTTATTCGAAAACAGATACACTAAAAATATAAACAGATTTTATGCAGTTTTTATATCCATCTTTTTTGTGGGCATTGTTGGCACTAGCCATTCCGATTATTATTCACTTGTTCTATTTTCGACGATTTAAGAAAGTATATTTTACGAATGTAAAATTCTTAAAGGAAGTCAAAGAGGAAACAAGTGCTCGTCGGAAAGTGCGGAACCTTTTGGTGTTATTGAGTCGATTGTTTGCGATAGCGATGTTGGTTTTTGCTTTTGCTCAACCCTTCATTCCTCAGGATACGGAGGTTCAAAAAGGAGATAAATCAGTTAGTGTCTTTATTGATAACTCATTCAGTATGAATGCATTGAGTGAAGATGTGCCTTTGATTGAAAAAGCAAAACAACGGGCTCGGGAAGTTGTCAACGCCTACTCTGTGGAAGATCGTTTTCAAATTTTAACCAATGAATTTGAAGGGAGACATCAAAGGTTAGTGAGTAAAGAGGATGCATTGGCTTTGATCGATGAAGTCAAAACGACTCCATCGGTAAAAGAAATTTCTAAAACTTTAACAAGACAATTGCAAGCACTCAATACAGGAAAAATAGAAAATAAAACAGCTTACGTTATTTCTGATTTTCAAAAAAATATTACTGACTTCCAAAATTTCTCTGATACAACAATGGAAGTGAATTTGATTCCATTGCAATCTGTCCAAGAGAAAAATATTAGTATAGATTCGGCTTATTTTGATTCGCCGGTTCAGATGTTGAATCAAACAAATACGCTAGTGATCAAAGTGAGAAATCATAGCGATCAGGTAGCTGAGAATGTTCGATTGTCGCTTCGTCATGAAGGGCAAACTAAACCTGTCGGAACACTTACCATTCCAGCACGAGCATCAAAAACGGATACGATTAATATTACCATTTTAAGAACGGGCTGGCATGAAGCGGAGTTGACGATTACGGATTACCCAGTTCAGTTTGATGACACTTATTACTTTAGTTTTAATGTTGCTGAGGAGATTAATACACTCGTGATAAATGAAGCGACTGGCAATAAATATTTAGATGCAGCCTTCAAAGGAATCAGTTATTTTAAAGTGACGAATCAACAAAGTCGAAGTTTGGATTATGCTAAATTTCCTTCGTATCAATTGATCGTGATGAATGGTTTGATTAACGTTTCATCTGGTCTAGCATCAGAGTTGAAACAGTATGTGAGCAATGGTGGAAACTTGTTAGTTTTTCCAGGAGTGAATTCAAATGTAAGTTCTTATAAAACATTCTTGAATGAATTTCCAGCCAACGAATTAGTGTCTTTGGAAAGAACGGAACGCAACGTTTCAGATGTGAACACAGAAGAATTTATTTTTAAAGATGTCTTTGAAAATAGAAGTGCAAATCTGAAATTACCTGTTACCAAAGTGAATTATAAAATGACCAACTTTGGTGGAAGAGGTGAAGAACGATTGTTGAGTTACCGAGATGGAAGTGCATTTTTGAGTAAGTATCGAAAGGAGCAAGGGAACCTTTATTTGTGTGCAGCCCCGCTTGACGAAGACCAAAGTAACTTGGTGAGGAATGCTGAAATTTTTGTTCCAATGTTATATAAGATGGCCATCTCAACGGCGAAAGATAATCGCATCGCTTATACGATTGGGAAAGATGAAGTCATTGAATCTAACAATGCTTTTACGGGGACTGGCGAAATGAAATATAAATTAAAAGGAAAGGCCGAAGAGTTTATTCCTGTGCAGAGAGCAATCGGAAGTAAAGTAGTTTTAGGGATTAATAATCAAATTTCACAAGCAGGATTTTATAATCTATATTTAAATCCTACGGAAAAGTTAGATGAGTTTGCTTTTAATTTTGATCGAAAAGAATCGAACTTGGATTATTATAATTCGACAGACTTGGCAGATGTAGCTGGTGATAGAGTTCAAATTATTGAAGGTACAACTGCCGTTGACATTACTCAATTAATTGGAGAACGAAGTCGAGGTATTGTCATGTGGAGATGGTTTATAATTGCGGCATTAATATTTTTAATTATCGAAGCATTGTTACTTCGGTTTTGGAAAGTGTAACTTTAGTTTATGCCACGGTTCCAAAACTGTGGCGCGATTATTCAGAGGTGCAATCTTACATCTAAAAAATCAAAATAGATTTTTTACCAAAACAAAATGGAAAATTTCCTTTTAAATAATCGTGATACACTTGAAAGTGTACCACGGTGGGAGCATCTCCTTTCCCTTTTGGCAGCCTATCTTTTTTTACTTTCTTGGAATGGATATATTTATGGTCATGGCGATATGATTGAATTATTGCCTTATGCTAAGTGGTTGATTGACAGTACCTTATATTCAAAAGACTTTTTTATTCAACATATTTCTGCGCAAAGTATCAATGAAAGATATATCCTCGCTTACCTCTTTTCTCTGTTTGGGAAATGGATGCCGCAAGTTGCTTTGGTGCTTCATTTGATCTGCGGATTATTTTTATTGGAAGGATTATTTCGAGTGGCAAAAATATTTATTCAATCAAGAGGATTGATTTGGTTAGCGATTTTGATTCCATTTATTCCTTTAATGAATTGGAATTTGGGAGGGAATGAAATGTATATTCCACTCATCACGTCTAGTACAGTTGCTAAAGTTTTCGGTATATGGGCGATTTATTTTTTTCTAAAAAAAGAGAATTCTGGAAGAGATAACTGGTACGTGTATATATTGTTATCAGTTGCTACTTTTATTCAACCATTAGTTGGATTACAATTGTTTTTAATGATGACAGGTACACGTGTGTTGATTGTTGTTTTTAGTAAGAAGATAGAATGGAAAATGTTTTTGCCAATTCTGTTTTATGTTTTGACAGGAGGTGTTTGGGTGTTTTGGTTGCAACGAGATTTTGCGGAAGGAGGAATAGACAATCGATTACTTTTTGATTTTTTAGAGTTTCGATTACCTCATCATTTTATCCCAACTTATTTTTCTAAGAAAGCAGCTGTTGTACTTTTACCATTGTTCGGATGGAGTTTATTTTTTTATCATAAAAAAAATAAAACTGTTTTTTGGATGTTTGTTTTGACTCTTTTGGGGATGTTGATTTATACGATTGGAGTAGAAGTTTCGGAGAGCTCGACGATTGTTTCTTCGCAATGGTTTAAGACGACGATTTGGTTAAAATCACTTTCCGTAATTGCACTATTTTCTTTTTTGGAAAATAAGCTACCCGTTTTGCAAAAAGAATTTTTCCAAAAAATCTGCACTTGGGGATTACTAACGATAGGAGCTATTTCGATTGTAATGATTTTAAATCCTGTTTCTATTTTTAAAACAAAAACTTACGATTTCTTTTTTCTCAATAAAAAAAATGCGGAGATTGAAATCGCAGAAATCGCCAAAGCAAATACTCCTAAAGATGCACTTTTTATCATTCCAATGAATCATACTCATTTTAAAAATTATAGCGAACGTAGCACTTATATTGATTACAAAGCGGTGATTCATCGGAAGTCGATTATTCCAATTTGGTACGAAAGAATCCAAGAAATTTACGATGTAAATATCGAAACGAGACAATCTGGAAAAGATAATGTGATGATAGGAAATCAGAATTTTAGAAATTTAACTATGGATGATTTACGTCGTTTTTCTCAAAAAGGCATTCAATATTTATTGACTTTTAAGGAGGTCGATTTACCTTTGGAAAGAGTGGGAGAGAATCCAAATTTCATAATTTACAAATTACCGTAAAACGACTCTCCGAGTCGTAATAAATTGCGGGTTTTGACAACGACTTAGAGAGTCGTCCTAGGGTGTTACGATAATTTTTTCAATAAATTAAAAATAGCAATCGGCCAACTCTCCTTTTGAATCGCTTCCAATTCACCACCATCCAACCAAGTCCCTTCGCAATGTTCACAGTAATCAATCACGACATTTTCATCTCGAGGATGTTCTGCCTTTTTCATCATTGGATGATCACCACAGGATGGACAATTGAGAGGTGTTAATTGTTCGTATTCTGTACAAAGGTTTCGCCACTCAAATAAGACTGGTTCAGAAATATTTTCAAGAAGATTTAATTCCCCTTTATCAAACCAAAGTCCTTCGCAAGATGGGCAAGTTTCAATTTCGATTTGACCATTTCGTTCAACGATAGTTTTATTTTCTAGACGGGTTTGGCAGCGAGGACAATTCATATCTTTGATTTTTTCGACAAGTTAGGTGCAAAATTTCTTTTTTCAAAAAAAGAAATTAAATATGCTTTTTGGATTGCACATTGAAAATTTCGCTACTTGAAAAAAATAAATAATAAAACCCTCTTACATTCTAATAAGTAAAACTCAGGTGGTATTTTTGCACGAATTTTAAAGTAGTAAAAATGCTATTAATAAAAAATGTAACCATTCTAGATTCTCGTTCCAAGCATCATGGAAAAAAACGAGACATTCATATCCGTAACGGAAAGATTGAAAGTATCAAAGCCAAAATTGATATTCCAAAAGTGAAAGTGCTTGATGGCACAGGCGCAATGGTTTCTATCGGTTGGTTAGATGTTGGAGTTCAGACAGGTGACCCTGGTTATGAACATCGCGAAGATTTACAAACTGTTTCAGCTGCAGCAGCGGCAGGTGGATATACTGGAATTGCTTGTTGGCCGAATACTTCTCCATCGATTCATTCGAAGTCGGAAGTTTTGTATTTGAAAAATACGGCCAAAAACAATCTAGTTGACTTATTTCCAATTGGGGCAGTTTCTAAAAATTGTGAAGGTGTGGATATTACGGAAATGTATGATATGCATCACTCAGGTGCGGTCGCATTTTCTGATGGTAAAAAGGCTATTCAAAATAGTGGTTTGATGATGCGAGCTTTGCAATATGTCAAGGCATTCGAAGGTACAGTGATGAATCATCCACATAATTCTGACATTGCTGGAAATGGTCAAATGCATGAAGGGAAAAATAGTACTTCACTTGGTATGAAAGGAATACCTCGATTGGCCGAAGAGTTGATGGTGCAACGGGATATTTACTTGGTAGAATACACCGATTCAAAATTGCACTTGTCAAATATTTCGAGCGAAACATCAGAAAATTTGGTGGCAGCTGCGAAGCAAAAAAAATTAAAAGTTACTGCTTCTGTATCCATTATGAATTTGATTTTTTCCGATGAAAAATTAACGGATTTTGATACTCAATTTAAAGTGATTCCACCTTTGCGAGAAGCAAGTGATATTAAAGCGTTGCAAAAAGGGTTGAAAAATGGAACCATAGATATTATCACATCCAATCATAGACCGGTCGAAGAGGAAGGGAAAAATTTAGAATTTTTTAATGCAGATTTTGGCGCATTAGGCTTACAAACGACTTACTCACTTTATAATACCCACTTGACGAAAGTGATTGGAGTGGAAGACTTTTTGGAAAAAGTAGCAGTCCAACCACGACAATTATTGAATATTGATTTGCCAAAAATAGAGGAAGGAGCGGAAGCAAACTTAACTATTTTCCATCCTGATCATGAATGGACTTTTTCAAAAAAAGATATTTTATCTAAGTCAAAAAATTCACCGATGATTGGAATGGAGTTAAAGGGGAAAGTACTAGGCGTAGTGAATAATGGAAAATCAAAGTTATTTATTTAAGTAAGGTTTTAGAATAACTGAATTATGACAAAACCAAATTCCGAAGTAAAATTACCGACTCCATTCCGAACCGCATTTCGATTTGCGCTTCTGCTACTTTCAGTAACGATAACTTTAGAATTGAGTAAATATTTTATGGGGTGGGGTAATTCAGATTCCTCAGATGAAGGAGTAATTTACATAATTTATACTTTGACTTTTGCGATCTCCATTGCGGTAGTAATGATAATGTTGAAGAGCCATCGGGACAAAGAATTATTCGGATTTATCTCACATAAAAGAACCATCGTTCTAGCTTTTTGGATGGGATTGTTTTATGGAATATTGGCAGCAACTTGGAATTTTATTTTTAGAAATTTTATTGCAAAAGAAGTTATGTCAGGTGAAAATGTTTTAGAGGCAAATTCTTTTTATATCCTTTTAAGTAGTTTGATAACCATCGTTTTGCTTGGGGCAGTTTTAGGGATTTTTGTAAAAAGAGATCGCCCAACAATTAACAATAAATGATAAACCTAGTTTCGCAAAACTCAATTTTCTAAAAAAAAAGACTTTGAATAAGATAGCAATCAAGTACGGAATTTTTACAGGATTTGGAGTGATACTCTATATGTTGGCATTTTACTTTTATGATAAAGCAAGCATGCGAAGTCCTGAGGTAATTTGGTCAACCATGATTTTGTATTTGGTAGGAATGTTTTGGGCAACCCTCAAAGTCCACCGGATGGAAGGAAGTTCCAATCACTCCATCGGAAGTATTTTGGAAAATGCAAAAAATGAAGAAAAAGAATCTTCTTTGCGAAATTTGGTCTCGACTCCATTTATTGTTTTTTTAATTACGAATGCCTATTTCATATTTTTCTTTTGGTGGATTATGAATGTGTACGATGCTGAATTATTGCAAATTCACCAAGAGTTGACGCATCAAGAGATGTTGGGATTTCACAAAGGATCTGATAAGATTTCCGAGGTTAGGAAAAATGTTCTTGATGATTATACTCCAACTTTTGGAGCATCGGTTACGAAATATGTGATGGGAGCGATTGGTGGTTTTATATTGTCATTTTTGATGGCATTGGTGGTTAGAAGAACTTAAATTATTGAGATAACACGCCGAAACAAGAACCGCTTTTTTATCGTTATACTTACTAACGATTTTAAAGTAAAAAACAAAAATAGAAATGGACATATCGGTTGTAGTACCTCTTTTTAACGAAGACGAATCTTTGACTGAACTCGAAGGATGGATTCGAAAAGTGATGGAAGAAAATAATTTCAGCTATGAAATTATGATGGTCGATGATGGAAGTACCGACAATTCTTGGAAAGTCGTTCAAGGTCTTTCCGAACTCAATCCAAATGTCAAAGGCATAAAATTCCGAAGAAATTATGGAAAATCTGCAGCTTTGCATACTGGCTTTCAAGCGGTGCAAGGCGATGTAGTGATTACGATGGATGCAGATTTGCAAGATAGTCCAGACGAGATTCCTGAGCTGTTTAGAATGATCAAAGAAGATAAATTTGATTTAGTTTCAGGTTGGAAAAAGAAACGTCACGATCCACTTTCCAAAACAATTCCTACCAAATTATACAATGGAGTTACTGGCATGATGACTGGTATAAAATTGCATGATATGAATTGTGGATTGAAAGCTTATCGAAAAGAAGTAGTTAAAACAATAGAAGTATATGGTGAAATGCATCGCTATATTCCGGTAATGGCAAAGTGGGCAGGCTTTAAAAATATAGGTGAAAAAGTAGTGGTACATCAAGCTCGAAAATTTGGCGTTACCAAGTTTGGAGGTTTAGAAAGATTCATTCGAGGGCCATTGGATTTGTTGTCGATTGTGTTTGTGGGGAAATTTGGAAAACGTCCGATGCACTTTTTTGGGAGTATGGGAGCGATTATGTTTACCGTTGGATTTGGGTTGTTCTTTTGTTTAGGAGCGAGAAAAATCTGGAATCTATTTAATGAAATACCAGCTAAGAATATTGCAGATATCTCATGGTTTTATATTGGATTGACGGCGATGATTATGGGAACACTTTTATTTTGCACAGGATTTTTAGCGGAGCTAGTTTCTCGAAATGCTCCTTTGCGAAATGCATATTTGATTGAAACTAAAATTAGAATTGAAGAAAATGAGAATGCGACTTCCTAGGAAGGAGAAAGGTTTGCCAACTAAATTATGAGTGATAAAAAAAAGATAATCATCATCGGTCCAGCGCATCCACTTCGAGGAGGAATTGCAGTTTTCAATGAACGCTTGGCGGAAGTTTTACAAGAGGATGGACACGAGGTAATGATCTATTCTTTTAGTTTACAATATCCCAATTTTTTATTTCCAGGGAAAACTCAATACTCTGAAGATCCACCACCTACCCAACTTAATATTCAAGTAAAGGTCAATTCTGTTAATCCATTTAATTGGATAAAAGTAGGTCGTGAAATTCAGCGAATGAAACCCGATATCGTCATCGGTAGATTTTGGTTGCCATTTATGGGGCCTTGTTTTGGAACCATTCTTCGTCTCATCAAAAGGAATAAGAAAACGAGAATCATCGGTTTTGTCGACAATATCATTCCTCACGAAAAACGACCTGGCGATTTTCTTTTTGCCAAATATTTTGTTGGTGCATGTGATGCTTTTTTAGTGATGTCAAAATCGGTAGAAGCGCAACTCCGTACTTTTACCAAACAAAAACTGATTGCTTTGGCAGAGCATCCTTTGTCTGATAATTTTGGAGAAGCGGTCAGTTACGAGTCAGCTTTAACGCATCTTAATTTGTCAAAAGACTTTCGATACTTATTGTTTTTTGGATTTATTCGAGACTACAAAGGATTGGATTTATTGCTCGAAGCGATGGCAGATGAACGAGTTCGGAATTTGAAAGTAAAGCTAATTGTGGCAGGTGAATATTATTCCAATGAAGAAAAATATAAAACCCAAATTGCATCGCTAGATATTGACAATCAATTGATTATGGCCACGAATTTTATTTCTAATGAAGAAGTGAAATACTATTTTTGTGCAGCAGATTTAATTACTCAACCTTATAAAACCGCTACCCAAAGCGGAGTTTCTAGTTTAGGATATTTTTTTGAAAAACCAATGTTAGTTACAAAGGTTGGCGGTTTGCCAGAGATTGTTCAACATGACAAAGCTGGTTATGTGGTGGACGTCAATCCAAAATCTATTGCAGATGCAATTGTTGACTTTTATAAAAATAAGAGAAGCGAGGAATTTGTGGAACAAGTGAAAATTGATAAGAAAATGTTTTCATGGGAGGCGATGATCGAAGCACTTATGTCATTGGAGAAATAAAAACAGTCTTTAAAAAAATCAAGATTTATCTCTTTTTCAATTACTTTTGAGACATGAATTCAAGAATTAAAGATAGTATCTCTGAGAGCATTAAAGTCAAACAAGACTTACTCGAAAATCAAGAATTATTGCAAACCATTCAAAAAGTTTCTGACGTTTGTATTCAAGCTTTGAAGCAAGGAAATAAAATTCTTTTTTGTGGAAATGGGGGAAGTGCTTCTGACGCACAGCATCTTGCAGCGGAACTTTCAGGACGATTTTATTTGGATCGAGAACCTTATTTTGCGGAAGCACTTCACGTCAATACATCCTACCTCACGGCTGTTGCTAATGATTATTCCTTCGAAGAAGTTTATAGAAGAATTGTAAAATCGAAAGGGCGAAAAGGTGATATTCTTATTTCACTTTCAACTTCAGGAAATTCCAAAAATATTATTTTGGCGATGGAAGCAGCTCAAAAATTAGAAATGATTAACGTTGCAATGTCTGGTCAGACTGGTGGCGAAATGAAAAAATATGCAGATCATTTATTGAATGCTCCTTCAATAGACACTCCGCGAATTCAAGAATCACATATTTTGATGGGTCATATTTTTTGTGAATTAATTGAAAAAGAAATGGAGGCATAATCATCTCACAACGCTTACGCTATTATGCTTCCAAATAATTTCAACTCAAAAATATTTCGTTTTCAAGATGTGATATTCTTTATCTTAGCTTTTGGGTTAATTATTTATACATCTTCCCGAGCTACTTTTCTCAGCTTAACTTGCGATGAAGCGAGTACTTACTTTAGTCATGTTCCTAATTCTATTTGGACTTGTTTCTTTTCAGAATCATGTTGGACTGATGCAAATAATCATTTGCTTAATACTTTTTTGATGCAGGTTTCGACAAGTGCATTTGGTGTTTCTGAATGGACTTTGCGATTACCCAATTTGTTAGGCCATTTAATTTATTTGATTTTTTCTATTCTTTTAGTTCGGAGATATTCCAATAATCTATGGATCGGAATCGCCGGTTTTTGTTTGTTGAATTTGAATCCATTTTTGATGGAGTTTTTTTCCTTGGCAAGAGGGTATGGTCTAGGAGTAGGGTGGATGATGATGAGTATTTATTTTTTATTTCGCTGGGTGGAAAGTGGAAAGTTAAGTTTGGGAATGTATTGTTATGGTGGAGCTTTTTTAGCGGTTTTAAGTAATTTTATTTTTCTTAATTATTGGGCAAGCGCAACAGCAATTTTTATTTTTTTTATTTTGGAAAAACAATTTTTTGTAAAAAATGAAAAACCAAAAAGTAATTTCTTGCAATCAATTGGACTCCCCGTTTTGTTTTCCTTTACTTTATTTTTTTTAATAAAAAACCCAATTCAGTTTTTGCAATCGAAGGGAGAGTTTGTTTATGGAGCAGAAGGTTTGGCGGAAAGTTTTGTAGGAATGATAAGAGCGAGTTTGATGAGTCAAGGATATTTTAATCCAAATACAACGACTATTTTTGTTTTTATATCTTTGTGTTTATTGAGCTTTTCCATATTTTTTGGCGTTTCGTATTTTTTCAAAAAAAGAAATAACTCTTTTTCAAAAATTCATTTTGCTGGAATTAGTTTGATGGTTTTGATGGTTTTGGCAATGGTAGTTCAATATTATTTATTAGAGGTCAAATATTTAATAGGACGAAAATCAACGATGTTAATTCCATTTTTTGGATTGAGCGTCTATCTATTTTTAGCATCCTTATTTCGAGAGAAAAGTAAAAGTTGGACTATTGGTTTTGCTCTTTTGATTACTGTTTTTTCATTTAATCATTTTTATAGAACTTTTGATTTGAAGGAAACGGTGGAGTGGGATTATGATGCTTATACGAAAGATATGATTCAATATTTAGAGGAAAATTTAGAAGAGAATCAGGAAATAGATTTAGGTGTTTTTTGGATATATGGGCCGGCGAGTGAGTTTTATAAAGAATATTTTTTGATCAAAAAGATTGGGGAAGTAGTGCGTTTAGATGAAGAGGATTTTGAAAAAAATGATGCGTTTGATTTTATTTATGTTCGGAGGGATCAAGTGGATTTGGTGAAAGATAAATATGTTTTGGAAAAGGAATTTGGAACAACTGGGGTTTTATTTAAAAAGAAAAAATAATTATGGAAAATACAGGGTGGACACTTTTTTTAGATCGAGATGGAGTGATTAATCGCAGACTGGTTGGAACTTACGTCAAGCGGTGGGAAGATTTTGAATTTACGCATCGTGCTTTGGAGGCGATTAATATTTTTGGAAAACACTTTGATACTATAGTTGTAGTGACCAATCAGCAATGTATTGGAAAAGGAGAATTGACTACTGATGAACTCGATTTGATTCATGACAATATGAAAAAGGAAGTTGAAACGGCTGGAGGATTTATCAATAAAGTTTATTATTCTCCCAATTTAAAAGCTGAAAATTCACCTTCTCGAAAACCGAATCCAGGAATGGGGTGGCAAGCAAAAAGAGATTTTCCAAAAATAAATTTCCAAGAATCCATCATGGTTGGAGACTCGTTTTCAGATATGGAATTTGGTTGGCAACTGGGAACTAAAACTGTTTTTATCGAAGGCAAAGAAGAGGAAACGGAACGGACTAGGCAAATTCCAGTAGATGGGAGATTTGAAAATTTGTGGCAATTAGCGGAATATTTAGAGTCTCCTCAGTCTGACTTAATTACCTTTTAGTGCTTTGATTTTGTATTAGTTATTTTTATAACTTGTTGATTATCAGTAGTTAAACGTTGTTTTTTGGCGTAATCATTGTTTTAGTAAAAGGTTGTATCTAATCATTCTAACTAAAAACACCTTTCCATGAAATCATTAATCTTAACTACTAGTTTAGTTTTAACAATAATGAGCAGCTTAATCGCTCAGAATAACTCACCAGGATTCGCTAATTCTTCCAATGCTAATAAAGCACAATCCCAATTTGAAGGGACGCAACCAATGCCATTTCAAGCATTTGATATGAATGGGAATACTCATTTTTTGCCAGAATACAAGGGCAAAGTAGTGGTCATTGCATTTTGGGCAACTGGGGACGAAACCTCTCGACAACAAATCAAAAGTTTAAATCGGATAAAGCGCGAATTTTCCTCAGAGGAAGTTGCAGTTATTTCTTTTGCCGAAGAAGACAAATCGGATTTAGTTTCTTTTTTGAAAAATAACAAAATTGAATACCCTGTAATTCCAAATTCAAAACCTCTTGGAGAAATTGGATATGGTGGAGAATTGGGAGCTTCTCGAATTTTTATTTTAGATAAAAAAGGAGTTGTTCAAAAAGTAATTATTACTGAAAATGAAGAAGAGATGGGAGCTTATAATATGATGAAACCAATTATCAAAGAGATGATGAAATAAGGATTTGATAAAATAATTAGACGAGCTTATTAACAAAAAAATAAAGGCTACAATTTTAAATTGTAGCCTTTATTTTTTTAGATTTTGAATAAATGTCCCATCAAATCTTGTTTGGTTTTCAAGTAACCATGATTTTCTTTTTTTGGAGGAATGATGAGTGGAATTCTTTTATCAACTTCTATATCGGACTGTTGGATTGCTTTAATTTTATCGGGATTGTTGGTTAAAAGCTTAACTTTTTTAATACCTAAATCTTTCATGATTTCGATAGCAATATCATATTTTCGAGCATCAATTTCTAAACCTAAATGAGTATTGGCATCAGCAGTATTTACTCCTGTGTCTTGAATTTTATAGGCTTTGAGTTTATTAATTAGCCCAATGCCTCGGCCTTCTTGTCGAAGATAAATAATGATACCACCTTGTTCAGCTGCAAGCTTCATTGCAGCATCTAATTGTTCACCGCATTCACAACGATGAGAGTGAAAAAGATCGCCTGTCATACACTCTGAGTGAATTCTTAAAAGAACAGATTTGGCATTGTCAAAATTCTCGTGAACCATTGCCAAATGAGGCATTTTATCAGTTTCATCATCTGCGAAAGCAATCATATTAAAATTTCCCCAATTAGTAGGAAGCATGGCTTCTGCTTGTCTTTTCATGTCTCTTTTTTCCAGTTTTTTTTAAATACAAATATAACCAACTTCTAGGTGGAAAAGTTTATATGAGTTTAATATGTCTGTAAAAAAAAGATATAGGAATAAACTAGAATTTATAACTTTCCTTCTGTGGTATAGTTATTGTTTTCTTTAATAAACATTAGAGAAAATGTCCATTTATTGGATGTTTTTGGATTACATTTAACTTACTAGAATCTTACCTTTTTTCTTACCAAAACTTTACTCTCTACCAATTTTACTCTCTAAATTTTTTAATTATTGATCACCCTTATCGGATGGATTTTCAATGTGTAAAATGTTGATTGTCAGTATGTTGTGATTTTCACTTGATTTAATGCGTAGTTTAGGTATGAAGTTTTTTAACACGATTAAAAATTTAAATAAAAGAGAACAATTAGTTTTCAAAACGCCTAAAAAGGGTAGTAGGAAACTGGTTTTTGATATGGGGATCATTCCTACCATAGCGTCTCTATTATTGCTATTTTCTACAGTTGGTGCGAGTATTTTTTTTACAAAAAATAATATTCCAAAATCTTTTTCTGCAGATACTACTGGACAAATTTCAGTTTCCAAAACCTTAATTTCACCTGCAAGCGGAACAGCTGTTGTAGGAGATACCGTAACTTTTCAAGTGATTGTTTCAAATACAGGAGGAGATGATATTGCTAGTTTTGATTTAATCGATAGTTTTCCTTCTGCTAATCTTCAATATTTAAATTTTAGAGGTTTAGCAACTAATTATAAAGTTCTGGTTAATAAAGATAATCACGCAGAAGATAAATGGCCAGCGTACAATTTAGGAATTAATCAATTGCTATACTCTCGTGTAATGCCAGGCGATAATTCGATAACATATATCGATTTTGACCTTTC
Source organism: uncultured Saprospiraceae bacterium (assembly GCA_937981555.1). Classification (GTDB taxonomy): domain Bacteria; phylum Bacteroidota; class Bacteroidia; order Chitinophagales; family Saprospiraceae; genus CAJQQY01. Next base: position 61,995 of record CALJOK010000053.1, read on the forward strand.
GTCTTATAGTGGACTGACCGCTCAAGTGGCTGAACTAAACATCTATTTAGAAGATGGAGGTGGGAATGGAAATAATCTTGAAGTGTATGGGATGACATCTCCGTGGGTTGAAGGACCGCATGTTGATGATATAGGAATCTCTAACTGGACGGAAGCAACGTCGACTACTAGCTGGAATACTCCAGGGGGAGATTTTACTTCTACTCAATTAGGTAGTATCGCTACTCCAACGAATAATAATTATCTGTCCACAGGTTTGACCATAGATACTATTCAAAAATGGATCGATTCTCCTATTCAGAATCATGGGATTGCAGTATTGAGTTCAGGGAATACAGATGATTGGATGGAGTTTAGATCAAGGGAAGCAGCTGCGAATAAAGTTCCTTACTTGGATTTGCAATTAGGAAAAACACCAGATGCTATAAATTCAAATTCAGTAGTATGGAATAATATTCCTGGCTTGGCAGCTGGGACATCTGATACGATTGAAATATCTTTTTTAGCAACAGATGCTTGTATTTGTATAAATGAAGCTTTTGGAGAGAATGCGCTAGATGTTCTTGGAGGAACTTCTTCAGATTCGGATAATGCAAGTGTTACCATTTTAGCTGCTGCGGGACAAGTTTCCATTACAAATACATTGATAACTCCTTCTATTGATACTGCGTTTATCGGAGATACTGTTCGTTATAAAATTGTTTTATCAAATACAGGAATTGTAGATTTATCTTCCATTCCTTTTTCGGAAATTTTCCCATCTGCAAATTTACAGTTCATCAATGTTTCTGGTAGTACGAGTTCTACTACTGTTTCAACTCAACCTTCAAAAGATAATTGGTTAGAAGAAATGAATGACGACCGAAATTATGGAGTGGATACAGAATTAAAAATAAAAGTTAAAGTAGATGATGATAAAAGAGGATTAATACATTTTGATTTGTCAAGTTACTCAGGTTATGTAGTTAGTGATGCTAGTTTACATACTTTTATAGAAACGGGACATGGAAATGGAAATGAAATAGAAGTTTATGAATTAACTCGATTTTGGGATGAAGGAAATGAAGATGCTGCTGCTGATGAATCTAATTGGATAGAGGCCACTCAACCAATAGATTGGACAAATCAAGGAGGAGATTATGATCCTACTCTTTTGGGGAGTATACCAACAAGTACACAAGATTGGTATTCAACGACTTTACCTATAAATACTATCCAAAACTGGATTGATAATTCTTCCCAGAATTATGGTCTAATTTTATTAAACTCAGGAAATACAGATCAGGAAATAAAAATAAAATCTAATGAGGGAACAGCTTCAAAAATCTCCTATTTAGAATTAACACTAAAACAAAATGTAACGGTTAGTTCTCTAAATGGAGATACGCTAACCTTGAATGATTTAGGAGGGTTAATTATTGGTACTTCAGATTCTTTTGAAATTACATTCTTAGCTATAGATACGATAAGTCTGGCAACTCCTACTGCTGTAGTAAATGGAGCATTAGATGTAGATGCTAATAGTGTTCCCATATCGAGTGTAGGTTCTAATTTGACTATCATTTATGGCCCTGAAATTTGTAATGATGGTTTGGATAATGATGGCGATAGTCTAATTGACTGTTTGGATATTGGTGATTGTTCTCCAACTATTTCAAGTGTTATAACTGAACCTTCTTGTTTTGGTTTTAGTGATGGAGCAATAGATATAACAGTTTCGAATACATCAGATTATTCATTTATCTGGGATGATATTCCTCCTGTTGGACAATGGACATTTGAATCTACGATGAACGATGTTTCAGGAAATGGAAATAATGAACAGGTAGTAACCGGAAATCCAGCTTATAGTAATGATGCATCACAAGGGAGTGAGTCTTTTGAGTTTGATGGTGAAACTAAAATTCAATATTCGATTTTAACTCAATTTATGGATGAAGATATTACAGAGCGATCTATTTCAATGTGGATCAAACCTGATAATTTAGTTGAGAATATGGCTCTTTATGAAGAAGGAAATAGTAATGCAGGAATAGGGCTTAGGTTGAGAAATGGAAATGTACAAGCTATCGTTACAGAAAATTCCTTTAACCGATTTCCAATAAGTACCCCGTTTTCAACTGATGGAAATTGGCACCACATCGGATTAGTATATGATGGGAATAATTTAATATTATATATAGATGGAGTTGAAGAAGCTACTGTCGTTACAGGATTAGGTACAATTACTTTTGATACCGGTAATAATGCTTATGGTGGAATAGGTGGAAATCATACTTGGCATCCTTTCGTTAGAGAAGATTATACTAATACGGAAATATCAAATATTTTCTTTTCAGGAAATGTTCCAGCAGTAGAATTTTATACAGGCTTGATGGATAATATATCTAATTATAATCTATCATTAACTGCCGAGCAAATAGCTGATATCGCAACTAACACTCCTGATCGAACTAATCTAAGTATAGGAAACTATACGATTACCGTAACTGGAAATGGAGGTTGTACCGCTACAAGCGATATAATAATTACTGAACCAGCTGCAATTGTTATTGATACAATTGTTGGAGACCAATCTTGTTTTAATATTTCTGATGGAAAAATAAAAATAATAGCATCAGGTGGTATACCTGGTTATACCTATTTGTGGAGTACAGGAAGTACAATAGACAGTATTGAAAATCTATCAGCAGGCACCTATTCGGTAACTGTATCTGATGCGAGTAGTTGTTTGGATACTTTTGAAGTAATAGTAGGAACCCCTGCGGAATTAATTTTAACAATTGATAGCACCTCGAATTATTATGGTTTTGAAATAAGTTGTAATGGAGAAAATGATGGAGCAATTTATACGACTCCAACTGGTGGAACAGCTCCTTATACATATGCTTGGAGTGTTGGAAATGGAACAAGTGATGATACTACAAATCTTACAATAGGTACTTATGAAGTTACAGTTACTGATGCAAGAGGTTGCACAGCTACAGCAGTTACTACATTAAGCGAACCTAGTGCTTTAGGGCTCAATATTGCCTATATATCAAATACTGATTTTACAGGATATGGTGTTTCTTGTTATGGAGAATCCGATGGACAAATTTGGGTTTCTGCTTTTGGAGGAGATGGTACACATAGTTATGCATGGAGCAATGGGATAAGTGGAGTTAGTGGGATTCAAGATTTATCACCAAATACATATACTGTAACTGTGACGGATGGGAGTGGCTGTACAGCTACTTCAAGTTATGTAATGACTGAACCTCCTTTGCTTGAATTAGATACAGTATCTATATCTACTGAAAATTTTAATGGATTTGGAATTTCGTGTAATGGAGCAGCAGATGGTCAAATAAAAGTAGTTGGTACAGGAGGGGATGATCCAACTAATTATGTTTACTCATGGAGTACAGGAGTTTCAGGAGTTGATGAAATTACAGGTTTATCTGCTGGAATATATACAGTAACTTTAGAGGATGGCAATAGTTGTGATACGTCAATGACTTTTACCATAACAGAGCCAGATGCTCTTTTAATTAATAGCACTATTTCAAATATAAATTGTAATGGCTCAACTAATGGAGAAATTGAATTATTAGTAAGTGGAGGAACAAGTAATTATACCTATGCTTGGAGTACTGGAGCAACGACACAAAATATTTCTTCATTAGTACCTGGAGACTATACGGTAACTGTGGTGGATGAAAATTCTTGTCAATTATCAGAAACATATACTATCGTTGAACCTGATACCATTGCAGCAAGTGCTGTAATTTCGGATGTAAATTGTTTTGGAGGAAATACAGGAGCAATTGCGCAAACGGTAGCTGGAGGAACTCCACCATATTCTTTTGTATGGAGTAATGGAGCGACAGTAGAAGATATCTCTGGATTAGTTGCGGGTACTTATACTGTTTCGATTACAGATTTTTATAATTGTCCTATTGAGGTGGAATCTTATATAGTTGGAGAACCAAATGATTTAACCATTTCGGAAACTCATACTGATGTCACTTGTTTTGGAGGCAATAATGGAAATATTGCAATTACACCTTCTGGTGGTACTCCAAATTATAACTACTTATGGTCAAATGGAGCAACCTCTCCTATATTAAATTCTATAACTGCTGGCACTTATACCTTAACCGTTACAGATGCCAATAATTGTCAAGAATCAGTAACTGTAATTGTTGGAGAAGCAACTGAAATTACAGCAACACCAATTATTGATAGTGTGCTATGTAATGGACAAAGTAATGGAATTATATCATTATCTGTTTCTGGAGGGAATCCGGGGTACTCCTACAGTTGGAGTAATTTGGCAACTACCCCAGTTCTAAATGGTTTATCGGCAGGAACTTATACGGTGACTATTACTGATAATTCAAGTTGCTCGATAATCAATTCTTATACAGTTTATGAACCAGCTATTTTAAATACGACTATCTCAAAAACAGATCCTTTATGTTTTGGAGAGACGACTGGTGAACTTACAGCCATCCCAACAGGTGGTACTATTGCTTATTCTTACGAATGGAATACAGGGGCAATAACTCAAACTATAAACAATCTTGGAGTAGGAACCTATACAGTAACTGTTACGGATAAAAATAATTGCTCCACTTCACTATCTGAAGTGATTTCTACTCCCGCCGAAATGTCTGCGGTAGATTCATCTATAGATCCATTATGTAATGGAGTTAGTAATGGTAGTATAATAATAACACCATCTGGAGGAGTATCTCCTTATACTTATCAATGGAATGTAGCAGGCAGTTCAAATACTTTAAATAATATTCCTGCAGGAAATTATACAGTAACAATTACAGATTTACAAAATTGTGATTTAATTCATAACATTACTCTTACAGAACCAACAACTTTAAATCTTACTTCTACTTCAACCGATATCTTATGTTTTGGAGATAGTACAGGGACTATAGATTTGACAGTTACTGGAGGTACGCAAAAATACATTTATGATTGGGATGATATGGAGAATGAAGGGATGTGGACTTTTGAAGAAGTTATGGATGATGTTTCAGGAAACAATCATGACCCAATTAGTTTTTCAGGAAATGAAACTTACTCCACAGATGCTGTCGGAGGGCAATATTCTTTTGAATTTGATGGAAGTACAAAAATTCGATATAGTGCAGACTTTGTAGGGTTTTTAGAAACATCTTTTCAGTATATGACTATTTCGATGTGGATAAAACCAGATGCTTTAACTGAGACTAATACCTTATTTGAACGAGGAACTTCAGCGAGAGGGTTAGCATTAAGAATGGATGGAAGTGATGTTCAAGGTGTAGTAACTTTGGGAAGTATTCCACAATTGACTAATAAAGTACCTTTCCCTTCTGATGGTGCTTGGCATCATTTAGCCTTAGTTTATGATGATGGAGATTTGGTTTTATATATAGATGGGGTAGCAGTCTCAACTATAAATACTCCTTATAATACCATTAGTGCTTCTACTGGAAATGGAGGAATTGGAGGAACACAAGGTAGTGATGCTTTTGGAAATACTGGGAATCGGTATTATGAAGGATTAATGGATAACGCATTTTTTCATAATACCGCTTTGACTACTTCTCAGGTTTTAGATTTAGCTAATAATAATGGAGATAGAACTGATCTTTCTCAAGGTATTTATAACATTGAAATTACGGATGCTAATGGTTGTAAAGAAACAGCTAATATTACTATTAATGAGCCAACAGAGTTAATTCTGGTAACGAATGAAAGTAACATTTCATGTAATGGAGGAAATGATGGAGTTGCTAGAGTCGTTGCATCTGGTGCAACAGCTCCTTACACTTATTCTTGGGGAGGAACAGAAACAAGAGATAGCCTTACTGGACTTTCCATTGGTGATTACACTGTAACGGTAACTGATAATAATGGATGTTCAGATACAGTAACCGTAACAATATCAGAACCTACTGTTTTAACTGCAAATGCAACTGGACAGGATGCAAATTGTAATGGATCAAATGATGGTCAAATTTCCTTAACTGTAAATGGAGGAACACCAACCTATACTTATGTTTGGTCAGGAGGTGGGGGAACTTCCCAAAATCCAACTGGACTTAGTGCCAATACTTATACGGTAACAGTTACAGATGGCAATGGATGTACTGTCACAGCTAGCACTATAGTAAATGAACCTTCTGCTTTATCAAATACTAATTCAGTATCAGATATAAGTTGTAATGGTGAAACAGATGGATCAATTACAACTACAGCAACTGGAGGAACTATTAACTATAGTTACAGTTGGACTAACGGAGGAACGACTCCTTCGATTTCAAATCTAACTGTAGGAACTTATACCGTAACTGTTACAGATGCAAATGGGTGTACGAGTACTGCTTCAAGTAGTATTTCAGAACCAACTAGTATAGTAATTGGAAGTTCTATTACGGATGTAAGTTGTAATGGCGGAGATGATGGGGGAGTTATTAGTTTAACAGTAACAGGAGGGAGTCCAGGGTATACTTATTTGTGGAGTGATATGGATGTAGAAGCCTATTATGGATTTGAACAATCAATGAATGATGAAACAGGAAATAATCATAATCCATTGGGAGGAGTAGGAGTAGAAGATTATGCTCTAGATAATATAGAAAGAGATTATGCTTTTAATTTTAATGGAGGGACTAAGATTGAATATGAAGAAGATAATACATTTTTAAATGGGACTATTTCCACATTTAGTGTTTCAATGTGGGTAAAACCTGACAACTTTACTGGGAATCAAGTTTTATTTGATATGGGGGGAGTGAGTGCTGGTTTTGGAATTAGATTAAGTGGAACTGATTTACAAGTTGGAGTTAATGAATCATTTACATTATATGGTTTGCAATATCCATTTCCAAATGACGGTGCTTGGCATCATATCACCATTACTTTTGATAATGGTGATTTGGTGTTGTATTTTGATGGGATAGATTTAGGAACGTATAATTCTGGAGTTGGGTCTGTATCTATTGCAAATAATCAAGAAGGTGGCTTAGGAGGAACCTTTGGAACAGATGCATTTGGAGGTGCTGGGAATTTCTTTTATGATGGATTAATGGATGGAGTGGGATATTATAACAATGCACTTACAGCTCAACAAGTTACGGAGGTGATGGTAAATGATGGAACAAGAGATCTTTTGTCCGCGGATACATATGTTGTAACAGTTATTGATGCGAATGGATGTTTAGCTACTCAATCACTTAGTGTTATTGAGCCACCCGCACTTACTATTAGTAATACTAAAGTAGACATTGGTTGTAATGGCTCATTGAGTGGAGAAATTGATATTACTGTTGGAGGAGGAACTCCAAATTATTCTTATGTTTGGTCAAATTCTGCAACTACCCAAGATTTAACAGGACTTGCTCCTGGAGACTATACTGTTACTGTTTCTGATAATAATGGATGTACAATATTATTAACTGAGACCATTTTAGAACCAACTAGTTTGAGTGTTTCTACTCAAAGAACGATTAACTATAGCGGTAGCGATGTTAGTTGTGCTGGGAATAGTGATGGAGCGGTAGAGGTAATTATTAGTGGAGGAACTCCTGGTTATAATGTTTCATGGAGTTCAGGACAAACCACTCAACAAATAAATAGCCTTGCTGCAGGAACCTATACAGTAACAGTTACTGATAATAGTGGCTGTACTGGAACTTCACAAATTACGTTATCTGCTCCTCCGAGTATTAATTTATCAGTTGACAGAACTATAGATTATACGAATGAGGATGTTAGTTGTAATGGTGCTACTGATGGAGCATTGGGTACAACGGTAAGCGGTGGTTCAGGAACTTATACCTATTCCTGGAGCAATGGATTTACAACAAGTGGAATCACTAACTTAGGAATTGGAACTTATACCGTAACTGTTACCGATGGATTTGGATGTACTGTGACAGCAAGTGATGTAGTAAGTGAGCCAAGTGTATTGACTACTATGGTTTCATTAAACGGAACATTTGGAAGTTCAGGAGTAAGTTGTGCAGGTGCATCAGATGGAAATATTATTTCTGCCTCTTCAGGAGGAACAACGGGCTATACTTATTTATGGAATGGTGGACAAACTACAGCTGACTTAAATAATATTGGAGCTGGTGTATATATGCTAACTGTTACTGATGCGAATAGTTGTACAGCTGCAGATACAATAACAATTACAGCACCTTCTGATTTAAGTTTTACTACAAGTTATTCTGATTTGACGGATTGTGGAGTTGATGATGGAGCGATTGCAATCAATGCATCAGGTGGAACAGGAAGTTATGAGTATTCTATAGATGGAACGATTTGGCAAACAACTAATACGTTTTATAATCTAGCTGCAGGTACCTATAATGCTTACGTTAGAAATGATGTAGGAACTTGTGTACAAGGTCCAAAGACAGTTGTGATTAATGTTCCCGAAGCACCAATTGTCAATAATACCGTTTTGATCAATCCATCATCAGATGTCAGTACCGATGGAAGTATTATTGTAAATGCCTCAGGTAATGGAGTCCAATTAAATTATCAATTAGAAGGAGTAACGGGCTGGCAAACAAGTTCTGTTTTTTCTAACCTGACCGAAGGTATTTATACGATTAAAGTAAAATATTATAATCAAACTTGTGAGACATCAACCATTGTAGAATTAGTTGCAGGAGGTGGAGTAGTTGGAGGAAATCAAAATACGGATTATTGTTCAGGAGATATTAATAGTGGGCAATTAGTAGAGATGTATTATATCCCATTTCCTGAAGATCAAGTATTAAAATCATTAAGCACGTTCAATGATGCTAGTTGTGGATTTGGAGATATTCCACTTAACCCGATTCAAAGTTATGTTTCTATTGGAGTAATTGATGTAGGAACTATTATTTACTATGATCATTGGGAAGATGGCTACGAGCCAAATTTAGGTTTTCCAATTCAAAGTACAACAGAAGTGTGGGGAGATGGAGATATTACCAATGGAACAGCACCTGGATATGAAGGTAACGATTTGTTTCAATCTTCGGATAATATAATTTTATCTGAAGCAATAGACACTACAGCTGCCATAAGACTTGCTACAATTGATTATGATGGAGGTGATAAAATAGCTAGTCGTGGAAATATTACCATGACCAGATTAGCCTGGGCATCTGGATTACAAACATTGTTAGCTGGAGCATTAGAAGTTTATCCAGTTCCATATTGGGGAACAGATTATGAGATACCTGTAGGGGTAAATTATTTGGTTAACGATATGTTTGAATATACTGGATTAGTAATAATGGCAAGTGAAAATAATACTACGGTTAATCTTGATCTAGATGGCATAGCTGGAGTCGAAACAACAATTGTCTTAAATGAAGGAGAAAGTCATTTGGTTAATGGAAATGTAAATAGAGGAGGAACAATTCAAGCTTCTAGCCCTGTTCAAGTTGATTTGGTAACTGGAGACTTTTGTGCAGGATGGGAAACAAGATGGTTTACATTAAAACCAACGGAACAATGGAGTAATGCTTACTACACTCCTGTATCTACGGTTGCTACTGCTCCAACTTATATCCATGTTTATAATGGAAATTCAACTACAATTACCATTAATTGGGAAACTAATGCAGGAACACAAACGGCATTTACCGTTAATGCAGGAGAAACGGAATGGGTAGAAATTCCTGATGGGAGTGGAGCTAGTTTTTCATCAAGTGGCGGAGAAGATTTTTATGCTATTGGAACAATCGGTTCTAATGGTGGATCTGCTTTTGATTGGGGATTTGCATTAATACCAGAAGATCAACTTTCTCCTCAGATTACTTTAGTTAGTCTTGCTCCAGGTATTGATCCAACGATTCCTGTACCGAGTACAACGAGTGACATTTCTAAAACAAGTTGGAGTGTACACTATGTTGATAGTGAAGAAACAGTTGGTGAAAGTGCACCAGCAACAAATGTATTTGATGGAGACAATAGTACATACTGGCATACTCAATGGTCAGGAGCTAATCCTACTCATCCTCATGAATTACAAATAGATTTAGGGAATGATCATGATATAGTAGGTTTTAAATATCAACCTCGAGCGAATTGTACCTATACGACCAACACCTATAATAATCCAAATGATGTAATAATAGATGTAGGTGCAGGTGCGACTTATATCTCAGATATTGTGGTGGGGACGACAGGAATTGTATCTGATTTGAATATTGATATTTTGAATATAACTCATTCATGGGTTGGAGATTTAGATATTTCTTTAACTAGTCCATCAGGTACTGTGGTCAGTTTATTTGTAAATGAATGTGGTGATAATGATGATATATTTATTGGCTTAGATGATGAAGCAGCTTCTGGATATGGTTGTCCTCCTACTGGTGGAGGTGATTTCTTGCCATTTGGTAGTTTAGCTGATTTTGATGGAGAAACAGTAACGGGAACATGGAGACTTACCGTTGTCGATGGAGCGACTGGTGATGGAGGTCAGATAAATGATTGGGGGATGGAAATAAATCTTCAATCTTGTACAGGAGGAGTACAGAATGGAGGAATTGCTAACTATGAATTTTATGTAAGTTCAGATGGTGTGAATTGGGGAAGTGCAAATGTAACAGGTACTTTTCCTAATTCTACAAATGTTCAAGAAGTTAATTTTACAAATGAAACAGGGAGATATGTTAGAATTGTTGCAAATTCAGAATTATACGGAAACCCTTGGACAACCATAGCAGAATTAGATGTTATTGAAAGTGTTTTACAAAACGATCCTAGTGAAAATTATTCTCCAGTTTGGATTACAGCTGCACACCCAACAGGGAGTGCAAGTGTAACTAATATAAATGTTTGTGTAGATTTTAATGGAGATGGAGGAAGTGAAGTGGATGGTAATGGAATTACATATGATTCATTATTTGTAATGAGTGATTTGGATAGAGTTAAAATACTAGATGCAGATGGCGATCAAACAGGTATGAGAATATGGGTATGTGATGGATCAGATGCCATTATTGCAGGTGCATGGGGGCAAGATCCAAGTACAGCACCTACTGGTTTTCCTGCAATTGATCTTGGGGTTGGGTTACCGAATGGTATTCCTTTTTCTACTTCGAAATGTGTCAATTTAAGTAGAGATTATAATTTGGATGGAGACTTTGATGAATGTGATGAAGTCATCTATACCATCATTGTAGAAAATACAGGGGTACTTCCTCTTTCTGTTGGATCATTAAATATTGTAGATACATTACCTTCAGGAATAACTTATATAGAAAATACGACCATTTCAAGAATTAACGGAGTCAACGATACTATTCAAGATGAAACTTCGACAGCAAGTGTTTTTCCATTAGATGAAAATGGAATTTCCTATAATTCAGTTATTCAACCAGGGGATTCAATTATTCTATTTTTCCAAGCAACCATAGATGACTTGACTGGAAATGGAACGACGATTACGAATCAAGCTTATGTAAGTAATTTTCAAACTCAATTTGTTCCTGAGGTTACTTTCCCTGTTGATAATCCTGAGAACCCATTCTTAACTGGGGTGCCTTCAGATATGACGGTAGAATGTGATTCGGTTCCAATCGCACCTTTATTGAATGAGCCTAATTGTACATTTAGTAATGTTGATTATCCTGCAGCTCAAACTGCAGGCACAACTGCTATGGATGCTCAAGCTATTTCAGGAGATGGTGTAACGGCTACCTTTAATTTATTAGAAGGAGGAATAGCAGAGGAATTTAGAATTGCAGATAATTTATATCCAAGAGATGCTTTGCAAAGTATTCCATGTGGAGCTTCTACAAAAGCAATTGATTTCCAAATTCAACAAGCAGAAAGTAATGGTCGATATGGATCAGATTCTATTGCTGTTTTTGAAATAGATTTTTCACAACCCGTAGAAAATTTATCATTTAGCATTCTCGATTTAGATGAAAGTTTATTTAGTGTAGATGCGGTGGAAGTAAAAATATTTGATGGATCTAATACAGAGATAGATTATGACTGTGGATATTTTACTCTAAATAGTAATGTGGATTGGATAGGAGGTAAAGAATTTCAAGCATTGGATAACACAGATGGATATTTACCAGTAGCAGATAATGATGCTGAAGGAGATGTCCGATTTACGTTTTATAATTTATTAGTAAAGCGAGTTGAAATTACTTTAAAAAATAACTGGAATTCATCAAGTACTTCTTCAGGAACTACGGCTTCCACTTTTGCAGCATACATGACTGCTAATCCAGGTATTTCTCATGGAGTTGGAATTGGACAAATTTGTTATTGTATTCCAGGTACTAATGAAGGAACTATATTCGTATCAAATGATTGTGCAGGATTAGATTCTACTTCTTACACAGAAGTTAGAACAGATGGAAGTTGTGATTCAGATTATACCTTAACTCGAACATGGACAGCAACGGACCATTGTGGAAATGATTCGACGATGACTCAAGTGATCTCTGTAGTTGATAATACTCCTCCTGTAATATTTGGAGTACCAGCAGATATTACTGCAACTCCTTCTACTATTCCAGTTGCACCTCCTACGGATTGTTCGGATGGAGTGAATATCGCTCTAGGAAAAACTGCTACTCAATCAAGTCTTGATTACTCAATGCCTGCAGGTAATGCTGTGGATGGAGATTTAAATAATTTTAATCATACGGTAGGAAGTGGTGATCCTCAATCTTGGTGGCAAGTAGACTTAGGGTCAATAGAAAATATTAGCGTTTTAGATATTTATAATAGAGTAAGTTGTTGTCAGTCAAGAACTTCTAATTATTATATATTGGTTTCTGAAACTCCGTTTTCTTCCAATGATTTGACGGCACTTTTAGATGATCCAAATGTTGCGAGTTATTATCAATCAACTCAAGCTGCTTTTCCAACTACCATAAATATTAGTAGAACGGGGAGATATGTAAGAGTTCAATTGACCAGTACAAGTGATCCAATGAATATCGCAGAGGTGATGGTTTATGGAAGTGTATCTAATTGTATAACGGCCTTAGATGGATGTGATAGTTACCCAGCTATTACATTTACGGAAAATGTAGTTTCTAATACATGTAATTATACAATTGAAAGAATATGGACAGCTATTGATGAGTGTGGAAATATTCAAAGAGATACGCAAGAAATTTTTGTAGAAGCAATTCTTTCCGCAACAGATACAATTACATCTGATTATAATGGAAGAGATATAAGTTGTAACGGAGCAAGCGATGGAGCTGCTCATGTAATTGCAGTTGGTGGAGTTAGACCATTTAGTTATGCTTGGTCATCAGGGATAAGTGTAGACTCTTTTGCAATTGGTTTAAGTGCAGGTACTTATACTGTAACTGTTACAGATGATAATGGATGTACTACATTAAGAAATATAACATTAAGTGATCCACCTGCGATTGATTTGACTGCTCAAGCAACTTCCGGAAATGCAACCTATCAAATAAGTTGTAACGGCGCCAGCGATGGTACAGCCTTCGCAGTTGCTACCAATGGTACAGGAACAATAACTTATGAGTGGAGTACAGGAGCAACAACTCAAGCGGTAAGTGGATTGAGTGTAGGAACCTATACGGTAACAGCAACAGATGCAAATCTGTGTCAAACTACAACAACAGTTAATTTCATCCAACCTGGACCATTGCAAATAAATACTAGCGTGGTCTCTGAAGTCTCGTGTGTTGGAGGAGATGATGGAAGTGTATTGGCTACTCCTTCTGGAGGAGTTACTCCATATTCTTTGCTTTGGAATACTAATGATACAGGTCCAATTTTATCCGACTTATCAGTTGGGACATATTCGATTACCGTAACAGATGGAAATGGATGTACCACTTCAGGATCAGTTACTTTAAATAACCCAACCCCAATTACTATTAGCTTTAATATTGATAATCAAATCAGTTGTCAAGGTGGAAATGATGGACAAATTACGGCTAGTGCTAGTGGAGGATCAGGAGGTTATTCTTACACTTGGGATAATTCAGTTAGTGGAGCGACTAATCCTAATTTAAGTATTGGGAAATATATTGTGACGGTAACGGATGGGAGTTCGTGTATTCAAGTGGACTCTATAACCTTGACCAATCCAAATGCATTAAATGCATTGATTTCGGTTACGTCAGATTTTAATGGAGAAAATACAAGTTGTGAAGAGGAAAGTGATGGTCGAGTAAAAGTATTTAGTTCAGGAGGAACTTCGCCATACACTTATTTATGGAGTGATGCGGGAGGAACTACGATTGATAGTTTAAGTGGTGTTCCAGCCGGAATTTATACAGTAACCATTACAGATAATAATTCTTGTACAACTACTGCAAGTATAGAAGTAGAAGATCCAGTTCTCTTAGTTGCAGAAGCAGGTTTAGATCAGAGTACTTGCTCAAATTTTGATGTGAGATTCGGAGCAACCGGGACAGGAGGAGTTTTAAATTATACTTACTTATGGAGCACGGGAGCAACGACTGATAGTATTACAATTAACTCAGCAGTTGATTCGACATTTTATGTAACTATAACTGATGCAAATAATTGTACCTCTATAGATTCAGTTGCTGTAACAATTATTCCATGTACAGAAATTTGTGATAATGGAATAGATGATGATTTTGATGGATTGATTGATTGTGATGATCCAGATTGTTTTTCATTTGCAATAGCATTTGTTTCGTCTGATTATAATGGAGAAGATATAAGTTGTATGGGAGCATCGGATGGAGAAGCTACGGTTCGACCTACAGGAGGTAAATCACCTTATAGTTATTTATGGAGTGATCCTTTAGGACAGACAGATACAACGGCTACAGGATTGGATGAAGGAAATTATACTGTGACAGTAACCGATGATAATGGTTGTTCTGTTACTGCAAATGTTACGCTTCAAGATCCTGCAGATTTATCGCTTTCAGTAATGGATTATAGTGCAACGGTAAGTTGTATAGGAAGTACTGATGGTTTTATTGATGTTTCGGTATTAGGAGGAACTACTCTTACTGGGACAGATTATATTTATGCATGGAGCGTAGGTGGTTTTACCACTCAAGATATTAGTCCCCCATTAGGAGCAGGAACTTATACGGTGACCGTTACAGATGTTAATAATTGTCAAGCAACAACCTCTGTAACTATTGGAGAACCAATAGCCGTTGATGCTGGTGCAACCATTGCATCTGCTTTTGGTTCAAGCTCAGAAGGATTAAGTTGTTCAGGAGGAACAGATGGATTGATTGTGGCATCAGCAACTGGAGGAGATGGATCTTATGATTATTCATGGAGTAATGGTTCCACTAATGATTCTTTGATTAATGTTGGAGCAGGAACTTATACGGTAACGATCACAGATGGATCTACTTGTAGTTCAACCGCTTCGGTTACTTTAACTGATCCACCATTGTTGAGTTTGTCAAGTACTGCAACTGCAGCTTCAGGTTGTAGTGTTCCTGATGGAACTATTACAATTACCTCTTCTGGAAGTACGGGTGATTTAGAATATAGTATTGATAATACTAATTGGTTGCCTTCCAATACTTTTACAAATATATCAAGTGGAACTTATTCAGTATATGTTAGGAATACAGATCAAACTTGTTTTGCTGGGCCAGAAACAGTTGTAATTGATGAACCAGTTGGGCCAACTATTTTTAGTGCAGCTGCAATTAATCCTCAAGCGATAGGCAGTAGCGATGGTGAAATTTTGGTTGAAGCAACAGGAGAAAGTAGTCCATTAGAATATCGATTAGTTGGTGTAACACCTTGGCAAACAAGTTCTTATTTTCAAGGACTCGATGCAGGTAATTATATAATTGAAGTTAGAAATCAAGGAGGAGATTGTCCTGTACAAAGACCAATAACATTAATTGTTGGAGGTAGTTTATTTGGAGATTCAGGAGCGTCATATTGTTCTGATGATTTCTCAAATGAGCAAATTTCTGAAATTTATTATATTCCAATTCCTGAAGATCAAGCCCTAAACTCATTAGAGCAATTATATCCAAGTTCGTGTGGAGCTTCAGCTTTACCTGTCAGTCCTATTCGGTCTTACGTTTCAATAAGTATCGTAGAGAGCGATGCAAGAATTTATTATGATCATTGGGAAGATGGTTTTGAAAATGATTTAGGAAATATTATTCAGACTACAACAGCAGTATGGGGAGATGGTAATTTGGCTAATGGAGTTGCTCCTGGATATCCTTCTGATATTTTAGCAGCGGGTGATGTAATTATTTTGGATGAAAATGTAGATCCCGTTACTCGATCAGCAGTTATTGATTATGATGGTGGAGATAAAATTGCGACTACAGGAAATTTAGCGATTACAAGATTAGCATGGGCTTCTGGATCAGGAACATATTTAGCTGGTGCGGTTGAAATTTATCCTACAGTAAATTGGGGGAGAAATTTTGTCTTGCCAGTAGGGGAAGATTATTTAGTCAATGAGATGTTTGATTATGTTGGAGCTACGATCATGGCATTTGAAAATAATACCTCGATAAGTATTGATGCAGATGCGGATGGATCAGCGGAGACAACGATCACTTTAAATGAAGGAGAAAGTTATTTGATCAATGGAGGAATTAATGTAGCGGCAACAATTGATGCTAATAAAGATGTACAAGTACATCTATTGACTGGAAATATTTGCGCCTCTTATGAAGGACGTTGGATTACTCTTACTCCTAGAAATCAATGGAGTGATAGTTACTATAATCCTGTTTCGACTCAGTTAGATCCAATTTATCCAGATAGTATTTTCAATGATCCAACTTATGTGCATATCCATAATCCAAATAGTAATTTGATCAATGTACAATGGGAAACAGATGCAGGCGCACAACCGAATATTAACGTACCAGCAGGAGCAACTGCTTGGGTAGAAATTCCAGCAGGAACTGGTTCTCATTTTTATACAAGTTCAGGTACGGAGTTTTATGCCATCGCAACTATTGGTTCAGCTGGAGAGACTTTTATGCATGATTGGGGATTTGGTTTGATTCCACAAGATCAGTTGACTCCTCAAATTACCATGGTTGGTTTTGCTCCAGGGCAAGATCCTACTTACACAGGAGCGAGCACAAGTAATACTGCTCCTGTTTGGTTAACTGGAAATTATCCATCAGGAAGTTCTTTCTCTGGAAATATCACAATTTGTGTAGATTATAATGGAGATGGCGGTGGGTTACTAGATATCAATGGAGTACCATATGATGTGAGTTATTCATTAAATCCTTTAAGTCAATTAAAAATTACAGATCCAGATGGAAATCAAACTGGAATGAGAATTTGGGTTTGTGATAATAGTGATGCCTTTGTTGCAGGTGCGTGGGGACAAGATCCATTAGTATCAACTGGCTCAGGTTTAGAAGAAATTGATTTAGGAACTGGACTGCCAAATGGTATTCCATTCAATACAAATGAATGTGTTGATTTGACTTATGATAATAATAATGATGCATTGTTTGATGTTTGTGATGAAGTAACTTATACTATTTCGATTCAGAATTCAGGAGCATTGCCTTTTCCTCCTAATTCAATTTTAATTATTGATACACTTGCTGGTGAATTAGATTATATAGATAATTCAACGATTGTTTATGTCAATGGAATTCCAACTGCTTGGTCAGATGATTCTGCGCCACCTGCAGGTTCTACTTTTCCGTTGGATGAAGGAGGAGCATATTATCCAAGTGCTATTTTACCAGGAGATTCAATTGAAATTATTTTTACGGCAAGTATTAATGCTCAACCTTCAGGTGATGGAATCATCAGTAATCCAGTAATTGTTTTTGATGGAAAAAAACAAACAGAAACTAATGTTGATTTTTATGTAGAAGATCTTACTTCACCTGTTTTGTTAAATGTACCAACAGATGTAACAGTAAGTTGTGATAGTGTTCCGAATCCTCCAGCATTGGATACGGCTAATTGTACTTTGGCTACCATTCCTTATCCGATAGCTCAACCTTCTGGGACAACTGCGATGAATGCACAAAACTTAATTTCAGGTGGAGTGACCACAACTTATTCGATTATCACAGGTGGGATTATCGAAGATTTCAATATGACTGATGGACAATATCCTCGATCAGCGAATCAAAATCAACCTTGTGGAGCTTCGACTAAAGCAATTAGTTTGACGCAAGAACAAGAGGCAAGTAATTTAGTTTACGGCACAGGAGATTCGACTGTAATACGAATTGAGTTTTCTCAAGAAGTAGAAGATTTATCATTTGGATTATTGGATTTTGATGAAGGAGTTTGGTTTGTAGATGGAGCGACTGTTCGAGTTTATGATGCAGCAAATAATGAAATTAATTATGATTGTTCGCAAATAACGCTTGGTCGAAATATCACGATGGAAGGAACCAATCATTTCCATGCATTAGATAATTCAGATGGATATATTGATTTAGCAGATACAGATAGTGTAGGAGATGTTCGATTTAATTTTTATGATATTCCTGTAAAACGTGTGGAGATTACTTTGAAAAATGATTGGGATTCAGGAAGTACAATTTCAGGAACTTCGGCTACTTCATTTGCAGATTACTTTGCAGCCAATCTAAATTCGGATCATGGAATTGCAATTAGTGAAATGTGTTATTGTGCACCTGGAACTATAGCTGAGGGAGGAACACTTATTCCAGCTGATGATTGTAGAGATGCAGTAACGATTACTTATGATGAAACAACTGCAATACTTTCATGTGCAAGTAATTATACCTTAACTCGAACTTGGACAGCGACAGATGGTTGTGGACAAAGCACCGTTTATACTCAACTTATTACGGTAGAAGATAATGAAGGACCAATGATCTCAGGAGTACCAAGTGATGTAACAGTAACCCCGTCGACTATACCTTCTGTACCAACTGTAACCGTTACAGATAACTGTAATGCTACTCCAATAGTCATTTATTCAGTAGACTCAATTCCTTCGGGATGTCAATATGTTATTTTGAGAGTTTGGGAAGCACAAGATGATTGTTCTAACATAGTTAGAGATACTCAAAGTATAACGGTTGATGTTGCTTTGATCGCAAATGCAAATGTAACGTCTAACTTTAATACTCAACATATTAGTTGTAATGGAGAAAGTGATGGTGAAGCTTCTGTAGTTGTTTCGGGAGATTATTATCCATTTAATTATTCATGGAGTAATCTAGATTCAGATTCAATTTTGAATGCTGTTACTGCAGGGACTTATACTGTTACCGTTACTAACTCAGTTGGATGTACAACTACTTCAAGTGTAACTCTTACAGAACCAACATTACTTCAAGTAGTTTCAAAAGCCGATACTATCATGTGTGCTGGAGAGCCATATGAATTAACAGCTACTGGGAGTGGAGGAAATGGAACATATTTATATTCTTGGAACAATGGATTAGGAAGTGGACAGAATCAAATAGTAAACCCTTTAGTTACTACAACTTATAATGTTACCGTTACGGACTTAAACAGTTGTACATTAACTGATCAAATTACTGTGACGATAGATATCTGTCCAGAAGATTGTACTGATGGAATTGATAATGACTTGGATGGATTGTTAGATTGTGATGATCCTGATTGTGCTCCAATCGTTAATAATGCGACTTTAAATACTTGTGATAATTCAGATATGTTAGGTTCTGGAACATTCTTTTTACATGATGCTAATCTAGCTGTCTCTTCAGAATCGGGGGTAATGATTTCTTATCATCCAACATTATTGGATTCACAAAATGGAACGAATGTTTTAATTAGTCCATACACTAGTATTGATGCAACAGTTTATTCTAGAGTTGAAAGAATTTCAACAGGATGTTTCGCTAATTCAGAAATTACACTTGATGTAGGAACGAAATGTCCTGAAAATTGTAACAACGGAATAGATGATGATGGGGATGGATTGATTGACTGTGACGATCCTGATTGTCCTTGTTGTAAAGCTTATGCACCAACATTAAATGGGTTGAATAAAAAGGATCCTTAAAGAGGAAAATAGAACGAAATATTTAGATACGGTTTTATGTTTTGAATCGCTCAAAATAGGTTGACGTATCTTTTAACGTGTTTAATAATTAAGAACCATTTTGCCCTTTTTTATGAAAATTATTTTTTCGTTTGGTGGTATGATTCTTGGTATTGTATATTGTTATATATGTAATATGATTCCGCATTGTTTTAAAAAAAATCCAAATATTAAAATGTAATTAATTGATAATCAGTTAATTACGTTTTTATTGGAGTAATAGCATTCAATTGAAAAATACCAAACAAATATTTCAGAATAAAAATCTGAGACTCTCTACTCCTTCAATTAAGTTACTATTGGTAACTAATGCCATCCTTTTGCTTTTTACAAGTTATAAATATCTAGAAAATAAAGATTCAAGTTTAAATTTTAATATAGTTGCAGCGACGCTTGAGTTGACAAAGTCTGTTTCCAATTCAACACCTTTATCAGGACAAAATTTTTCTTATACACTTCAGTACAGCTGCGCAAGTATTACTGAAAATTGTAATGGAACATATATTTCAGATCCACTTCCTCCAGAAGTAGAATTCGTTTCTTTAATTAATTCAGCTCATATATCCAGCTCATCATATAATCCAAGTACACATACGGTCACGTTTACCTTTATTGATCCTTTACTTTCAGGAACTACAGGTCAAGTTGAAATCATAGCAAGGTTTCCAAATGGAAATACTCCAAATGGAACAGTTGCCACGAATACTGCTAATATAAATGCGACGAATGCACCAGAGCAATTTAGTGCTAATATAATATCAACGGCAACTGCAATAGATAGAATGGTAACTTCAAAATATTATGAAGGAGGGGTACTGGATAATGAAATGGCTTTTGGTTTTAAGGTCTGTAATAATGAACATCAGACAGCAATCGTAGATGGAACAATTAATCCATCTTTTATTACAGTTAGAGATACACTTCCTACAAATGCTACATTTATTTCTTCAGATAATGGAACTTATGACCCTGTATCACATTCTATGGTTTGGACATATCCAGATACTTTGGAGTTAGGTGAATGCTGGTGGCCGAGTGTATTTGTTCAATTTAGTTCAGCCGATTATTCTGTTGGAGGAACCGAAGAAAATACGGGATATGTAACTTATACTCCTATTGGTGGTAGTCCAATTACTAATGAAGAGACTACGACAGTTTGGTTTACAAGTCCTTTTGCTGAAGGAAATTTAATAAAAGATGTTCATAATTCCACCAGAATGCAAGGGGAATGGAATAGTTATACTATTCGATATTGGAATTCAAGTAATGTTTATATTGATGGATTCTATTTAGAGGATTTAATTCCAAATGGAATTATTGTTGAAAATTTTAATATTGGGCAATTCTATGCAAATGGTAATTATACTACTATAGAGAAAACCATTAAATATATAACGAATCTAAATTCTACTTGGACAAGTACTCCCGGCTCTCCTTATCAATTACATCATAATGATATTATTAATGTGGCAGATTTAGGACTAGCCGCTAATGAACATATTAAAGGTTTACGGTGGGAGTATGGGCCAGATCCAATGCCATATTCTTCAGGTCTTAATAGTAATACACCTATCGTTATTAATTTTCATGTTGATCATAATGCTCCACTTGGAGATGTGACCAATTGTTTGACTGGGGGAGGAATTGATTCTACATTTTTATATAGTGAATCAAATGGAACGCCTTGCGCAACTTTTGAAGTACTTCCAGGTGTAACTGGATTTGTTCCAGAAACAAGGAAGGATTATAAAATGGAGGTTGATAATAATTGGACTTATTTTGGTACTGGGCATTTTTTTAATCCAGGAGATACCATTTCATTTAGGTTAAGAATAGGCAATTATAATACCTCTACTACAGATATTATTAATCCTGGAATTGCAGACTTTTTACCAATAGGACTTACTTATGTTGCTGGAACATGGGATTTTAAAGATAAAGGAACAGGGGCTCCAACTCCTAATTTTTCCGTTCAAGATAATTATAATGGTACTGGTCGAGAATTATTAACCTGGCAATGGTCTGGGTTTAATTTGCCTTCAGGTGAAGATATGTATATAATATTTGAAGCTGTATTAGGAGTAGATGCCCCAGTTGGCGAGGATGCTCTTATTAATGAATATGCCATGTTACAGAATGATGGTAATGGATGTAATAGTGCTTCAGGTGGATATGAAAAAGCAGATACGGATGATTTTGATCAGGATGGGAATACAACTGAACAATTGTGTTTTAGTTATGTAGCTTTGGATGTGGGAAGCGTTGTTTCTGTGGAATCTGAAATGTTAATTAAAGGTCAATTAGATTCTGATTGGACAAAATATCCTAATTCTGGATTGACTGTTCCTGGAGGTGTTGCTGATTATTTATTGGAAATAAGAAACTTAGGAAATATTGATCTGGATAGTGTTGTCATAGTTGACATACTACCATTTATAGGTGATGAAGGAGTGATTGATATGAATACTCGAGACTCTCGATGGGCTCCTAATTTAGTGAGTACTGTTTCTGCGCCAGCAGGCGTTACCGTTTTTTATAGTACAGAAGGAAATCCTTGTCGGAGTGCTGAGGGAATTGTTCCCTCTGGCCCAGCTGGTTGTACTACTCCCAATTGGACAACTTCACCATCTGACTTAACTTCTGTACGTTCTTTAAAATTTGATTTTGGTAGTACAGTTATAGGAGCTTTAGATACTTTTAGAATGCAATGGGCTATGCGTGCACCTGTCGATGTTTTGACTACAATAGGAGCTCAGCCAGATTCTGTTGCATGGAATTCATTTGGATATATTGCTCAACGTGTGGATAATGGAGATACACTTTTGGCAGCTGAACCTGTTAAAGTGGGAATGAAAATTAATCCGATCTCACCAAATGTGATTGGAGATTTTGTATGGTCTGATACAGATCAAGATGGTATTCAAGATGGGGGAGAAGTTGGAATTGATGGTGTGCGAGTAGAGTTATATAAAGACGATGGAGATTGGTCAAGAAATGTAGGATTAGATACGTTTATCAATTTTACTTTGACTGCGAATGGAGGATATTATATATTTCCAAATTTAGATGATGGAAATTATTTTGCAGTTTTTTACAAACCGAATGCTTTCGAAGTTTCTCCAACTAGTGTAGGTGGAGACGATGCTGTAGATTCAGATGGAACTTCACAAACGATAAATGGATTTTCTGCAACGATTACTTCTATTACGAATTTATCTTCGATGGAATATGACTTAGATTTTGACCAAGGATTTTATCCTTCTGCTGGTGGAGCAATTGGTGATTACGTATGGGAAGATCTTAACGCTGATGGAATTCAAAATGAATCTTCGAACGATGGACTTAATAATTTATGGATTTATTTATATGACAATTCTAATTCTTCTATAATTCTAGATTCAGTAATTACAGCGAATGATATTTATGGAAATCCAGGTTATTATGTTTTTGATAATGTTCCCGTAGGAAATTATTTTTTAGAAATAAAATTACCCACAGGACTTACGATTGCTACAAAAGGAAGTACAGGGTCAAGTGATCCATTGGACTCTGATTTTGATGGAGGAAATAATCGGACGGAAGTATTTGCAGTAACTGCTGGGAATGATGATGCAAGTTGGGATTTAGGATTAATACTTCCTGCGGTTGAAATTTGTGATAATGGATTTGATGATGATGGAGACGGATATGCAGATTGTTTAGATTCTGAGTGTCCTTGCTATAATCCATTTAATTGTGTTTCAGATATTTACATGGCTTACTCTACAGGGTTTAGTCAAGCTTCAACATTTTCCACACTTAATACAAGTACAACCCCATTTACATTTGATGCATTAGGAAGTGTAACTAATAATGTGAATGCAATGGGATATCGAAATCAAGATGATTTTATTTATGGGATAGAATTAGGAACAAATGATTTAGTTAGAGTAGATGCAGCTGGAATAGGATACAACTTAGGCTCAGTAGTAGGATTGCCAGAACCCGTAAATACGTGGGAGGTATATGACGCTGGAGATGTTTTTCCAGATGGTTATCTATATGTTCATATAACATTCACCCATACAGAAATATATCAGATAGATGTAAGTTCTAATCCTGCCACATTGGTTGCAATACATAATCTTGATCAGGCAATTCATCTAAGTGATTTTGCCTATAATATCGTAGATAATAAAGCTTATGGAATAGGAGATAATGGGACTAAATATATGATTGATCCTTCTAACTGGACGGTGACGACAGTTGGAACAAGTACGACTCCTGCATCATATGGTGCTGCTTATACAGATAATTTAGGGAGAGTATTTATTTATAGAAATGATTCAGGAACTTTATTTAATGTAGACTTTGGACTAAATGGAACAGGAACAGGTAATATGATTTCAATTGCAAATGCTCCCCAAGTATATTATAATGATGGCGCTTCATGTAGAGGTTCCATCATTATAACAGAAATATGTGGGAATGGATTTGATGATGATGGAGATGGAACAATAGACTGTCCTGTACTTTCAGGAAATGTATTTGAAGATATTAATTATGGAGGAGGAGATGGCCGTAATTATACTACAGCTGATTTATCTGCTCAAGGTTCAGGTTGGAGTTTAGGAGATATAGGTGTTGCCAATATTACGGTAGAGTTATATGATAACACAGGTGCATTTGTTACCAATACTACTTCAGACGCAGCAGGGAATTATTCTTTTGAAGCAGTTAGTGGAGATTATTCTATTAGAGTAGTCAACGAAACGGTTAGTTCGAATCGTTCAAGTAACTCAACTGGAGAAACGATTATTCCCGTACAAACATTCCGAACGGATGGAACAACGGCAATCATAAATGAAGTAGGAGGTGCTAACCCAAGTATAATTGATGCTTCTTATAACACTACTAATGCAAATTTATCCACACTAACAACAGCAAGTACAACTGCTCAATCTGTAACCTCGATTACATTAGGTAGTACGAATATAACAGGAATTGATTACGGCTATAATTTCGATGCAATCGTCAATACGAATGATGCCGGGCAAGGATCATTACGACAGTTTGTTTTAAATAGTAATGAATTAGATAACACTAATTTAGATCAAGAAGATAACCCAACAAATGGCGTATCATTTCCAAAAGATGCGGGTTGGGAAACTTCCTTATTCATGATTCCAGGTGGGGGAATTCATCAGATAGCAACTACTTCTTCTTTTGATTATATAGAAGATGAATATACTCATATCACAGGTTACACACAGTTAGGTGCTTTGGAAGGAACCATTGCTGGACGAACACTTGCAATTGAGTTAATTGGCCCTTCTCCAACATATAGTGTTGGAGTTAGAATTGATGCAAGTCATATTCAAGTATCAGGATTATCTATTCATTCTTTTGCAAGAGGAATTACCAGTTCAAAAATTAATTCGACAAATAATTTTGTTTGGGGAAATTATATAGGTATGAGACCAGATGGAACGTCTAGTGTATCCAATACAGGTACAGGGTTAAGATTCGAAGATATAAATGATTCTTTTATTGGGACAAATGGAGATAATAATAATGATGAAAATGAGGGGAATATAATTTCTGATAATGGATATGATGGAGTTCTGATTGATGGTACTTTTAATGTATTAATTGCTGGGAATTATATAGGCATAGATAAAACAGGAACAGTCGATCACGGGAATCGCTACAAAGGGATATTTATTACTAATGCTACTGGGGCAAATTATATTGGATTTAAGGATGATGTTACTAATACTGATGCGTCTATTTTTAGAAATATACTTTCAGGAAATGGTAATGATGGAATTCGTATATCCAGTTCTAGTAATCAAGTAATTTCGGGAAATTACATGGGAACGGATGTTACCGGAACGATGCCTATTACAAATAATAATTATGGTATTCAGATGCAAGGTCTATGTAACAATAATATTATTGGTACCAATTCGAACGGAGATGATGATCTAAAAGAAAGAAATATTATCTCAGGAAATGGAACGGGAATGCGATTTTTAGGAACTAGTACAGGAGCAGGAAATATTGTAGCAGGAAATTTTATAGGAACAGATGTTACAGGAAATAGTCCTTTACCTAATCTAAATGAAGGACTAAGTTTAGAAGGAAATAATACAGGAACAATTATCGGAACCAACGGAGATAATATAAACGATTCGGTAGAAGGCAATGTTATTTCTGGAAATAATGATGATGGTATTCGTACTTCTATGAGTACTGCAATAATAGCTGGAAATAATATCGGTTTAGGATATGATGGAATAACAGCTTTAGGAAATGGAAAAAGAGGTATTCTAGTCGTTTTAGGTGCCGCAAATAATGTGTTTGGCTATAGTCCAACGATGGCTAATTCAGATGAATTAATTGTAGGAAATAAAATAATGAATAATGCTGGCTCAGGGATTACGCTATCAGATAACGGAACACAAAATAGAATTAGTCGAAATCAAATAGCTAATAATACGCTTGGTATTGACTTAGATGCTGATGAGGTTTCAGCGAATGATAATGGAGATGGAGATACGGGGCCAAATAATATGATGAACTTTCCTGTTTTTGAATTAGCACAGGTGATAGGATCCAATCTGGTTATTAGTGGATTTGCACCTGCAGGTTCAGAGATTGAATTCTTTATCGCTGATGCGGGGCCTAGTCCAAACCCACTTTCTTCAGGGTATACTAGTAGCTTTGGGGAAGGAGCCGTTTATTTATTTACAGCAAATGAAGGAAGTGGAAGTGATACAGATGGAACGGTTTCAACTTATACAAATGATGGAACGGGATCAGCGATTAGTAAAACACAAAACCAGTTTGAATTTACAATCGATACCACAGGGTTTAATTTATCTAATGGAATAAATATTACCTCAACGGCAACCGATGCCAGTAATAATACTTCAGAGTTTAGTGGCTGGACGGAGGTTGTTTTTATAGAAATATGTAATGACGGAATTGATAATGATGGAGATGGATTGGTAGATTGTTATGATTGTGCAGATTGTTTTGATTCCACCGATTGTGGTGATAATGACAATGATGGCATTGGAGATTTTTGTGATTTGGATGACGATAATGATGGAATACCTGACTTTATAGAAACAACATGTTTGTATTCTTCAAATGATGTTGCTTACATTGTATCTCCTACTTCACGGAGAAATAATACGACAGGGATCTTGACGAGTGGTCCAAATACTGCGAATTTGACAATTAACTCAACAGCAAGTTCAATTGAGATTAGCGGTGATGGAATAAAAATGGCTTATAGAGAAGGCATGAATGCGACTTATACAATTAATACTGACTTACCTATTTTTAACCCAACAATATTTCTAGATAATATTTATCATTCTGGATCAGGGCCTAATCGAGTAGGTAATTTCGTGTTTACATTATCAGATAATAGCATTGTATCTAATCCTGAATTCCGAGTGATCAGCTCGGTACCGAATCCATGGACAAGTTCGATTTCATCGTTAGACTTGGTTGAGAAAGTTTATATTTCTGGAGCAATATATGTGCAAGATCCAAGTATGGGCGGCGGTGCGAATCAAGGATTTGGATATCTTATTTTTGATGATAGTTTTCGACGATTGATAACTGCTACCGGTGGTGTTACATCATTTACCTTTGATGTTGTTAATGGTGCAAATGATAATAATGTGCAAGCCTTCTTTGGGGTAAAGGGAAATCTTCAACCTTGCGTCTTAGAAGATTTTGATAACGACGGAATCCCCAATTATTTTGATCTCGACTCCGACAACGACGGCATTTTCGACCTCGACGAAGCCGGACATACGGAAGCTGATGCAAATAATGACGGAATCATTGATGGAGCGAATAGCCTATTCGGAACTAATGGTTTATTCGATGACCTTGAAACGACTCCTGATAGTGATATACTTAATTATAATATATCTAATAGCGAAACTACTCCTGTCGGAGATTATGATCCTTATGAATTAGACTCCGATGGCGATGGTTGCTTTGATGCTGATGAAGAAGCCGTTTCAGATTCAGATAATGATGGGATAGCAGGAACAGGAACTCCAACCGTATACGCTAATGGATTAGTTGCTTCGATAACGTATACTTTACCACCTAATAATACTTGGCAGAATCCTTTGGTCGGTTCTTGTTTACCAGAAATCTGTAATGATGGAATTGATAATGATGGAGATGGATTAGCAGATTGTTTTGATTGTGCAGATTGTTTTGACTCTATAACTTGTGGTGATCATGACAATGATGGAATAGGGGATATTTGTGATTTGGATGATGACAATGATGGGATACCCGATACAGACGAATGCGATGAGTTTTTAAATTTAAACTTAATAGGAGCTACTGTTAGTCTAAATGGAAGCGTAATCACTAGCGCTGCAACACTTAGTCCAAATGATATACTGGCATTTTCAAATTTGGGGATCTTGCTTGATGGGACAGTTTTAGACGGTATAATTACTATTGAGACCATAATAAGAGGAGCAGAATATGATCCAGTTTTAGGCCATCTTTCCATAACACCCTATAATTCTAGACAGGATGATTATGTGAAATTTTCATTAGAATTGTTCGAATCGGGTACTTCCAATGTTATTCCTTTTCAAGGTCGAGTCACTTTTAAAGACATAGATTCTCAAGCAAATAACGACTTTACAGAAATGCTAGGTTTTAGCCAAAGTCATGAAGTATTTTTAGGATCAAATCTTCAAGCTTTAAGTTATCAAAATGGGGGAGGTCCAGCAGGATTCACTCATTATGGAATGAACCCTGCAACTGAAGGTGATATAACGGATTGGAATGACGAAGTAGGTGCAGTAGATACCGATTCAAGTCATTGGGTATCCGCCAATTTTGGAGAAATAAGCAAATTAAATTTATCCTTTGGTGTTACTGGTTCTCATGGCAATAAATCTAATGCCCGAGATTTGTATTTGACAGATATTTATTTATTAGATCGATGTGATTGTGATGGTGACGGGATTGTTAATGCATTAGATTTAGATTCAGATAATGATGGAATATTTGACGTAGATGAAGCCGGCCATTCCGCAAACGATGCCGATGATGATGGAATTATTGACGGAGTGGTGAGTCTATTTGGAAACAATGGATTATTTGATGATCTAGAAACAACTCCTGGTAGTGGTGTACTTAATTATACTATTGCAAATAGTGAATCAACTCCCACGGGAACTTATGATGCCTGTGAATTAGATTCAGACGGAGATGGTTGTTTCGATGCCGATGAAGAAGCCGTATCAGATTCAGATAATGATGGGATTGCAGGAACAGGAACTCCAACCGTAGACGCTAATGGATTAGTTACTTCGATAACGTATACTTCACCAACCATCAATTATTGGCAAAACCCTTTGGTCGCTACCTGTATTATTGAGGTATGTGATGATGGAATCGATAATGATGGAGATGGATTAATTGATTGTAATGATCCTGATTGTATTAGCTGTACTAACATTTGTCAGGATACAGATGGTGATGGAATAGGTGATTATTGCGATATAGATGATGATAATGATGGAATACCTGATTTGGTGGAATCATCATGTGCTGGAAATATCGTTGCCATGAGTGCATGGGATCATAACTCGATTCCAGAGCGAGGACCTAATATTTATGATCCTACGATTGTAGCATCTGCAGCTGATGAAGTAATCGGTTCAGGCTTAACAGCACCTGTCGCTTCCACTACTTTAGAATTAACAGGAGTTGATCAATCTTCGTTGCAAGGGGCAATAGTTGATAATGATTATTTAGAATATTCTATGACTTTGAGTGCAACAGGAAATACCCTTTACCTGTTAGATTTTTTATATGTAAAAAATGATTTTGCTCCTGCAGATAATTATGGTTATTTCATATCAATAGCACATTCGAGTGATGGTTTTGTATCTAGTGAATTTGTGTTAATAGATTATGAAATAGATAATACGGTGAATGGAACACAACAAGATATTCGAGTAGCACCAGATAGTAAATATTCTTTTTTAGATCAAGGAGGCACTCATACTTTTAGAATTTATTTTTATGGAAAAACGACTCCAGGAATAGCTCGGTTTGATGATTTTGCTCTCGAAAGTGGAGACTGTCAATGGAATTCAGATGTCGATGGAGATGGGATTCCAAACCACCTTGATTTAGATTCAGACAATGATGGAATTTTTGATGCCCATGAAGCAGGACACGGAGAAACAGTAGGTACTGATGGACGAATTACTGGAGCAACAGCTGGTTCTGGAACGAATGGATTATACGATGATTTAGAAACTAGTGTGGATAATGATATTCTTAATTATTTTGTAGCAGATAGTGAAGTTTCAAATGATGGAATTTTTGATGCTTATGAATTAGATTCTGACGGAGATGGATGTTTCGATGCCCAAGAAGAAAATGTCGCAGATTCAGAAAATGATGGGATCGCTGGGACAGGAACTCCAACAGTAGATGGGAATGGATTGGTTACTTCCATTACCTACATTTTACCTCCAAATAATTATTGGCAAAATCCATTGATAGGGCCTTGTCTGCCAGAGATATGTGATGACTATATAGATAATGACGGTGATGGAAATACCGACTGCGATGATACTGACTGTATACCCGAAGCGAATCCAGCTACACTTGTAACATGTGATAATTCAAATGGAACAGGTTCAGGGATATTCTTTTTATATGAAGTTAATCCAATAGTAACTACTTCTACAGGAGTAGCAATTTCATACCATGGCAGTTTATCGGATGCTCAGAATGATATTAATATTTTAGTTAGTCCATATTCCGGTTCAGATGGAGTAGTCTATGTCAGAGTAGAACGTATTTCTACAGGATGTTTTAATACGGCATTAATCACACTAGATGTAGGAGTGATATGTTTAGAAAATTGTAATAATGGAATTGATGATGATGGAGATGGTTTGATTGATTGTGATGATACTGATTGTCCTTGTTGTAAAGCTGATGCTCCTAATTTGAATGATTTGAATAAAAATGATCCTTAAGATTAGATTCTTAATGATAAAATAAGAAAAGGCATAATAGTTTGATAAATAGATTTTTATGCCTTTTTATTTTATGGCATAGAATTCGGTATTGTGATTATAATGAATAATTGTTATTCGGGTACTTTCTCTCTTCCTAAAAATATATGACAAATCTATCTCAGATAATTAATGAAGATATTTTCATTAGTCTATGTTGGTAAAAAAACCTTTAGTTAGGTTTTCAATATCTAGATTTAGTCTTTCTAAGAAGAAATTTAATTACTCCAAAAAATAATGATTATAAAGGTTCAATTTCAATTTCTATTCCTTTTCTTTCTCCACTTTTCTTGTAATGTAATAATACAAAATCAATTGATTGCCTTTCCTTGTGATTCAGAAGATAGAATCTACACTACTACCGAAATATCTGGATCTTATTTGACAAATAATGCTACTTCTAAAAAATTTATTAAATCTTCCTTTCAAAATATTGGTAATCAAAAGAGTATAAAGAAGGATACTCTGGTGGAGCCTAAATCTAAATTTTCACAGAAAAAGATAAGCGAAAATGAGTTCGGAATTTCATCAGCAATTCAAGATAGTTCTGAGGTAAAAGAGGCACATAAAAAACAAAATAAGAAATTACGATTTAGTAAAAATATAGGGCAGACAGATAAGCGTGTTTTATATCAAGTAAATGATATGCAAGCGGATCATTTTTTTATGGAAAATGAAATTCGTACTGTTTTGACCATGCCCGAAAAAGAGAAGACAAAAAAAACTCAGGGAAAGAAAAAAGGAACTAAACCTTCCAAACGAGTTGCTCGAAAAGGCCAAGAAGAAAAAGAGAATGACGACGAAGATGAATCAAAAGAAAATATGTTTTCCTATGGGCTAAAATTTTTAGGCACCAAAGGGCCGAAAGAATTAGTTGATTTACATCCAGAAATTATTGAATCAGTTGGTAAAAAAAATTACATAAAAGGCAATGGTAAATTTACGAATATACCTCAGTATGGACAGGTTCAATATAAGTCTTTGTGGAAAGGTATTGATGTAGATTTTTACGAAAGTCAAGGACAGCTGAAGTATGATTTTTTAGTGGCTCCTTTTGCTGATCCATCTTTAATTCAATTTATAATGAGTGGAGTAAGCAATCTTCGCGTAGATACCAAAACAGGAGAACTAGCCTTTACGACTCCTCTCGGAGAACTCAAAAAAGGAGTGCCATTTACCTACCAAATCATTAATGATCTTAAAACTAAGGTAGAATCCAAATACACGATAAAGAATGGAATAGTATCATTTAAGTTAGGAGATTATGATCAAAACTATCCTTTGATTATTGATCCAATTGCCTTAAAATTTGCAACTTTTTTAGGAGGAAATGGAAATGATCAAGTTAATGATATCTATGTACATCCAACTTCTAAGAAAATTTATTTGACAGGAATTACCAGTTCTTCTTCTTTCCCCGGTGTGACGGGTGTTGCATCTGGAGGAGGAGATGATGGATTTATTACTTGTATGAGTAAGGATGGAAGTACTGTATTATGGACCACTATAATTGGTGGGAATGAAGGAAATGAAGAAATACATAAAATACATGTTTCGGACGATGAGAACGATATCTTTATTTCAGGAAATACGAGATCTAATGATTATCCTACAGATGGACTCCTAGCTCCGTTCTCAGCCAATCAAGCAGGAATTAATAACCCTATAATTTCTCGATTAAACGGAGATGGAACGGTGCTAAAATATAGTACCTATTTTCCAGTATCTTCCTATGCACTAGAACGGTATACGGTGATAGGCGATATAGTTTATGGGGCAACCTATTATGATGATAATGATGCTGTTAATTATCCAATTACGATGCCCGCTGGGGCTTACCAAGCTACTCCAGTAAGTAGTGATGGTAGTACATCAGAGGATGGGCAGATATTTTTTGGAATAAATACTTCACTATCAGGTGAAGCAAGTTTTCAATATGGTACTTTCTGGTATGATGAGACTCCTGATTCGTATAGTTATCTTGAGTTTTCAGATTCAGATTCGGATGCAGCGGGGAATATTTATTTTGGAGGGTATATAGATATTGGTGAACCTATTAATGGCCCAGAAAATTTATTTCCAGCAGGAGGAATACAAACCGTAAGTGAAATACAAAATACCTTAACGGAGGATGGAACATATTCACCAGTAGGTTGGATCGCTCAATTCGATCCTGCCTTAAGTAGCTTGATATATGCCACACCTGTTTTACCAATCTTACATAATGATTATCTGGAATTTGCAGGTTACGATTGGCTTTTTAATATGGATGTAACCGATGGTGGAGATATTTATATGTCTCACCCAATGTATATTTATGATGTAACTGACTTTAATAACTTAAGTATAGCTCCAACTGCAAAATATAATAATCTCCAGCCTTTAAAGATAGATAGTGGGAATGATTTATTACTTAATGTTACTTCTAAAATAGCCTCCTCCAACCGGACACAATTTGAATATATAATTACAGCTGCAGGAGAATATAGTTATGCTTATTCAGCTGGAGCAGTAGTCGATCAAGCAGATCGCTTGCATTGGGTTTTTCCAAAAGATCAAGGAGATGTAGATTTAGAGGCATTGGTTACGGATGGAGCGTTACAAAACTCTTTAATAAATAATGATCAAACTCAATATGTAATATTGTCTCCTTCAGGGGATGTGGAGTATGCTACGATAGTTGGACCAAGTATTGATTTGGGATCAAATATGTATAGTGAAGCAAATGCTTCTTTTGTCACGGATGATGGAGAATTTTACTTAGGAGGTGTGGTGGATCAAAATGCACAAAGATCATTTCCTGTAACTACTTCTTATTGGGATACAGAGACTTCATCTCAGGTGTTTGTTTATGATGCAACTCCTACGAATAATAGGGAAGGCTGGTTAGCTGTTTTTCATGAACCAGCTCCATCTGACAATATGATTGATGATTTTGCTGTGGGAAACAATACTTTTTGTGTGGATGGGATGATTTATCAAGATCCTGATTATGGGCCAATCTTAGGTGATCCAATTGGTTACCAAAGTGGTGATGGTTCTGTCGTTACACATGTACTTCCAGATATTCGACCTAGTGCATTTACGGAACCGCACCCAAGTCCTGATGGAGCAAATTCTATCATTTGGGAAAAAAGCTATGATAACGGATTGACTTGGATACCTATTTCAGGGAGTAATTCTGAAGTTTATAAACCAGAACCTGAAAGCTTAGCAGGTGTGGTACAATATAGGAGAGTATATAATTATGGAAATCCTAATACACCTATCTATAGTAATATAGCTACAGCGACTATATCAGGTACTTTTGGATTAGAACTTGAAAGTCCAAGTGAACCCATTTATTTTTGTCCGAGTACAGTAGAAGATTTCACTTTCCCGATTACCGGAGCAACTGGGAATATAGCTTGGCAATGGTATGATGGCTTTGCTCCTGTTGATAATTCAGTTATCAATCCTTCAAGTGGAACCGATTTGCCTGCTAACTTTTTGGCGACATTACCAGCTAGTGCTTCTAGAGCAGGTTCTTATCGCTTAGTAGTGGAGGATGGAAGTGGTTGTGCAAAAGAAGCTACCGTGACTTTTATTCCATTGACAGATGATGCAGGGGTAAGTCCAATGTTAGCTATTTGTCCAGGAGACGCTACGAATGATGCAACGTTAGGACCATCTTTTCCCAATCCAACATTTGAATATAGTTGGACTGGTCCATTAGGATTTACTTCAAGTGATCCTAATCCTGTAGTTTCAGTTGATGGGACATATTATTTACAAGTGAAATTAGTAGGAGAGCCTACCTTCTGTGTAGGAGGAGAAACATCTGTAGAAGTATTGCCTTTGACTGCTCACGATCTGGTATTAAAAGACACAACTATTAATTTAACATTTTGTCAAAGTGATGCTCCGACTCCAATAGGATTAACTGGGCCAGCTCCAAGTGGTTATGTTTTTCAATGGTCTCCAGCAATTAGTTTGGATGACCCTTCAGCTTTTAACCCGACTTTTTATCCTGGAACATTAGCTTTTGGTCCACCAGAATCGAATATAAATTATGTTTTTAGTGCACTACGATTAAGTGACGGATGTATTTTTGAAGACACCATATTTGTATCAACTACTGCTCTTGCTGAAGCAAATGCAGGAAATGATGAAAATGTATATTGTGTTAATAATGTTACTCTAGGTAGTTCAAGTTCAGGAGAGTACTTTGAATGGAGAGCAGTCGAAACAAATTTTCCAGGAGGCTTGTCTGCATTGATAAGTGATCCAGCATTTATGATAGATGGTTCACCAGTTAATCTAGGGACGAACAAGTTTGCTAATGTGGAATTTCCAGAAATAAATTCAGGATCATATTATATAGATTTTGAGTTGCAAAGTTCATACATTCCATTGCCGAATATTTGTTTTACAGCTGATACTATGCGTTTAAATAATTTGGGATGTGGAGGAAACGTGTCAATTATTTGTCCTAATATAACTAGCTCTAGCGTTCAAGGTTCAAGTGGAGTTTGTGATGTGGCAGGGAATCAGTTAGAAGTAGGTGGTTTATCAGGAGCGACTTATGAATGGACTACATATAGTATTGATGGTGTATTGCAACCTGTAGGTACTGAGCCCAGAGGATTATTTGAAGTAGTAAATGATGTGCAAGGAAATGCTTTATCATCAGTAGGGCCACATCCTAGAAATGTTGCTACTGATTTACAGGATTTGACTTGGGGATGGCCATCAGCAGGTAATGTTGAATACCAAGTAACGGCAAGTTCATATGTAGGTGATAGTTTGTTAGTTTGTTCGGATATCATTCGAGTTTATACTAATGTTACAGGTGCACCGGTAATAGATGTAAATGGAATAGAAATTTGTAATGCTCCCAGTCCAGGTACATTGCTTACAGGTAATGGTGTTAATATACCGTATACAATATCAGGAACAGATTATAATTCTGCCCCAAATAGTTCATTAGTTTGGTCATGGTCGGGAGGATCTATAGTAAGTGATGAGGATAGCCCTTTTCCAACGATAGATCCAGTTACTTCAACTGATTATTATGTAATAGCTTCCGACTCTATTACGGGATGTTTTAGTATAGATACTTTTGAAGTTGTAATAGTTGATATAGTGGCTAACTCAGGTTCAGATATTACGACAGCTTGTGAAGGTTCTGTTGTTAGAATAGGATCAACAGCAAGAACTAATCATACTTATCAATGGACACCTTCGACAGGATTGAATTTCCCTATTGGAACTCCAAATTCAACTGTTGCTCAACCCTATCTATCGGTACCCAATATTGCGACTGAATATGTATTGATTTCAACGGAATCAAATACAGGTTGCCAAACTACCGATACTATTCAGATTGCTCCAGCAATCGGAGCACCTATTGCACCAACAGCAGCTGCTTATACTTCTTGTCAAGATGACAATTTAGTTATCGGAGAATTATACAGTCCATCAACAGGTATTACATTTAGTTGGTCGGCTGGAGCAGGGGCAGATATTAATTGGTTAGATAATATTAATGTAAATCAACCCAATGTGAATATACCTGTAGGCTTTGTAAATCCAGCAACATTTATGTTAACAGTTACGAATGGTAATTGTGGTTCTTCTTCAACTGATTATACCATTTCTCCAATAACGATAAATCCACCAGTTCCTACTGCAGCAACATATACTTCTTGTCCAGATGGAGAGTTGCTTATCGGGAGGTTATATAGTCCTTCTGATGGAATAACGTTTAGTTGGTCAGCAGGTACTGGAGCAGATATAAGTTGGTTAGATAATATAAATGTAAATCAAACTAATGTTAAGCTACCATCTTCTTTTTCTGGTTCAGCTATATTTACGTTAACAGTTAGTGATAATTGTGGATCTAGTTCAAGGGATTATACTATTAATAATTTGGAAGCAGATGTAGCACTTGGTCCAGATGTTACAGCTGTATGTGAGGCTCCTCTTACGGAAATAGGATCTGCGGCTCAAACGGCAGGTTTTAACTATTCTTGGTCACCATCCAATGGATTGTTTATTGATGAAGCAGGGACAACTCCTTATGTTTTGCAAAATATTAATACAGTTTATGCTAAACCTACATCAGTAACCGAATATACTTTAGTTGCGTCAAATTCCTCCTCTGGTTGTTTATTTTTTGATAGGATTACAGTTAATCCACCTGTAGGAGTAGATGTTGACGCGGGTAATGATAAGGTATTGTGCCCTGGTGAAGTTTCGGTAAGTATTGGGCAAAGTGGAAGTGGAACAATTACTTGGGCAGCCACGGGTTACAATAGTGATCCTTCAGGGGCACTAGCTACTCCATCGAATGCATATTCAATTATGATGATGGGATATTTATCTAGTCCAAGTTCAGTAGTCACTTCATTTAGTCAAGGGACATTTGCTGCAGGTGTATATAGATATGAAGTAACAGCTGATTATGGAGGAGGATGTATTGCTTCTGATGAAGTCATGGTTACCGTTTCGGATATGCCTAGAGGCCTAGCAGGGAGTTCAAGAGTATTATGTAATGGAGAAAGTCTAACATTGGGGGCAACTGGTGTAGCCGGAGTTAATTATAATTGGAGTATAATAAATCAGACTGCTTTGAGTGGTACAATTAGTAATACAACAATTGCCAATCCTTCCGTCGATCCACAGGAAACTACTTCTTACCGTTTGACTTATCAAGATGTAGTAACTGGTTGTGAAATGACAGAGGTGATCGCAGTTACTGTAGTGGCTAAACCTAATCTAAATGACGCTACAATTGGTTCATTATGTGCTCCAGTTTCAGCACAAGATTTAGAGGCAGAAATTACAAATTATGGTTCTTTAACTAGTGCGGTTTGGTACATTGATTATGAAGGAGGAACCATCGAATCGAACCCAACAGGAGTGCAACCAGCTAGAACAACAGAATACTTTTTGATTGGTTATAATTCGAATGGTTGTCGAGATGAAGCAAAGGTTACTGTTCTGGTAGAATCACCTATTACCCCTTCTATACTTTCAGATATCAATCTAAATTGTGCTTTAGATTCTATAGATTTAGTTGACTATCAAGGGCAACCGTCAGATAGTAATAATTCGTTTGAATGGCATAGTGATAATACGACAAACCCTTCTTCTTTAATATCTAATACAGATGTGGGAGTCGGAACCTATTATTTATTTGAAATTACTCCAAGTGGTTGTGCAAGTAGTAGTGCTAGTTTAACAATTTCATTTACTGGTTTACCTTTAACCGCAGATGCCAGTAATTATACTATAATGAATGAGGGGAAAAAGGTGAAATTGTCTGGAGCTGCAACAGGAGGGACAGGAAGTTATAGTTTTTATTGGGAAGAACTAGGTAGCAATTCTTCAGACATAATTGTTACTCCATGGGGGGTAACTACTTATAATCTTATAGTGACAGATGGTGCAGGTTGTATTGCTAAAGATAGCGTTACTATAGATACTGGAAAACAAAATTGTAAATGTAATTAGATTTCATAAACCTAATATATGTTCCATTTCAGAGATAGCGACTTTATTGAGTGAATGAAATAACAAATTTAATCCAGTTATTTTCAACACTTATGATAATTCTTTTAGAATAAAGTTTAGGAATATTCTTTTACATAATGAAAATAAAATAACCCTAGCCTTATTGTAAAGCTAGTTCTCCAAAATTAAATGAAATGAAGTTTCTCTTTTTTTTAAATTAACAATTTTATTAATACGGTATAGTTATTGATTTAAGAAGTCTTTTGAAAGGTATTTGATAGATTCAATCTATCAAATGTAGTCTATAAGGAAACCTTTTTTTAGTAAGAATCTCTAATTTTAACATGTAACTCGATCAAATTAAGATGATGAGTTACAAAGTAAACCCAAATTGAAAAAAAACTATCATTTTTTTTTAAATACTCCTATTCAAGGTAGTGCTCAATTAACTAAATTATTAGTTTTAACTATTTTATTATTAGGTGCTATTAGTGGTTTTAAATCAATCCTATCTAAATCTTCTTTACCTGTAAAAAATATAGCAAGCGCATTGGAATTGACTAAGTCAGTTTCTAATTCTATGCCTTTGTCAGGGGAAACATTTTTCTATTCTCTTCAATATCGTTGTGCAGGCTTGACTGAGGATTGCCTTGGAACAGTAATTACAGATCCTTTACCAGCAGGATTAGAATTTGTAGGAGTGCTCGGTTCTGTTCATACTACTTCGGAGACTTATAACTCAGGAACTAATACTGTTACATTTACATTTATAGATCCATTAGTTTCAGGTACAACAGGTGAAGTAAGAATTGAGGTACGTTTTCCAAATGGAACGACTCCAGATGGAACAGTTGCAAATAATACAGCTACAATTAGTGCAAGCAATGCTACATCTGTTAGTTCTAGTATATCCACAACGGCTTCGGCAATAGCTAGAATCGGTGTAAGCAAAAGTTTATTAGGAGGAGGAGCAAGTAATGGTTATGCAACATACCATTTGATGATATGTAATGGAACAAGTGGAGTTGAAGAGGA
This sequence comes from uncultured Saprospiraceae bacterium, assembly GCA_937981555.1. Lineage (GTDB taxonomy): Bacteria > Bacteroidota > Bacteroidia > Chitinophagales > Saprospiraceae > CAJQQY01. Next base: position 101,628 of record CALJOK010000053.1, read on the forward strand.
TGGGACACTTAATTTAAATTCGATAACAATCGTTGATACTTTACCTCCAGGGTCTATTTTTGTAGAAACTAATTTGAATACGGGAAGTTCGGCAACCTATGATGCAGCTTCTCATTCGGTAACAATAATTCACTCTAGTCTAGCAACGGGAGAATGTATTTTCCCAAAAATTAGTGTACAATATCCAGAGCCAACTTTTAATGTAGGAGATGATGTTACCAATGAAGCATTTTGGACAGTTACTCCCGTAGGGGAAATCATTCAAACTGTTACGGATAGTGAAACTTTCCCTCTTAAAGTTCCGAATTATTTAGCAGAAACGTATAAGACATTAGGTAATCCTACATTATTTCCAGGAGAGAGTAGTACTTATTTTTTAGAGGGAGTGGTATCAGGAACGGAGCCAATCAATCAATTTTGTATCAATGATACTATTCCAAGTGAAATTGAGATTACTAGTTTTAGTTTAGGAGGGTGGTATTATGGAGGACTTTCAGGTCCATCAGACATTATGAATGTTTCTTATACTACGAATTTAAATGGCCCAACACTTTTAAGTGGTTCACCACGGTTGATGTGGACAAATGATGTAATTGATGTGGAAAATGATCTTGGGTTGACTATAGGAGGCGGAGAATACATTACTGCCTTGAATTTTTGTTTTGGGGATATACCATCTGGTTTTGAGGAATTTTCTCCTATTGAATTAACTTTTGTTGTGAAATCCTCTACTAGTCCAGGAGTCGTGACCAATTGCTCAGAATTAAGTACGACTTCACCTAATTTTGAATTAAGAAATGAATGTGTTGATTTAACAGTTGCTGCAAATGCAGGCATAGCAAGACTAAATCCTGTTAAAAGTATATGGCCAAGTGGAACACATGATCGAGGTGATATAATCGTTTTTCAAATAGCGATAAGAAATGAATTAGGAGCAGTTGATTCTGTAGTAAATCCTATAGCATATGATTTATTACCAGAAGGAATGGAATATGTTTCTGGGACTTGGAGTTTGCCAGGATGGGGAAATACTTATGGTTTTCCTGATCCAACATTTACATTTATTTCAGATTATGAAGGTACAGGAAGAGAATTTTTAAAATGGGAATGGCCAGCAGGAATAAAGATTCCTCCAGGGGAAAGAGTTGTGATAGCATTTAATACAGAGATTACAGATGAGGCGGTCGGTGGATTTCCTGCATTTTATAATAATACTTATATTCAAACGCCTAATTCTACAGATTGTATAAGTGGAATTCAAGATGCTGATGTTTATGATTTTGATAACGATGGAGATGTAAGTGAATTGTTTTGTGGAAATAGAATAGCAGTAAATATCAATGAATTATTAGCATTGGAAAGTGAAAAATTAGTAAGAGGGCAGTTCGATGATAACTATACCAAGTTTCCAGATGTTGGGAATTCTGTACCTGGAGGTCTAGCAGATTATATTTTGGAAGTTCGGAATCCAGGGAATCTTCCAATGGATAGTGTAGTAGTAATTGATATATTACCATCAGTAGGAGACATAGGGGTGATTGATGTAACTAATAGAGATTCTCGTTGGCAACCAAATTTGGTGAGTTCAGTAAGTGCTCCAGCAGGAATTACTGTTTATTATAGTACAGCGGCTAATCCATGTCGAGCTGATGAAGGGTTAGTGCCTTCTGGACCGATAGGATGTGATGTTCCAAATTGGTCGACAACTATTCCAACAGATTTAACAACCGTTCGCTCTTTGAAATTTGATTTTGGAAGTACGGTGTTACAACCTATGGATACCATTCAATTGGCTTGGGCGATGCGAGTTCCTGTAAATATTTTTTCAACTATAGGAGCACAACCTGATTCTATTGCATGGAATTCATTTGGTTATATTGGAAGACAAACTGGTAATGGTCAATATACTTTACCATCAGAACCTGTAAAAGTAGGGATTGATTTAAATAATGTTGTGCCAAATGTGATTGGTGATTTTGTGTGGGAAGATACGAATCAGAATGGAATTCAAGATGGAGGCGAATCAGGAATCAATGGCGTTCGAGTAGAATTATTTAGAGATAATGGAGATGGAATTTCAGACCCTGCATCAGATAGATTTATCAATTTTACGGTTACTGCCAATGGAGGTTATTATCTTTTTCCAAATTTACCTGATTATGATTATTATGTTGTTTTTTATAAACCTCCTGCTATGGATTTTGCAACAAATGATGCAGGTGGGAATGACGCAGTTGATTCTGATGGAATAGTTGGAATCTATAATGGGTTTGATGTAGCGATAACTCCTGTTGTAACGTTAGATAATTTTGCTTACGATTTAAGTTGGGATTTAGGTTTGCATACATCTTCTACTGGTGCCATCGGAAATTATGTTTGGAATGATGCCAATGGAAATGGAATTCAAGATGAATCTACTTCGGAAGGAATCAATGGAGTGACCATTTATTTATATGATAACAATAGTCCTACAGTTCCGATAGACTCTGTGATTACTTCAAGTGACTTTAATGGTAATTCAGGGTATTATTTATTTTCAGAAGTTCCATCAGGAAACTATTTTTTAGAATTGAGTTTACCGTCAGGTGTAGCTTATGCCACTCAAGGACCAAATGGTTCAAGTGATCTTTCCGATTCCGATTTTAATTCAAGTACTAATCGTACAGAAGTATTTATAGTTACTGGTGGTAATTATGATAATACGTGGGATGCAGGTTTGATTTTGTCAGGTGTCGAAATATGTGATAATGGTATTGATGATGATGGTGATACTTTTGCTGATTGTGCTGATGTTGATTGCCCTTGTCCTTTAGATTCTATCTGTCTAATCTTAGGTCCTAATCTAGTTATTAATGGAGAATTTGATGAAGGGAATGTTGGATTTGACTCAGACTATAACTACGTATCATTTCCGGTTTTTAATACTAGTGGTAATTATGGAAACTATACTGTTGGATTAGATAATACGTTAACTAATTTTTATAATATCTGGAAAGTTGTTGATAGAAATGCAATAGATGGTAATTTTTTAGCTGCAGATCCGAGTAGCTCTTCAGGTTTAAATGATGATATTTGGAGACAAACAGTTGATGTATGTCCCAATACAGATTTTGTATTTAGTGCCTGGGCAAAAAATATATTTTACCTTGAAGCAGGGATACAACCTGTACCTAATTTTTCTTTTTATATTAATGATGTTTTATTGCCAAGTGCTTCATTTGAGGTTCCACAACAATCACTAGCAGATTCTATGATCTGGTTTCAAATGAATGGTTTATGGAATTCAGGAACAGCGACTACTGCTGAAATGCGGATTGTAAATACAAATCGAGGGACTACAGGTAATGATCTTGCAATAGATGGTATTTATCTGGCAATGTGTGGAAGTGATATTGACATTGAACCGAACTTGACTTCAATGTGTCCAGGCGAATCAGTACTACTAAGTGCAACAGATAATACAATAGGAAGTGGTTGGTTCTTTTATGAGTGGCTTCAAGATGGAGTAGTGGTATCATCTGGTACAACAGAAACTACCTTCTCGGCTAGTGCAAGTGGTTCTTACGTACTTCAAGTATATACAACTTCTGATAATTCAGGTTGTGCAAATGAGAGTAATGCAATTGTTATAGCAGCAAGTCCTCAAAGTGGGGATGTGGTTATAGTGCCTTGCGCAGAGGTATGCGATGATGGAATAGATAACGATCTAGATGGTTTGACAGATTGCATGGATTTCGATTGTGGATGCGCGGTTTCCGAAATATGTACAACAGGAGATTCAGTAATTGCAGCTACCTATAATGTATGGCATACTGGAAGTGGTGGTGGATTAGATTTTAATCAATTACAAACATCTGGCCCTTTGGCTGGATATCCTTCCACTTTTGCCGATTTAGGTACGACATCATTTATGCCCAAACAAGAGGGGGGAGCAACATTTTGTGATCCTAGATCTGGTGAAGTAATTATTTATTCAGATGGTCAAAAAGCATGGGATAAAGATGGAAATGAATTTTCAACTTCAGATGCACAAAATCGCTTTAATACCTTGTCCACTAATTTGGCAAGTGCTGCTGGAACACCTATCATTGTTCCCGCTCCAGGGCAATGTAATGCCAATGAGGAATTGTATATTTTCTTCACAGATGATCATGGCGGAGCTACTCCAGAACTTTACTATGTTATTGTAAATGTTCCGGCGGGTACAATAAGTAATCCTACACAACTAACAGCCTATGAGATGTCGGAAAGTATTAGTGCAGTTCAGGTTTCTTGTGATACGACTTGGATAGTTTATAGAAATGAATTGGATATGGAGGCTATTCGATGGACGAGCGCTGGTTTTGAAGCACCTGTCGTAACAGCTAATATTCATAAAGATACTGATCAACGTTATAGCTCAGCTTTCTCTTTAGACGGATATAGATTTGCGGCAACTTTAGGATTTTACCCATTTGAATCTCATGAAATGATGGTTGCAAGTTTTGATGTAAGCAATGGTCAGTTTTCTAACATTTTATACTTAAACCCTTTTAGTAAAAATGGAACTATTGATCCTTATGTAAATTATGATGTCGCATTTTCTCCAGATGGAACAAAGCTATATACATCTTTTAGGGAGCTAAGCGGAGGTGACAAAATAGTACAATATAATTTAAGTGCTGGAGATGCTACTGATATTGAAAATAGCGGAATGATAATAGGTTCTGATTCAAAAATCGGAGGTCTTATGAATGGGCCTGATGGCCGTATTTATGCATCTACTGGTTTAGGGGCAAACGCCGGTATTAATTCAATTCATGTCATTGATTTTCCAAATTTAGCAGGGGTGGCTTGTAATTTTCAAGCTGATTTAATTAGCCCTGGCGGAGCTGTTACTGGGGGACTTAATAATATGGTTTACGGTTTAGGGGCAACTTCTTGTATACCCAATATCTCTGGTAATATTGGATCCAATATTTGTGAGGATATAACTTTAGACGTTTTAGATTGTTATTTAGGTGACGGCGGCCCGTATGATATTTCTTATAAATACAATGGTGTTTGGGATACAATTTTTGCCCAAACCATAAATGCAAATAATGAGATTGTATTAACTGGTTTAAGTACTGGTATTTATGATTCTATTCAAGTTATTGATGGTAAATCTTGTGGCAGTAATTATATTTCTTTGACTTTGCAAGATGGCTCTTGTCCAGAAATTTGTAATAATGGTTTTGACGATGATTTGAATGGCTTGACAGATTGTGAAGAAACAATTTGTATTCCGATAGCAAATCCTGCAACGCTCACTACTTGTGATAATTCAAACGGAGCAGGGTCTGGAACCTTTTTCTTACCCGATTTAAATACTGATATCTCAGGAGGAGTTACAGGGTTGACAGTATATTTATATGCTACTTTGTCTGATGCTCAAAATGGAGTCAATAATTTAACTAGTTCATATGATAGTCCTAATTCAACTATTTACGCAAGAGTTGAAAATGATATTAGTGGATGTTTTGCAACTGCAGTTGTTACACTTACCGTTGGAGCTGCTTGTGCAGAAATATGTAATGATGGGATCGATAATGATGGAAATGGTTTAATAGATTGTTTTGATTGTGAATCCTGTGCTAGTTCTGTATCGTGTAGCGATAATGATGGAGATGGGATTGGAGATTTCTGTGATTTGGATGATGATAATGATGGTATTCCAGATTCAGTAGAGTGTCCAGATTATTCTTATGGTATAGAGCTGGTAGAAAATGGAGATTTCGAAGATGCTTACGCAAATTGGACATCAGATTTTAATAGAGGAAAAAATAATTATTTTGATACAAGAGGGAATTGTCCTACTCAAGGTTGGGTCGCAATTAGTCCCTGTTCAAGTATGAATGGACTTTGTTATGATTATTATAATTATTTTGGAGGAACTTATGATGGTTCAGTAGTCATAACTGATGCTTATGGAACTGGAGCAAATATTCTGCCTACCACAAATTGTAATTCAACTAATGGTTCATGTTTAGCTGAAAATTTACCAGACCATACAACAGGTTCTGGATTTTCAATATATGTAGATCCAAATGATATTCCAGGGCAAGCATATTGGAAGCAAATGGTAACTGTAGAGCCAGGAAAGAATTACGAATTTTCAGCTTGGATAATGGTAATTGAAGAAGATCCGAATCTTCAGTTTAGAATAAATGGAGTAAACCTTACCGCAGGTTTTAATCTAGATCGACAAACGGGAGGTTCCAATGGGCCAGATGTTTGGCAACAGTTTTTTGCTAGTTGGTACTCTGGTACAACAAGTGGAGATGTGGTAGTTGAATTAGTGAATTTAACTGCAGGATGTGGTGGGAATGATATTAGAGTAGATGATGTATCATTACGAGAAGTGATTGCGGATTGTGATTGTGATGGAGACGGTGTAATCAATTCTCTCGATTTAGATAGTGATAATGATGGATTATATGATGTGGTAGAAGCAGGACATTCTGCTACTGATGCTAATTTAGATGGAGTGATTGATAATGCTAATCTTAATTCTGGAAATAATGGATTATTTGATGCTTTAGAAACGACTCCTGAAAGTGGAATGCTAAATTATACAGTAGCAGATAGTGAAACTTCTCCAGATGGAATTCTTGATATATGTGAATTGGACTCTGATGGTGATGGGTGTTTGGATACTGAGGAAGAAGAGGTATCAGATTCTGATAATGATGGAATTGCTGGTACAGGTACAGCCTCCGTTGAAGCCAATGGTTTAGTTACTTCATATACATATACTTTACCTTCCAATAATACGTGGCAAAACCCTTTAGTTGGTTCATGTTTACCAGAAATTTGTGACGATGGATTAGATAATGATAATGATGGTAATGCTGATTGTTTGGACTCCGATTGTATACCAATAGCTAATCCTACAACATTAAATACTTGTGATAATTCAAATATGACAGGTTCAGGAATATTCTTTTTATACGATGCCAATCCAACAGTTTCTATAGAATCAGGAGTAATAATTTCCTATCATCCTACTTTAACTGATGCTCAAAATGGAGTTAATAATTTGATTAGTCCACATATCAGTTCTGATGGTACAGTTTATGTCAGAGTAGAAAGGATATCAAATGGATGTTTTAATACTGTATTAATCACTCTTGATGTAGGAGTATTATGCTTCGAAAATTGTGTTAATGGAATTGATGATGATGGAGATGGTTTGATTGATTGTGATGATACTGATTGTCCTTGTTGTAAAGCTGATTCTCCTAATTTGAATGATTTGGACAAAAAAGACCCATAGGAAAAAGTATAATAAATGGAATGAAAATTGACTGGTTTCTTATGAACATTTTTTCTAATGAGAAGTGGAAGGCAGATAAACATATATGGTTTTTAAAAATATTAGTAAAATATTTTTTAGTAAGAAGAAATTTAATGAGATTTCCTTTACTGTTAAGTTGTTAATGGCAACTTCTGTATTGCTATTGGTACTTGGCAGCACCAAATCTATAAAAAGTAATCTCCATTCATCATCATCTTCTAGTCGGATTGCAAGTGTTCTTGAATTAACAAAATTAGTATCTAATACTACTCCGGAATCAGGAGAAACTTTTACCTATACCTTACAATATAGTTGTTCAGGAACTACAGAAGATTGTTTAGGAACCTATATTACAGATCCTCTTCCTCCTGAAGTTGAATTTGTTTCAATAGCCAATTCAGTTCACATTGCTAGTTCATCCTATAATTCATCGACTCATACGGTTTCATTTACCTTTATTGACCCTTTTCCATCTGGATCGTCAGGTCAAGTAGAAGTTAATGTTGCTTTTCCAAATGGAATTTCAGAAAATGGAGCTGTAGCTTCTAACTCTGCAACTATAGATGCGACCAACGCAACTGCAGTAACTTCCGGGCCAGTTATATCAACAGTTACGGCATCAAGCAAAACTGATTTTGTTAAATACGTAGGAGGAGGTGGAGCAGTTGGAGGAACAATTAGTTATACATTTAAGGTATGTAATACAGGAGATGGTATTGTCGAAAATGGTACGCTAGGTTTTGATAATGTTTCCATAGTTGATACTTTTCCTGCTAATACTACTTTTTTGGGAGCAATTAATGCACAAGGTAGTAGTTATGTCTATGATGCTTCTAATCATTCTATTACTTTCACTCTTCCCGATTCCCTTGGTCCTGGAGAATGTTTTTATCCGAAAGTTAGCTTGGGGGTTCCTTCTCCTTCTTGGAATGTAGGGGATGAAATAATCAATGATGTTACGATATATTATACTCCGCATGGAGAAAGTCCTACTTCAACAGGAGTGACTTCTTCATATTTGTTAACTGCTCCAAATTTCGAAGCGGAAGCAATTAAGACTGTTTCTAATTCTAGTCTTTATCAAGGTAATTCTGATGCATATGAAATATATCTGGATATATCAGGAACAGAAGATTTAGATGATCTTTGTTTAATTGATACGATTCCAGATGGATTGGTTATTCAAAAAATACATCATGGAGGATATTATTATGGAGGATTATTAGGGGCGGATAATGTAATTACTATTTCTTACGAAACTAATCTTGGAGGTCCATATGTAATTTCAGGATCACCTTTTTCACTATGGGAGTCAGGCCCAATAGATGTTTATAGTGATCTTGGTTTACCAAGCGATAACTCAGAATATATAACGGTAATAAATTGGTGTTATGGTGATGTATATTCTGGTTTTGGTATGTACAGAAATATCGTCTTAGATTTTTTAGTAAAGACAGATGCTCCAATTGGAAATCTGACTAATTGTACCGATCAGTCTTCTTCAACTCCAGGAGCATCCTATATAAATGGCTGTGCTACATTTGAGGTGTTATCAGGAGTAGCTGGCTTTAGACCATCCTTGCGAAAATATATAAGAACAAGTACAGGTACTTGGTCAGAGACTCATACGGAGTCTTTGGGAGTAGGGGATACGGCAACATTTAGATTAAGAGTAAGAAATTCATCATCATCAATAGGCAACTTACCTGATCCAATTGCAGCTGATTTTTTACCTGAAGGATTAGAATATATTAGTGGAAGTTGGGGGTATAGTTCAGGTGGAACAGGAGCTCCAAATCCAATTTTTTTTGAACAGACAGATTTTAATGGAACAGGAAGGTCATTATTAAAATGGGAATGGACAGGGGCTTCTTCATTTAGTTTATCTCCGAATGAGAATCTCTATGTAACTTTTGATGCGATAGTTAATAACTTAGCTCCACCAGGTACTGGAGCCTTAATAAATGAATTTGCTATACTTAATAATACTTCAAATTTTTGTAGTGGAGGTAGTAAAGATACCGATGATGATGATTTGGATAGTGATGGAGATACCACAGAAGAATTTTGTTTTAAAGATATATTATTAAATATTAATTCAACGGTGAGTATTGAATCGGAGAAACTAGTAAAAGGTCAATTGGATTCTACTTACACTAAATATCCAGCAGTAGCTCATTCTGTTCCAGGAGGTATAGCAGATTATATTTTGGAAGTAAGAAATATTGGAAATATTGCAATGGATAGTATTGTGATTATTGATATTTTTCCATCAACTGGAGATATTGGAGTGGTGGATACTACGCCTAGAGATTCAAGATGGCAACCTAATTTGGTAAGTACAGTAAGTGCTCCATCGGGAGTTACTGTTTATTATAGCTTAGAAGAAAATCCATGTAGAGTTGATGAAGGATTTGTTGTTACGGGACCTGTTGGATGTGCAAGTCCAAATTGGTCTACTACACCGCCGGCAGATTTGACAACCGTTCGTTCTGTGAGGTTTGATTTTGGAAATACGATTTTAGTGCCTAATGATACCATTCAATTATCTTGGGCAATGAGAGTTCCTGTAAATATTTTTACAACAATTGGAGCCCAACCAGATTCTATTGCTTGGAATTCTTTTGGATTTATAGGAAGACGTACTGATAATGGTCAATATGTTTTACCATCAGAACCAGTAAAAGTAGGTGTTGATGTTGATAATGTAGTGCCTAATGTCTATGGAGATTTTGTGTGGAATGATGTTAATCAAAATGGAATTCAAGATGGAGGAGAACCTGGAATTGATGGAGTAAGAGTGGAATTGTACAAGGATAATGACGATGGAGTTATTGACCCAGTAGTAGATACTTTGATCAATTTTACCTTAACAGCTAATTCAGGATATTATCTTTTTCCCAACTTAATAGATGGAGATTATTATTCGGTATTTTATAAACCTGCTGTCATGGAATTTACTACCAATGATATCGGGGCTGATAATGATATAGATTCAGATGGTATTCCCTCTTCGTTAAATGGTTTAGAGGTAGCGATTACACCAATTATTACACTCGATAACTTTGCGTATGACTTGAGTTGGGATATGGGGTTATATGCTTCGTCAAATGGTGCAGTAGGAGATTATGTTTGGAATGATGCTAATGGAAATGGAATCCAAGATGAAGCTGCTTCGGAAGGGATTAATGGAGTGGAAATATATTTATATAATAATGCGAGTCCTTCTAGCCCTATAGGTACAGTTATTACTTCCAATGATGCCAATGGAAATCCAGGGTATTATTTATTTTCAGAAATTACTCCTGGAAATTATTTTGTAGAATTGAATTTACCATCAGGTGTAACTTATGCAACTCAAGGACTAAATGGTTCAAGTGATCTTTCCGATTCCGATTTTAATTCAAGTACCAATCGTACAGAGGTATTTTCTGTTGCTGGAGGTAATTATGATAACTCCTGGGATGCAGGATTGATTCTATCGGGAGTGGAAATTTGTGATAATGGAATTGATGATGATGGTGATGGTTTGATTGATAATTTTGATCCAGAATGTATTGATTTATCTTCTTGTTGTGTTGAACCTAGTTTGGTAAGAAATGGTAGTTTTGAGGATGGTTCATTTTCTGTAAATGCTTCAGTTGTTAATCCTAATAATGCAATGGTAGTGGCAAGTTTCGGTGGTTTGCCTTTAGATGACTTTGACGCAGATGGAGGTATTTATTGGATAGAAGATCCAGGAAGAGCTACTGATGGAAATCGTTTTTTGTATTTACCAGAAGCTAATGTACAGGGCAAATGTGTATACCAAAAAGAAGAACTTTTTGGAGGAGATTTAACTGCCTGTGCTACTTACCAAATTACATTTGACATTGCAGGTTTTGATGAAAACGCTACCGAATTAAGTACTAATTATGTAATCGAGTTCTTTTATAAAAACGATATTGGAAATCTTGAACAGGAAATGGTTCAAGATGAATTTACATTTGAATGTAGTTCTATAGCTGCTCCTAATCCAATTCCTACATCAGATTGGAATAACTTAAATTGGATGCGTGTTTCTGGAACTATTGATTTACCTCCACCCAATAATATTGCTTATACTCAGATCGAAATGCTCATTTCTATTTCTAGTGGAGGAGGTGCTTTGATTGATAATGTATGCGTCAATAAGGTTTCTGAAAATGTTTCCATGAATGTGGAAGGGACAAATCCAACGTGTTCTTCTACTGGAATGATTCAAATAATTTCTACAAGTGCAGGAGACCGATATGAATATAA
>CALJOK010000054.1 GCA_937981555.1 uncultured Saprospiraceae bacterium
TGCCATTTTAATACAAAAATCCTGAAAAGGTAAAGTCTTGTACATTAATTTGTACAAGACTTTTTTTTTGTCTTATAATGAAATTATATTTATCATTTATCAGGCAACTACATATTATCCTAAACTTCTTTTTCCTAAAAAAAACTTAAATTTGCCCTCCTTGTTAGAAGGCTAAAGAATCATTTTTTTAATCATGTAATATTTCTTAGCAAGCAAATTTATTATGAACAAAGAACAATCATTAGCTCTTCGGATGGAATTGGTGTGGTGGATTTTTACTGCCGTAATCGCATTTGCAGTTTTATTTCCTATTATGGAAAATGTGGAAGATTATCCATTTCTATTTACTAACCTTCTTTTTATTATTGTCTTTATCACATTTGCTAGATATTTCTTTTTATTAAAACATACTTTCTTAGCGAATAGACAAATTCTGAAAGTAGTTATTTTTTTCCTTTGCTTACCGCTCTTTGCCTATTTGGTCAATGAGTTAACAAGTGTTCGAACTTTTTTGGATGAGCAAGGAATAGATGTTCTTGTGGAAAAGTTAGCATATGAAAATCATTGGGGGTTTGCCAACTATGTAAAAACTGAAATGTACTTTTTTGGTGCAGCAAGTTTAGTAGTGACAGCTTTACTTCCTTTGAGATTATTACTTTCTGTTTGGCGAAATAGAAATAGAGGTACAGTTTAAAACTATAAAATATACTTGATGAAATCTTATTTGCAAGAATTGAATGATGTACAACGAGCTGCCGTGACAAATACGGATGGCCCAGTTTTAGTAATTGCTGGACCTGGTTCAGGCAAGACTAGAGTATTGACTTATCGGATTGCTCATTTGATTGAAGAAGGAGTTGCACCTTGGGAAATTTTAGCATTGACTTTTACGAATAAGTCCGCTAAAGAAATGAAAGCTCGAATTGCAAAGGTGGTAGGAGACAAGGCGGATAGAGTTTGGGCAGGTACTTTTCACTCTATCTTTGCAAGAATATTGAGAGTAGAAGCAGATAAAATTGGCTATGCTTCCAGCTTCACCATTTATGATACAGATGATTCCAAAAGTCTTTTGAATTCAATTGTAAAGGAGATGAACTTGGACACTAAAGTATATGCTGCTAATGGAGTGCGAAGTAGAATCTCTTCTGCAAAAAGTAATTTAATTACTCCAAAAGCATATAAAGAAAATAAAGAATTATTACTCCAAGATAAAATGAGTAAGCGACCTTACATCCATGCTATCTATGCAAAATATATGGAACGATGTAAAAAAGCAGGCGCAATGGATTTTGATGATTTGCTTTTTCAAATGTTTCGACTACTTCATCAGAATCCTGATAATGTGGTAGAAAAATACCGGAAACGATTTAAATATCTTTTGGTAGATGAGTTTCAGGATACGAATTATCTACAATATGCCATCATCAAGAAGTTTGTCAAATATGAAAATAGTCCAGAAAATCTTTGTGTGGTAGGTGATGATGCACAAAGTATTTATGCTTTTCGTGGAGCAACGATTGATAATATTTTAGATCTTGAAAAAGAATTCAAAAACCTCAAGACTTTTAAGTTGGAGCAAAATTATCGTTCTACCGATCACATTGTTCAAGCAGCAAATGAGTTAATAAAAAATAACCAAAAGCAGATTCCTAAAAAAATCTGGTCAGACAAAGGAGAAGGACAAAAGATCCAAGTCATTCAAGCAATCACAGATAAGGAAGAAGGAAAACGAATTGCAGATGTGATTTTAGAACAAAAGAATAGATATCATATTAAGAATAATGAGATCGCAATTTTGTATAGAACTAATTCTCAATCGAGAATTTTTGAAGAATATTTGCGACGATATAATGTTGGTTATAAAGTTTTTGGTGGACTTTCCTTTTATCAAAGAAAAGAAGTGAAAGACTTATTAGGCTATCTTCGGTTGACAGTCAATAAACGAGATGAGGAAGCACTAAAGCGAGTTTTAAATTACCCACGAAGAGGAATTGGGAAAACTACCATTGATAAAATTTCAGCAATGGCAGCTGAAACAGGTAAGACGATGTGGGAATGTTTACAACTGGTTAAAGCAAGCGCAAAGGCAATAACAGCCATCAATAATTTTATTAAAGCAATCATGAGTTTTACTCGAAAAGCTGAAAACTCAAATGCCTACGAAGTTGCCATTCTTGTGGCAAAAAATAGTGGATTAATTGCAGAAATGCAAAAAGACCAATCTCTCGAAGGTCTAGGTAGAATCGAAAATGTAAATGCATTGTTAGATGGTGTAAAGGAATTTGTGGAAAATGATGAAATTATCGATGAGGCTACGATGCCCGATAAGACACTAACTAGTTATTTGCAGAATATCGCATTACATACTGACATGGATAGTCAGGTGGAAGAAACAGAATTTGTCACGTTGATGTCCGTTCACTCTGCGAAAGGGTTGGAGTTTAAATCTGTTTTTGTGGTTGGTTTAGAAGAGAATTTATTTCCATCATTTATGTCGATGGAAAGCAAAGAAGGCTTAGATGAAGAGCGTCGATTATTTTATGTAGCGATTACTAGAGCTGAACAATATTTAACTTTATCGTTTGCAAGAGGAAGATATAAATTTGGGAAATTAAGAAATGATCAACCAAGTCGTTTTTTAAATGAAATATCTCCACAGCATTTTGATGCGTCACTAAGCGTCGGTGGAAGCATGAATCTAAGTTCAAGTAAAAGACAAGAGCGAATATCTTCAGGTGTGAAAGGAAATTTCAAAAGAAGAGGTACAGTCGTTGCTCCGAAATTTGCAGTTGATCCAAGTACTTTTAAGCCTGACTCTCCTGCAAAAGTTCAAGCAGGAATGAAAGTTTTGCATCTAAGGTTTGGCGAAGGTCGAGTGATTAGTATTGATGGTGCAGTTGACAATCGAGTTGCAACGATTATGTTTCAAGGAATTGAAAGTCCAGAACGTCGTATCATGTTGAAGTATGCAAAGTTGCAAATATTGTAAATCCATGTCTCCTAAGGGGAACGTTTCTAATTTTTTTCTATAGAATCTAAGGTTAGCTTATTGTTCCTCTTTTGAAGCAGAAGGTCTTAATTTTAGTAAAACCCGTGTGTCGAACTTTTGTATTATTTCATATCTTTCATTGCTGATTTCAGGAAGCCAACTTTCCTCTATGTAATAATAATTAAAGAGTTCATCTTTTGAAAGTTGCTCTAATCTTATCATATCTACTTGATCTTCTAGGTGCCATATTTGTTCATAATAATGAAAGGAAGGAGAATTAAAAGCACGAACTCCAAAAGTAACTTGCTCCTCATGTTTTTCATTTTCCAAAAAATAAGTAATTACATCTTTTGTGTTCGTATCAAACCACCATTCTCTAACAGTAAAGGTGTTGGCGCATTTTGAGAAATGAAATGAGTAAGCAAAAAATGGAATTAAGCAAAGTCCCAATTGTAACCATTTTTTCGTATCAAAAAAGGTGAAAAAGAAGATCGGAAGTATTGAAAAAAGAGGAAAATAAATCAGAGCCGTTCGACCTGCAAGGAATGGTGTTCCTAATAGATGAAGCTGTGCGATTGTACTCCAACAGGTAATGGAAAATAAAATTCCGAAAGTTAACCCACCCGTAAATATATAGTTATGGTTCTTTGAGGATAATTTTTTAATAGAAAAAATTAATACACTCAGATAAATTGCAATTGCAATCCCCACTAAAACTTCAGGGAAATCTATCCCAAAATACTTTCTTCCAAATAGACTTTGATTGACTAAGGAGAGAATTGTATCGTTGTAAAAACTTCCTTTCTCGCCATAAAATTCATTGTTTGCTCGAACTCTAGAAATGGGATAGGCTAAGAGTGCAAACAAAACAAAACTGGTCAGAATAGCTGAAATGTTTTTTTTTAAAAAGTAAAGTACAACTGAAGTATCTATTTTGTTTTTAAAAAAATCTCGAAGGAAAATAAAATTAAAAGCGACGATCAATGCTAAAAAATAGTTCAATGCAATCAAAATACTATAAACCGAAAGTCCTGCAAGAACAAATGACCAATTGATATATTTATCTTTTTTCTCTTGAATGTAGCGATATAAATAAAACATACTTGCCATCATCAGTCCCCAACTTAAACTATATCCACGAGCCAATCCAAAGAAATCCATAAAGTATGGATTGAGGTGCAACAAGACAATTCCACAAATGATTACGATGGTTTGATTGCTGATCGCTCGAATTAATTTGAAGGAAAAAAGGATGTATAAAAAATGCCCAAGCAAAGCTGGAAACCGAACTGAAAAATCAGAATCACCTAGAATCCAGGTACTCAATCGAATCAAAAATGTATTTAAAAAATGATTATTTGTGTTGACTGGATTATTGAGGAAAACATCTTTAAGCGGAATCTGAACATAAACTAAAAACGTAGTTGCTTCATCAATCGTCATCGGAATTTTTACTGCTCGAATGGTCGAGTAGGAGAGAAGTAGGATTCCTGCAATCCAAAAAATGATCTGATGTAATTTATCTTTTGACAAAATTGAACTGGGTTAATTTTTTTGCAAAATATCAATTACTTTTGGATTCTAAGAATGAACGCAAAATAGATTTTCCAAAATGAATATTCAAAGTCGTACAAAGCTGGTTAAAGAAACTGCCTATAAATTGGGCTTTGAATTTGTAGGCATTGCTAAGGCTGAAAAAATGGAGGAGGAATCTCGAAATTTAGAAGAGTGGTTGAAAAATGGAATGCATGGCAAAATGCAATACATGGAAAATCATTTTGAAAAAAGAACAGATCCAACTAAGTTAGTTGAAGGAGCAAAATCCGTAATTACATTGTTATATAATTACTTTCCTGCCGAACAACAAGATGATTCAACTACTCCAAAGTTAGCAAAATATGCCTACGGAAAAGATTACCATTTTGTGATCAAGAATAAATTAAAAACGTTTCTAGAAGTTATTCGAACAGAAATTGGAGAAGTAGATGGAAGATGTTTTGTGGATTCTGCACCCGTTTTAGAAAGAGATTGGGCAAAGCGAAGTGGGGTAGGATGGATTGGAAAAAATACTTTATTGATTCATCCAAAACAAGGTTCTTTCTTTTTTTTGGCGGAGCTGATTATTGATTTAGAGTTGGAAGTGGATGGCCCAATTAAAGATTATTGTGGGCGTTGCACACGTTGCATTGATGCTTGTCCGACGGAAGCAATTTCGCCAGAAGGATATATTTTGGATGGAAGTAAATGCATTTCATATTTTACCATTGAGTTAAAAGAATCTATTCCGGAAAGTTATAAAGGTAAATTTGAAGATTGGATGTTTGGTTGTGATATTTGTCAAGATGTGTGTCCTTGGAATCGTTTTTCCAAAAAACATAATGAACCAGAATTTGATCCGCATCCTGATTTGTTAAAAATGAAAAAGGAAGATTGGGAAGAAATGACCAAAGAAGTTTTTCAAAAAATATTTAAAAAATCAGCGGTGAAAAGAACAAAATTTGAAGGACTAAAAAGAAATATTGATTTCCTCAAAAAATAAAAGGGTTGTTAGTTCCTGTGAACTAACAACCCTTTTATTTTTTCGGAAAAGAAAACTACAAAGCTACTGCTTTAAAACTAGGCAGAACATTTATCTCTAACCAAAAATTAGTTGTCGCTCGAATAATCTTACTGAACTCACCAATGTGTTCTGGTTTTTTGATGCAAGCATTTGCTCCATATTCGTAGCAAGTAATAATTTTATCGTAATCATTTGAAGAGGTAAAAACTACAATTGGAATTTTTTTCAAAATATCATCAGTATAGAATTTCTTAAGAATATCCATTCCATCAATTTTAGGCAAATTAAGGTCTAAAAGGACTAATCCTAAATCTTCAATATTGTCATTTTCAAAGAAATCAAGTAACTCTTGACCATCTTTTACTATAGTTATTTCAGCATAAAGATTAATTTCTTCAAAAGCAGATTTGATTAATTCCAAGTCAGCTAGGTTGTCTTCAGCGATGAGAATTTGTCTTACTCGTTTCATGGAGCGGATATTTTTTTAAATTACTTGAGTTTTTTTATTGTAAATGAGTGATAGACATTGACTTACGAATAAAAAAAAGTTAATTTTTTTGGATTAATATTAGGTTTTCTAATAGCAAGGAGAACTGATTAAAGAGAATATTAGAAAGTTTCCAATTTGTAATATGATATAATGCAAAGGTTATTCCACTTATTTTTTCTGAAGAATTGCAAGGTGAGTAGAGGTATGTTTTGGGGGGATTAAGCTATTTGATTTAAGATGAAAAGGAAATCAATCTTCTTTTATATTAGACTCTCGAATAATGTAAAGTGGTCGATTACGAATATTATGATTCATTCGACTTAAATATTCACCAATAATTCCAATGGCAATCATCTGTATTCCTCCAATAAATAAAATCGCAATCATTAAAGATGTCCAACCAGGAACTGAGTTTTCCCAAACGAACTTCGCAAGCAAGGCATAAATTGCTACAAAAAAAGCAATGACTGAAACTATAAATCCAAAGTAGGTTACGATCTTTAAAGGCACGTCGGAAAAGGCAGTAATTCCATCTAGTGCGAAGTGCAACATCTTGCGATAAGTGTAACCGGTGGCTCCTGCTTGGCGCTCTTGGCGATCATATTCAACAAAGGTTTGGTTGAATCCAACCCAAGAAATTTGTCCACGGAGGTATTTATTTTTCTCAGGCATTTCCCGCAAAACTTCCACTATCTTTTTATCAATCATTCTAAAATCACCAGTATCTACGGGAATCGAAATGGAAGTCATTTTTGCTAAAAGGCGATAAAAAACTCTTGCAGTCAAAAGTTTAAGAAAACTCTCGCCTTTTCGATTCTTCCTTTTTGCATAAATGACTTCGAAACCTTCTTTTCGTTTTTGATACATTTCTGCTATCAATTCTGGAGGATCCTGAAGATCAGCATCAATGATCACAACTGCGTCACCAATAGTTTTGTCGAGGCCTGCGGTGACTGCAATTTGATGACCGAAGTTCCTACTAAAATCAATGTACTTGACTGAGCTTTGTTTTTTAGATAATACTTTAATCAAACCAATTGAAGCATCGCTACTACCGTCATTGACAAAAATCAATTCGTAAGTAACACCCAAATCTTGCATGACCTGCGAAAGCCGATCATATAAGTTTTGAATATTTTTCTCTTCGTTATAAACTGGAATGATTACAGATATATCCATTGTTTTATTTTCAGAAAACCGTGACACACTTTTAAAGCTTGGCACGGTTTAATGTTTATTTTAACTTTTCACACGTTTAATTTTAGCTCCAATTGCATTTAACCTTTTATCAATATCTTCATATCCTCGATCGATTTGGTGAATGTTTCGAATGACACTTGTTCCATTGGCAGAAAGTGCAGCAATCAAGAGTGCCACTCCCGCACGAATATCAGGTGAAGTCATTTCAATCGCTCGCAATTGAGATTTTCGATTCAAACCAATCACCGTCGCTCGATGTGGATCACAAAGAATAATTTGTGCACCCATGTCAATTAATTTATCGACAAAGAATAATCTACTTTCAAACATTTTTTGATGAATCAAAACACTTCCATTCGCTTGCGTCGCCATAACTAAAAGAATCGAAATTAAATCAGGTGTAAATCCAGGCCAAGGTGCATCATAAATCGTCATGATCGAACCATCAATAAAACTTTGAATCGTGTAAGATTTTTGTTTTGGGATAAAAATATCGTCGCCTTTGATTTTAAATTTGACCCCTAATTTCCTAAAAACAGAAAGTGTATTTCCCAATTGATCAACACGGCAATCTTTAATCGTAATTTCAGATTGAGTCATTGCAGCCAATCCGATAAAACTTCCAATCTCAATCATGTCAGGCAAAATTCGATGTTTCGTTCCGCCTAATTCATCGACTCCTTCGATGGTCAAAAGGTTAGACCCGATTCCTGAAATTTGTGCACCCATGTCATTGAGCATTCTACAAAGTTGCTGTAAATAAGGTTCGCAAGCAGCATTATAAATAGTAGTCGTTCCTTTTGCTAAAGCGGCAGCCATAACAATATTAGCAGTTCCAGTCACAGAGATTTCATCCATGAGTAGGTAAGTACCTTTAAGTCTTTTGGCTTCGAGGAAAAATTTCTCGCCTTCATATTTGAATTTTGCGCCTAGTTTTTGAAAACCTAAAAGGTGTGTGTCCAATCTTCTTCGCCCAATCTTATCACCGCCAGGTTTTGGTAAACTTGCTCTACCAAATCGCGCCAACAAAGGCGCAATCAACATAACGGAACCTCTAATCTTTTTAGCATCTGTTTGGAATTCATCAGAATGATAAAAATCTAAATCGATTTCGTCTGCTTGGAAGTTGTAAGTATTAGCTTTAGTTTTTCTAACTTTTACACCTAAGCCTTTTAATAAGCTTAACAACTTTCGCACGTCCAAAATATTTGGAACATTACTGATCGTTACTTTTTCTTTGGTTAAAAGTACAGCGCATAGAACCTGTAGCGCTTCGTTTTTTGCTCCTTGAGGAGTGAGGGTTCCTTTGAGTGAGATGCCTCCTGTTACTTCAAATGATTCTTGCATGTTTAATTTTTTATACAATGATAAAGACTAAAATCTTCACCACCATAGTCTATCTATTTTTCGCAGGCAAAATTAGAATATTCGTAGGAGTATTCTTTAAATATTGGTTTTTTTTCAAAAAAAATAGTTGTTACAATTAATTAGTTGATGACTATTTTTCCATTTCCCAACAATATATTCCCACTATCTATTTTATAAAAATAAATACCGCTGGGAAGGTTTTTTTTATGAAAGATAAAAGTTGAGTCTTTATGAGGTTCTTCCCGAACCATTTTTCCCATCACATCAAAAACTTGGAGATTGATATTTTTAAGATTGATGTTTCCAATTTTAAAAGTAGTTTGAGCATTCATCGGATTCGGGAAAACTTCTATGTTAAATTTGGAGAGATAATTATTTTTAATAGGAGTTGTTCCTCCAATTTTTTTGAGTAGCATTCCTTCTGAGGTAGCTCCGGCTAAAATATAACCACCATCAGAAGTATGTTTTATCGAAGCTATCTGCTGGTTTAGAGAAGTGAAATTTTCAGACCAAACTTCTTCTCCTTGAGCATCTAATTCTATAATAAATCCATTTTGACTAAATCCCCAAAATCCATGAAGTGAACCAACAGCAACATAGTTTCCATTTGGGTTTAAAATAATATTTGAGACTTGGTGTAATGCATTAACTGATAATGTTTTTGTCCATTCCCCATTTCCGAGGGAGTCAGTTTTAAAAACTAAAGGTAACGTGCTACTAATTCCAGAGGTAGCACCTCCAACAATATAACCTTCGTCTGGGGTTTGTTTGACGGTGAAGCCATTATCAAAAGCAGAAAATTCGTAACTTTTTGTCCAATCTAAATCTCCATCAGGACTAATTTTAAACAAAGCGACTTTTGAGTCTAAAGGCCCCGTAGCAATAAATCCTCCATCGCTAGTTTCACTAATCGCTTGCGGGTTTCCGCCACCGATTAAAGAATGATGTTTTTTCCAAATTAAATTTCCTTCAATATCAAATTTCAATAGAGCGAAAAAGGCATCTGCTCCAATCCAAGAATAACCCGCAAATAAATAATTTCCATCAGAACAAACGATTCCACATTGGATAACATACGAAGTATCGCTTTCGTAAGTTTTTTCCCAGATAGAATTTCCCAAGGCATCTATTTTTCGGAAATGAGGGAAGCCGAATTTATTACTTCCGACTATGATTTCTTGATTGAGTAACTCCTTAACAAAATGCACTTCTTCACTAATAACATCGCCTTCACTATAGGTATGTTGCCAAATCACATTTCCTAGTTGATCTGTTTTTACCAACCGCAAATAATGTCGAATTGCACCTGTTGCTAAATCAATTTCGCCACCTAAAAGATAACCACCTTCGGTAGTCTGATCTACTTCAAATCCAATACTGAATCCTAATCCAAAGACGGTAGAATCAGGTGGATATACCTTGTCCCATCCTTGGGCATTAATTGAAATAGGGAAAAAGAAAACGAGAAAGAAAATTAGATTTTTCATGAATTGGTCTTTAAAAAAATAATAAAAAGCTTTATCAAAAAGATAGACGCAAGATAATCTTTAAAAGTTGGGGTAAGCCAAAGGCATAGTTCTTGAATAAGTAATCGTATTAGAAATCCCCCTCATCTGATTTTTTAATTTTTTTTAAAATGATAAACGATGAGAAAAGTTCTTGGAATTTTGGACGATGAGTTAGTGCTTTCCAAAAGAAAAAAAAATCATTATCGAGCTTCTCTGCTCAAACGATTTTTAAATGTAGTCATAGATTATTTGACCGTTTTAAATTTATCAGTTTTTGTAGGAGTATTGTTAGGTCTGGTGTTTTGTGGTTTAGGAAAGAATGAATGGCTGGATATTTTTCAAAACGATTCGATCAATATAAGCATAGGATGTCTCGTAATTGCCGTATATTATATTAGTTGTGAATATTTTTTTGAAGGAAAAACTTTGGGAAAGTATGTGACTAAAACTTCTGTAAAAAATATTTCAGGTAAACGAGCTTCGCTTCTAGATATATTAATTCGGACTGGTTATCGTTTTTTTCCATTAGAACCTATTTCTATTTTTTTTGGAAAAAAACAAGGGTGGCATGATTCGCTTTCCTTGACGATGGTAGTAGACGATGAGGATTAATTGATCGATTGATCAGATAATTATTTTAATCTAATTACCTGATCAACCGATTTCTTTTTTACTCAATTAATTCTTTTTATTCTTCAGAGTTGACAGTTGTGGCAGAGTTATTTCCAAATTTAGTATTTCGCAAAATATGTTCAATTCGCTCCATGAATTTTCGCTTAGTTGTTGATGGTGCATGAATAAAACCTTCAATATAAAGTAATTGATTATTCACTTTATCATGAATCAAATAACCAATAAATGGTCCTCCCATAAAGTCATTTACCAAATCCCAAACACCTCGAACTTCTACCGCATAACTTCCATGGAGTTCCATCGGAATAGCAAACATAGGTAAGTCAACATCGTTTGTTCGCATATATGCACCAGTAACATCAGTAGTGACATATTTTTTTCCAAGGGAATCTCGAATGCTTCGAATTCCTTCTTGGGTAAATTGAGATTGGCTTGTGTAAGGCAATTTATGAATGAAAATATTGGCACTTAATTTCGTCGTTTCTTTTCGTAACCAGATGGTGTTCTCTTCATCAATGGCCACAAAATATTCTTGTGGAATATTCATTTCCGCACCCATTTTTTCTTTTATCGTTTTTTCTATAGCAATATTTCGGCCTTTGAGATAAGCGTAATTTCCAATTTGAGATTGATCAAAATCATGAACTCGTTTGGCGATATTTGGGAAACTTGATTTGATGTTTTCGGATAATGCTTGTTGTGAATTTCCAAAAATAAAAGTTACCAATTGTCCTCGTGCCCATTTATTATGTCCTACCACAGTATGAAATTTGGTATCTGTTTTAGCTCGATCTACTTTTTCAGGACCTAGGTCTTTTTGAATGATTTTATTCGTTTCAGAATGTACATCCTGAAAATTTCCTAAAAAGACAAAAGTTCTTAAGTCTCTCAACATTCGATCATTCTTCAATTGCTCAGGTGTTAAATGCCGAAGGTCGAACATTGATTCAGGTTGCGGCAAAAGCAAATAAGCAGATTCAAAATAATATCGAAAAGTATCACCTGCCATTCCTTCCCAAACATTGTCATCTGCTACGACTACAATTTCACTTGTTTTTCCAATCGCTCCAGACATCGGTGGACGATAAGTGGAATTGGAATCAGAGGCGCAAGAAGTCAACATGACTAACCATCCTGCAACAAACAAAACGCATTTCCAGAGATATGATAAATTAGTATTTGAATCTTTTTTGTAATTCATTTCAACGACGTTTTTTCAAAATTAAAATAATTCATTTCTTCTTCTCAACTATAAACAAGATGCAAAGGAAGTAGTTTTTGGCGCATCCTTAATAATGGTTAATGTATAATGGTGGATGATTAATACCAGTAATTGTTAGCACCCAACGGTATTAACCGTTCACCATTATTTAATCTTTTCTTTAAATTTTCGTTCGCTCACTCCTTTGAGATGTTTTAAACTATATTCAAACTGAGGCTCACTATT
Source organism: uncultured Saprospiraceae bacterium (assembly GCA_937981555.1). Classification (GTDB taxonomy): domain Bacteria; phylum Bacteroidota; class Bacteroidia; order Chitinophagales; family Saprospiraceae; genus CAJQQY01. The sequence continues at coordinate 12,196 of CALJOK010000054.1, forward strand.
TTCTTTTTCAAAAAAAATATTTTCAAATTTATCTTGAGGAGTTAATGGAACAGGAAATTCTAATCTGAAAGTTGCTCTAGTCCCATCGTCTTCTTGTTTGAAAAAGTAAAGGGCATCACCACCTTTGCCAGGGTCATCATAATCAAAATGAACGAGTATTTTTTTGTTAGGAATACTTTCGATTATTTTTAGTTGACCATTGCCTAATTTTTCACTTTCCCAGCGAAGACCTGCATCTTTTCCAAAAGTCCAATTTCCAAAATCTGTTTTCCAGGTTGGATCAAGATTCGCGAAGTATGACCAGTCTTCCCAATTTTTTAAATCATTGATTTGTTGAAAAACAATGTCGACCGGAGCGTTGATGTGGATAGATTTTTCAACGGTATATTTTTCAGGAAGGAAAAAAGAAACAACGACCATAGTTGCAGCTAAGGCAATGATTCCAAAAAATATATTTTGTAAGATTCTCATCATTTGCTGGAGGTTTGAAGTTTTTTTGATAAAAATTCAACGAGCAAATATAATAATTAAAGAGAAGGGAATATCGAATATCTATATTCGATATTCAAAAAAAAATCAGCCGCCCAATTACCCTGGACGACTGATTACAATAAATTTAATTTTCCCTCTTCTGGGAAAACCAATTCTGACAACAGCTTCTTTATTAACGGTTAATGATGAATGGTTAACTGTTAATTTTTATCGTAGGCTGACTTTCTAAGTCAGGTGCTTTTTCTAATCTATCTGATAACGGAAACAGGCATTCGAGAATCGTAAACTCCTGTTAAAGTTGGCGATTGTGCATTGCCTGTGTAATTTCTTACTTTCTTAAATACATAATCATACAATTCTTGAACCGTTACAATTTTATTGTTATTCTTATCTGCTTCTCCTTTTAATCCTCTAATTAGGTAGTGACTGAAAATTCCTTGACGCAATCCTTGATCTTCCAATGAATATTCTTCTCCTTTTGATGACATCAATAATGCCGTTCCACCAGTAGAATTATCAAATGCGGAATAGTATTTTTTCAAAGTGTTTTCGAACGATGAAGTATTTCGCATCGCAGTCAAAGAACCAGAGTGACACGCATCTGCCAAGCAAAGTTTATGTTTCGCTTTTGATTCTTTAAAAATGGCTTTGACATCTTCATGATCAACCTTATTATTAAATCCATCAAAGTCTACTGGCAAAAATGAACCAGGCAATCCATGTCCTGAAAAGTATAAAATCACTACATCATTTTCATCAGCTCGAAGAAAAACATTTCGCATCGTTCGCAAAATATTTCCGCGAGTCGCATCTTCATCAATCAAAACTTTGATTTGATTATCAGGTAATGCACCACCTTCTGGACTTTTCAAAAAAGCATAAGTGTGGTAAGCATCATCATCAGTATATTTCAAAACAGGCATATGTTGATATCTTGCTACTCCAACTACAACTGCCCAAATTTTGACACTAGCACTTTGGTCAACTTCTACGTATTCATTTCCGATAGGCGTATCACCACTTTCTAATTCTTTTATTACATTTCCATTACTCCAAAGGGCTCCGAGTACTCGACCATGTTTGTAGTACATAATTCCTTCACCATGAGGAGCATGATTTTCCCAGCCACCAACATATTTATCACCATTGGAATAAAAACAAGTTCCTTCGCCGTGAGGGTATCTATTTTTAAAAGTACCCACGTATCTACTTCCATCTGAATAAGTAAATTTTCCGTGACCATTCATGCAATCTAATTTATTGCAATCCCGAAGCGCTTTGTCATTCGCGTTGGCTTCTGAGTTGGAAGGAAAATTGGAAGCGGTAGTTGGCTGATTATAATTATCATTTTGAGCAACAGTTGAACCTCCTCCATTATCATCAAGAAAATTATCATTTGCCCAGACACCCACGATGGCTGTTCCATTAGCTTCTGTCAAAGTTCCATGACCATCTCTTTGGTTGTTTTTCCAAGCACCGACAAATCTAGATTTGTCTTGATAGATCATAGTCCCTTCGCCATGCATTTTTCCATTTCGAAAATCACCGACATATTTTTTTCCATCAGTAAAGAAAAATGTTCCTTTTCCTGAAATGACATCTTCGGACCAATTTCCTTCGTAACGACTTCCATTTCTAAATTCCATGGTTCCCTTACCATTCATCTTTCCTCTTTTGAAGTTTCCACGGTAAGTATCACCATTGGCAAAAACCATTTTACCTTTTCCCTCTCGGTACTGCTCTGCCCATTGGCCAAAATATTTATTTCCGTTGCTAAAATACAGCGCTCCATCGCCATGCATCTTACCACCTTTAAATGTACCAATATATTTAGCGCCACTAGAGTACATAAAAGTACCTGAGCCATTCATACAATTTCCTTTAATACATTGTGCTGTTGAAGTCTGAAGAAAAGCGATGGAAATCATCACTACAATACAAAATAATCGTCTCATGCCTTTGGATTTTAATCTGCAAAACTGCAGGTGAATTAGGTTGAACCAAAATTAAAAATATGTATTGTAAAATTTCCTTATGTTTTATTATCTTTTTGGAAAGTGAAGCTTTATTCTTTTTTGAAGTTGAGATTTTTAGGACGAACAAAAGTTCACTAAAAATAGAAATGCGTATTATAAACTAATTTCTACATCTAATATTGTCTTATTTTTTTCATTTTAAAAAATTATAAGCGGAAAAGAATTGTTTATCTTTACTTTTGATTGATTTTTATCAAAACCGAATTTAACATACAATATTTTTTATTGTTTTTAGACCTATCCTGTGGTCAAGCTAAAATTGGAATTTAAAACGACCAACGGAAGAGTAAATTTCAATTTTAACTTGACTTACAGAAACAGGGTTTGTTTAAAAAACTATTATTAATTTAAAACTCAGAAAAAATGTTTAAGAATTTATTATTTGTAATAACTACTATTTTAATTTTTGCAGCATGTGGTGATGAACCTAAAACTACTGCACAAATGGCAGAAGAGAAAGCCACAGATCAAATTTTTGGAGAAAAAATTAATGCAAACGATGCACTTACCTTTACAGACTTGTTGAATAAGATGGATCAACTAGATTCCATGGAAACAAAAGTTACAGGAACGGTAGAAAGTGTTTGTAAAAAGAAAGGATGTTGGGTTAATATCGTTTCGGATGATGGTCGTGAAATGTTTGTAAAGTTTAAAGATTATGGATTTTTCTTACCGAAAGATTGTGAAGGACGAAAAGTTGTAATGGAAGGAAAAGCTTTTCGCGAAGTTACTCAGGTGGATGAATTACAACACTTAGCTGAAGACGGTGGTGCTTCAAAAGAAGAGATTGCAAAAATAACAGAACCTAAAGAAGAACTTAAGTTTATGGCTTCTGGTGTAATGCTTTTAGCAGAGCAAGAGGTTGAAAAAGAAGCCGAAAATAAGCAATAGTTTTTAGAGGAAAAGGAAACCGAAAATTAGAAGAATGAACACTTCTTCCGTTTTTCGGTTTTCTTTTTTTGATGAAACCTTCCAATCTAGTTTTTTTTCCAAAAAAAAAATAATAAATTAAGGATTCATCGGGTTGTTACTTTTATGGTTTTATTTTTTCAACACTATATGGACTACAGAGCTGCTAAATTATTTATTTTACGAAAAATGGAAAGTGAGTTAACGAATAAACTCACTTATCACGGAATGCATCATACGCTTGATGTGTTAAAAATAACGAGCGAACTCTGTGAAGCGGAGGATATTTCTCAAAAAGAAACTAAACTGCTAAAAACTGCGGCGCTTTTTCATGATTGTGGTTTTACAGAAACTTATATGAATCATGAGGAGAAAGGCTGCGAAATCGCTAGAAACAACTTACCTCAATTTGGTTATTCCGAAGATGATATTGACATAATCTGTGGAATGATCATGGCGACCAAAATTCCTCAGGCTCCTAAAAATTTATTGGAAAAAATTATTTGCGATGCAGATTTAGATTATTTGGGGCGAAATGATTTTTATAAAATAGGTAATACGTTATTCGAAGAATTTAAAGAATATAAAGTGATTTCGGATGAAGAGTCTTGGAATCGCTTGCAAGTAGGGTTTATTGGAGGACATAATTATTTTACAGAAACAACTCTAGCGAGAAGAGAATCTAAGAAACAAGAGTACTTGCAAGAGTTAAAAGAATTGGTAGCGACTTACGAAAATGAATAAAATGAAGATGGGTGGCAGCGTTTGAGAGACGATAATCGTAATATTAATGGTTAAAAACTCATCAATCTTTAAAGATGCAGCCCCTTTCTACTCTCACTAGTTTTTAATTTTTACAAATTGTTTTGACGTTAATTATGTAAAATTTAAAAAAAGGGGCTGCATTCTTTTTCTGACAAAAATCTTTCCAAATACATCTATTATATATTTAATATCAAAAATGAACTTCATTTTTGTAAACGACGAAAGCCCTTGGTAAAATTAATTACTAAGGGCTTTTCACATGTGATACTGATTCCAATTATTCCGAAGAATAAAAAAGCTGTAAGAGAAGGACTCGAACCTTCACGAAGCGATTAGTACTGATTGCTCAGCATTTATTTCGAATTCTTCACCCTCGAGACAAGAGGGCATGGCTGCCTGATTTCATCACCTTACAGTATATTAAATTTTCAAAAAGGATAAATTTGCCATTGCAAATTTATTGGCTGTAAGAGAAGGACTCGAACCTTCACGAAGCGATTAGTACTGATTGCTCAGCATTTATTTCGAACTCTTCACCCCCGAGACAAGAGGGCATGGCTGCCTGATTTCATCACCTTACAGTATTTTAAATTTTAATGAATAGTTTTATGTTTGTTTGAAAATTATTCATTTAAAATTATGTCATCGTTCTTTAACGTTGATAATACAAATATACGCTCATTTATGTTTTTAATGCAAATTAATTAATGAATTAGTTTAATTTATAGTGATTGACTAATGTTTTGTTGTTTTTGTTAGTTATTTTTTAAAATAAATGTTTGAAATTGACTTTAGATTAGATGATTTTCAAAATGAGTATTGGATTGTATGGTAAAAGGTGTATATATTTAAGTGTTTCGCAATTAAAAATGGTTTTTATTGATGATTTGATAATTTAAATTAAAAAAAATGCTAATAAGCTTATTGAAAAAATACCAATCTGACTTCTTTCCTCTTTTAGGAACATCCTTCCAAAAGGAAGATTTTTGTAAGATTGATTTAAATGTAAATGCACCTGACCTAGATTTGGATGCGATTCAAACTTATGATGGATTAGGTTTTTATATTCAAAATGAATTAAAGGATAATGAAGCAAAAGTTGGGATTGGTGGATATTTAGAAAAAAGAGTACTCTATCAACAAAGCAATAATTTTAAAAGTGCAGATGAAAATCGAAATATTCACCTTGGGGTAGATTGGTGGTCAGCAGCGAGGACAGAAATTTTTGCGCCATTAGATGGCAAGATTCATAGTTTTCAATACAATGATTTATATTTGGATTATGGAGCTACGATTATTTTGCAACATGAGTTGGAAGGTTTTGTCTTTTACACTTTATATGGACATTTGAATTTGGCTTCGCTTCGAAATTTGGAAAAAGGTATGCTTATAGAAAAAGGTACAATCTTCACAGCCATGGGAGATCGAAATGAAAACGGTGGATGGGTGCCACATTTACATTTTCAAATCATCAAAAATATGATGGGGAAAGAAGGAGATTTTCCAGGAGTGACAAGTGAAAAATTATTGGCTGAATTTTCGGAAAATTGTCCTGACCCAAATGTGTTTTTTGTGTATTAAAAAAAAAAATCAATTAAATATATTTTATATATGAAAATATTTTCACTCCTGCTTACATTTTGCTTTTTAAATTTTTGCTGCAATACTCCTACTGAAAAAATGAGTTCTGCTTCTCTAGAATTGCCAACTGAAAAAATGAAAGGACTTAGTTTTGTTGCTCCTTCCAATCCATTTTCTGATAATCCAATGGAAAGGATTAATGCCGTTGGAGCAGATTGGATAGCGGTGACACCATTTGGATTTTCTCCAAATGATGAACCGATGGTTCGATTTAATACTAGTCGACAATGGTGGGGCGAGCGAGCAGAAGGTACAATCGAAACGATCCGATTGGCAAAAGAAAGTAACATAAAAGTATTACTCAAACCACATGTCTGGATGCATGGAAGTTGGATTGGAGATTTAGATTTTGATAATGAAGCAGACTGGAAAAAATGGGAATCAGATTATACGGACTATATTTTGACTTATGCAAAAATTGCAGATTCTCTAAATGTAGAAGTGTTTTGCATCGGCACAGAAGTGAAACAATCTGTGAAAAAACGAGAAAAATATTGGAGAGGTTTGATTCGAGCAGTCAAAAAAATCTATGATGGAAAATTAACTTATGCTTCTAATTGGGATGCCTATCAAATGGTTTCATTTTGGGATGAATTAGACTATGTCGGAATTGATACTTATTTTCCTTTAGTAAAATCAAAAACTCCAACTATAGAAGAATTAAAAAAAGCATGGCAACCAACCGTTAAAGAGTTGAGGAAATTCCATCAAAAAACAGGTAAGCCAATTGTTTTTACAGAATACGGATATATGAGTATTGATGGTTGTGCACATAAAAATTGGGAACTTGAAAATAAACGAACAGAGATCCCAGTTAACCAACAAGCACAAGCGAATGCTATTGAAGCACTCTTCGAAGTTTTTTGGAAAGAGGATTGGTGGGGAGGAGGTTTTCTTTGGAAATGGTACCCGAACTATAGAGGGGAAGGGCAGGGGAGACGAGCGAAATTTCGAGCTGCGGATTATACACCTCAGGGGAAAATAGCGGAAGAGGTTTTAAAAAATTGGTTTAAAGGAGAAAAGTCTAAATAAATAAAAATCAAAAAAATTGAAAGATGAATTTATCATTTAATTTTTGATTCTGCTTTTGATGAATATTTTTTTAATTTCGGAAAAGACTTAATTAATTAGAATCAAAAAAGACAAACAGATGAACTATTTAAAAACGATAATTTTTATTTTTAGCATTACATTTATTTTTTCAAATTGCACAGGTGACGAAAGTACTCCAACAGAAGAAATAGTAAATAGTATTTGCAGCTGTACACAACCTGTAGTGAAAATTAATCAGCAAATTAAAGCGCTACAAATCGAAGGAAATATCGAAGCCATTACTGCTCTAGTTGAAAAAGCAGGAACAGCATTTGACGAAGCGGTAAAGTGTACTCAAAAAAATGCGTCTGAAAAAGTTGATAAAGTAAAATTGAAAAAAGCATTGCTGAGTAATTGTAAAGTGGAGGAACGAATGATTAATGATTTGATTGGGAAATTATAAAATTAATATTCTATTGATGTTTTCCTTTCGTAAATAAAAAATGGGTTTGATAAAATTACTTTATCAAACCCATTTTTTATAATTGAAGATATTTTAATCTTTTTTATAAAAAGGTAGCTTAACCACTTTCGCATTTAATTTTTTCTTACCGGCTACGACAGAAATTTCAGTACCTACTTTTGCAAATTCCGTTTTTACATAACCCATTCCAATTGGAATTTCCAATGAAGGAGATTGCGTACCAGAAGTTACCACTCCGATTTCATTTTCACTTTTATCTTCAATCAAGTATCCTTGCCGAGGTACTCTTCGATCTTCGACAACGAATGCGACTAATTTTTTATCGACACCTTCTGCTTTGTGTTTTGCAAAGATAGGTTGAGAATTAAAATCTCCTTTTTTCACTTTTGTAATCCAACTCAAACCTGCTTCAATTGGTGAAGTTGTATCATCAATATCATTTCCATAAAGTGCATAACCCATTTCTAATCGCAAGGTATCTCTCGCTCCCAATCCAGTTGGCTGAATATCAAAAGGCTTCCCTGCTTCCATCACCGCATCCCAAAGTTCAGCCAAATTTTCATTATCAACATACAATTCAAAACCTCCTGAACCAGTATAACCTGTTGCAGAAAGGATGACATCTTTAATACCTGCCATTTCTCCAATTTTGAAATCATAATATTTGATGTTGCTTAAATCTACCTCAGTTAAACTCTGTAATGCCTCAACGGCCTTCGGTCCTTGCACGGCCAGCAAACCACATCGGTAAGAAATATTTTCCATGGAAACATTCGCATCATTATGATTTTTTATCCAATTCCAATCCTTTTCAATATTGGATGCATTCACTACCAACATATACGAAGGAGCTCCATCTTCATCTTCCAATTTATAAACTAAAAGATCATCCACGATTCCTCCATCGTGATTAGGTAAACAAGAATATTGAGCTTCGCCGGGAGTAAGTTTAGTAACATTATTAGAAGTTACTTTTTGAATCAATTCAGTAGAGCCATTCCCTTTGATCAAAAATTCACCCATGTGAGAAACATCAAAAACACCAACGCTATTTCGAACCGCATGATGTTCGTCTTTGATGCCAGCATAAGAGATCGGCATATTATAACCAGCAAATTCTGCCATTCGAGCACCTAAGTCAATGTGCTTTTGAGTAAGAGGAGTACTTTTCATTTATTTCTTTTTTACAATATATTTGGTTAATTTTTTATACAAAATTATTCAACGATTTGCACCTGTTGAATTTTTTCACCTACCGTTAATTGATGTACTACATTCATTCCATCCACTACTTTTGCAAAAATTGTATATCGTCCATCCAAGTGTGGAGCTGGTGCAAATGTAATAAACCATTGAGTTCCTTCCGTATGATTTCCAGCAGAAGCCATTCCTACGTAACCTTCCTCGTCATAATTCAATGGCGCTAATTCAGAACGAATCGTATAATCCAACGAACCATAACCATCACCTCTTGGACATCCACCTTGCGCAACGAAGTTAGCAATGACCCTATGAAATGTTTTTCCATCATAAAATCCACTCTTCGCCAGAGCCACAAAATTAGTCACCGAACCTGGTGCAGCATCAGGAAATAATTTTAAAATAATAGATCCTTTTGCTGTTTTGATTTCCACTTTCGAATCCTCATCAATGGTATTAAAAACTCTCCAATCAATCGCATGATTAAAAGCAGGTTTCTCTAAATCTGAGGTAGTTTTTCCATTAAAGAAATCAATCGTCTTTTGAATTTCATAAAGTGTTTCTGTTTCTTTTGGTATTTCTAAACTATTTTTAGCTACAGTTAAAAAATCCAAAGTGTCATAAACTGATTTAAAATCCAAAGCAGGAATTCTAATTACTCCTGCAGCAACTGCTTTCATCGCAGCATCACCTTTGACCAATGCTTCTTGAAAATAAACGCCCAGTTCTTTTTTTACCTGAGTTTTTTGAAAACCAAAAGTGGCATCAAAGTTTTCACTTTGAGCGATGTTTGCTAAAGCTTCCACCGCGGCAGTTCGCACCACAGGTTTATCACTTTTAAAACCTAACTCATAGATATCTTTATAATTTCGACCGTACTCACCAAGTCCTTTTAGTGCTGCAGCTTTTTGATAAACAGTAGTTCCATTTTTAAATTGGTCTTTCAACTCATACTGAAGAGCCAATCGTGTGCCTTGTGAATAAAGACTCAAGTTTCGATTTGCTGCTTGATAAAGCGTAGACTTTACATGCCAATCTAAGGAATCATTTCGTCGTGCGATTTGCCGATATTGAGGAGCAGCATTCATGACTCCATGATTGAGAAAATAGTTAGCAGCGGTGGTAGCGATATGAATATTTTTATTTTGTAAAAAAGGAATAACAGCAGCTACAACTTGTCGATATTCAAAATTTCCAAGCGCATTAATAATATTGCAAGTCACTCGATAATCTCGTTCTCGATTCAATAATTCTAAAAGAGCTTCGAGTGCTTGAGGCGATTGTGTTCTTCCCAAAGCAAGAATCAAAGGCAATTTTACTCGCGTATCTTTTTCAACATAAAGCACTTCCAAAAGCGATGGAATAAAAGTATCAATCGGTACTCGGAATCGGTACAAATAATTAGCAGCCATCATTCTAACATCAGCTGGATAATTTTTTTCAATCAAATAATTAGCAACTCGATCAGTTGCTTTTCGGTGAGTGATTTTTCGATAACCGAACTGATACATTCCTTTGACCATTCCTTTCAAAAGAAGTGTATCTGTTTTTAAATATTCTTTCGTCGAAGCCATGAAATGCAAAGATTCTAAAGTTCCACACTTTCCGATGGCTTCCAATATTGCTGAATTAAATTGATGATGAATGCCTAAAGAATCATAAGTTTGAAAAGCTTTGGTCAACCATTTTTCTCCTTTACTAGAACCAATTTGCCCCATGGCATAAGCTGCTGCTGTTCGCACTTCTTCGATGTCATCTTCCAATAACTTGGCAAGACTATTTACGATCGAACTATCTTTGATAGAGGCAAAAGCCATTGCGGCTGCATAACGGTAAGTTGGATCGTTGTGATCGAAATAAGCAACTAAACTGTCTATTTCTTGCCGATCTTGCAAATCATAAACTCGTTGGAATTCTGGTTTTGATAAATCAAAATTGACTTCAGTTAAAACTTCATTCTGCACAGGAATGCATTGAGAAAATAGGATTGCTCCTAAAAACAAATAGAAGAAATATTTTTTTATCATTTTGGGCATACTAGTTTGATTCTTTAACTTATGATTTTTTGTAAAAAAAAGATGAATGGGGTTTCGCAAAAATAGCTGAATCATTTTAATTATTCGAAGAAATAGTGAATTGAAAATGGAGGAAATTTCCCCTAGTTATTTTTCATCCAAAGTATCTTAAGCTTAAAGTTATGAATTTGGAAATAACGAATCGAATCTGCGTGTTGGTCGATTTGGATGTCTTGAGATTGGTAGGCTTGACTGGAATCTGATTCGTCTAACTCTGAAATGATGATGGCAGGTTTTTGTTTAGTCAAAATACCTTTGTCATTAAAATATTCTCCCCAAACAGGATAAGTTTTCGCTTTCGTTTTCCAAGTCAAAGAAGGTGCCCACGCACCAATAATTGGTTGATCTCCAAATTCGTATTGCGCTAAATATTGATTGATTCTTCTGATGTCAAATGTTCTTCGCTCGTAAGCATTTTGATAGTTGTTCAGATTAAAAAACAATACAATTGCAAAAAGTAAACTTGGAATGAAAACCCATCGTTGATATTTTTTTTCCAAAAATAAAAGACGAAATATTTCAAAAACTACTAACGAATTAATTGCCGCCATGCAAAAAATAAGACTTACCAAATATCGAGTTGGTAAATACATCATGGTCAGTTTATGAAACTCTAAGAGCAACCAAAGACTCAAACCTAAGAATATTTTTTTGTAAAAAATCGAAGTTTTGCGAAAAAATAACAAGACTCCTACGGGGAATGAAAAATAAAAAAGAACAGTAACTGGTTGAAGTTTTTTTTCTAAAAAAATATTTTTATTAATCCAACGGAGATGATCAGGAAGATCAAAATAATAAGCAAATCGATTCGTCGTCTGATCGATCATCACATAATTATAAAATTCTTGATTAGGTAAATACCAAACTAGAATATAAATCGAGAAAATCAAACCCATTAAAATAGAACCCAAAAACAATGCTTTTACATGAATTTTTTTTCGGTCTTTTTTTCTAAGAAAATAAACGAGCAACAAAAGTGGAAGAATCGGAACGATGTATAAAAATTGAATTTTAAAAAGATAAGCCATCGAAAAAAGAAGTGCGAGCCCGATGGCTCTTTGCCAAGTTTTATCCTTTTTTAAAGGTTGTGCAAAAAGTAGAATCCCTGAGAAAATAAAAATGGTACTCGGCATTTCCGCCAAACTAAAATGCGCAAAAGTAAAAACATGATATTCCAAAAATACCATGGGTATAAAAAATAACAATAGTTTTACGTGGTATGGATTTTTCCAACTTACCCAAAAGATTAAAAGGAAAAAAGGAATAATTACCGCCCATCTTGCAACAGAAAGAGAAGAACCAAACAAAGCAATTGGTGCAAAAAGGTAAGCGCCAAATAAAGGAGTTTTGATAAAATTATCAGATTCTTGAAGGCCTAAATCTCCGTGATTGATAAAGTTTCGGATTTGCGAAGCGTGTAATCCTTCATCCGTATTTGCTCCACGACTCCACGAGATTTGGATGTCAGGGTCAGCTTTGATGAAAGGAAGTTGAATACTAAAATAAATCAAACTCAATAGCAAAAGTCCCCATTTTGGAGTGAGATATTGGTGCAAGAAATTTGATCTGTTTTGATTCATTTTTTTTAATAAGGAAATGTAAATGTATTGTTTTAAAACTTAGAATAAAAAATGCCACTCATTTTTAAATTAAAATGAGTGGCATTTTTTTATATTTTCTTAGGTCAAAATTTAACCATCAAAACCTTCGTTTTCTGATTCGTCTCCAAAGCCTTCGTCTTCTAATTCTTGATCTCCAAAAGATTCATCATCACCTTCTGGTCCAAGTGGATTAACGTCACCTTCGTAAACATTACAATCCAGTTCTATTCCTAAGTCTCCTTTTGGACGATAGAAACGAGCATTTACATCATAGTTCGCATTTTCATCTTCTTCCAATTTTCTAATAAATTTAGCGAAAAATGGTCTAGCCATTTTTGCTCCTGCTCCATCTCTAATATTTAAAAATCTTACCCAACGATCTTCTCCTCCAACCCAAGTTCCAACGACTAAGTCAGGTGTCAATCCCATAAACCAACCATCAACATAATCATTGGTTGTTCCTGTTTTTCCACCTATTTCGCTTTTTAGACCTCTAAAATCAACTTGTCCTTGATTCATTACCTCTTTGAGCATATGAAGCATCACATAGTTCGCTTGAGATTTGATAGCAGAATTTTCCAAGGCAGTTTCACTATAAATTATTTTACCATTTTTATCTTCAATTTTGGAAATAAAAATAGGTTTATTGTACAAACCATTATTAGCAAATGTAGTGTAAGCACCAGTCATTTCAAAAACTTCAAGATCTGTTGCCCCCAAGCAAATGGAAGGCACTTTTGGCACTCGGTACATTCCATTGGAGCGTTTTTTATTTTTGTCTAAGCCCATTTCATGAACTAATTGACGCACTAATTTGGTACTTCCCATTTGTTTCATCAAGTTGACTGAGATGGTATTTTGCGACCATTTCAAACCCCTAATCAAAGTGAAATCTTCACCGGTGTATGCTCCTGCATTTTTAGGAGTCCAATCTTCCTGAAGGATGAAATCACCTTCGCCGACATGAATAGTGTACGGAATATCTGAAATTTTTTGACATGGAGAAATTCCCATTTCGTTAATTGCAGTTGCATAAATAAATGGTTTGAAAGTTGAACCAACTTGTCGTTCAGAGGTAACGTGATCGTACTGAAAATATTTATGATTGATTCCTCCAATCCAAGTTTTAACATGTCCTGTCAATGGGTTAACAGACATAGAACCAAATTGCAAAAACATTCGATGATATTTAATTGAGTCGAGTGGACTCATCACCGTATCTTTTTCCATTTCTGGAGTATATGCAAAAACAGTCATTGGAGCTGGTTTTGCAAATTCATTTTTCACTTCTTTTTGAAATTTGTTCCAAGTCGTTTTAAGCGTTTTCCAATCAGCACTATTCATGATCTTACGATACTTGACTGCTCGCTCTGATGGAACAATTTTCCGTGAAACTAATCTTGCAATTGCACCTTTCTTTGCATCTTCGGCAAGCATTCGATCAATATCAAAATCACGTAATATGTAGTCATCAATCCCTTTGCTGATTTTTGCAATGACTGGACTTAAATGAGTTTTTCTAAGTGTTTCATAGCGATCACTTCCTCGGATTAATTTTTTAAGCGATCGTTTTCGACTAGCTAAGTCTTCTTCAATTTCTTTAGCTTCTCGATCATCAGAAGGATCTTTATAAGTCCAAGGATCTTTTCCTTTCCATCTTTTCCAAAACTTCTTTTGCTGAACTTTCATATGTTCTACCATCGCTTCTTCTGCATGCTTTTGCATCACAGGATCAATGGTAGTATATATTTTTAATCCATCTTCATAGAGATTGTAAGCTTCACCATTTGCTTTGAATTTAGCTTTAGTTTCGTCAGCTAAAATTCTTTTCAATTCTTCTCGTAAGTGCATTCTGAAGTATGGAGCTAATCCATCGTCATGAGTTTTTCGTTTAAAACTCCCCATGCCTAACGGTGCATTTCTCAAAGAATCGTACTGTACTTGCGTAAGCATTAAATTCTTTTGCATTTGCTTGAGTACCACCATTCTTCGATGTGAAGTGGTGTCTGGAAACCGAATCGGATTAAAAAGAGAAGGGTTCTTTAACATGCCGACCAACATGGCAGCTTCTTGTAATTCTAATTCATCTTGCCCTTTTCCAAAATAAATTTCAGAGGCAGCTTTGATTCCAAATGCACCATTCAGGAAACTAAATTTATTTAAGTACATCGCTACAATTTCTTGTTTGGTATATTGTTTTTCCAAACGAACTGCGATGATCCATTCTTTTAATTTTTGAATGACTCGTTGTGCAAAACTTGAACTAGGTTTTTCAGTAAATAACATTTTTGCCAATTGCTGAGTGATCGTACTCGCTCCACCAGAACTTTTATCACCAAGCAAAACAGTTTTTACTCCAGCTCTACCCAATCCTTGAAAATCAATTCCAGTATGACTCATGTATCGCTCATCTTCCGTGGCAAGCAATGCATCGATCATGTGACTGGAGATTTGATCAAAATCAACAGGGATTCGATTTTCGATAAAATAACGACCCAACACTTCTCCATTGGCAGCATAAACTTCACTTGCCAAATTGTTTTTTGGATTCTCTAATTCATCAAAAGTTGGAAGATCTGAAAAGGAAAGTGCAAAGAAAAATATCCCAATTCCAAGTGCGCCTAGAATAGCTCCGCCCCACATCACTTTTACTAATTTTTGGTAAAGTGATGATCTCTCTTCCCTAATTTCTTTTGCGGTTTTTGATTGTTCCTGCATAGTGAAAAATTATTTTTTTAGAAAACGTACAAATATAGCAAGAGGATATCTAATATTTAGATTTTATTTAAAAAAGCATTGTTTAATATTATCTTTTCTAAGATGTAATCCCTATTAATTTCGTTGCTTCCTTTAATACTTGTAACCTGATTTTTGTGAAATTTTTCATGTCAAAATTCTCTTTTGGATCAACATTCGTAGCGACAAAATAAACCTCCTCTCCTTTTTCAATATAACCTACAAACCAACCTAAATTATTGCCATTTCGAATGGACCAACCTGTTTTGCCACTTAATTTATAAGTAGGTTTTTCGTCAATAAAAATCATGTCTTTTACAATTTTTTCAGTCCTTTTAGAAATAGGTAATCTAGAATGGTACAGTCGAGAAAGAAAATTAACTTGTTCCATTGCTGTAATTTTAGAATCATCTTCCAACCAAAATAAATCTAAATTGGAGGAATCTACGACCATATTTTTATAATCCAATTTTTTCAAATATTCATTCATTCGATTTACACCGACTCGACGAGCAATATCTTGATAGCAAGGAACGCAAGATTTTCTCAAAGCATTGGTAAAGGTCAAATCTTCTTCCCAAATTTTTAACAATCGTTTTTCTCCATCCCATTTGAAAATTGTGTTTTCGTCTTCGACGACACCTGTTTCCAAGGCGATAATTGAATTCGGGATTTTAAAAGTTGAAGCGGGTAAAAATCCTTGGTTCGCTCTTTCAAAATCATTCGACCGATAGGTGTTATTTTTTTCGTCAAAAATTAGAATGACTCCGTTGACTTCGGCAGCATCAAGAATTTGTTGGAAACCTTGATTGGCGATTTGTTTTGGCGAATCGATGGTTGCTATTTTTTCAATAGGAGTTTGCGGAGCATCTTTTTGCTCGGTACAAGAATTTAAAATTAAGAAGAAAAATAGTAGATGAATTGATTTCATTTTGTATGATATTTTTGAATTAGGAATGTACAAATATAAATTATTGGAAAAGGATGGAGAAAGGGAATTGATTATTCGTAGGGAGTGAGTTATTATTTGTTGTAAGTCGTTTTTCCAAAGTGGGTATGAGTGATAAGGATTTAATCAGTTTTGGAAAACCGGCTTACAAAGAAACCTGATTTTAATAAAAGAAAGGATAGGAAAAAAAGGTAAATTAAAATAATTTTGAATCTTAACTATTTTAAATATAAAATTATGATGGACTTTAAATTAAACCTTAGGGACTAGCCCACAAAGTGTGTCAAAGTAAATTTTTAAATAATTTCTTAAATTTAAAAAAGCTTAGACATGAAAAAGCAAAAGAACCCAAGATTATCAGATTTGATAAAAGATGAAAAGTTACGAACTCAAATCGAAGAA
>CALJOK010000055.1 GCA_937981555.1 uncultured Saprospiraceae bacterium
TCCATCTACTAGTCGTGATAATCCTGTTGCTGATGTTTGTCCAAAACTTGATAGTAAATAATCTGTGTATAAATCTAATTTATCTTGCATCTCACAAAGCTAGGCTTTCATTACTTTTTTTCAAAAGTGCGTAACTTGAGTAAGTAATATACTGAAGAGAAAAGACAATTATGAGTTAAGAATTATAGATGTAACTTGCTGATTATCTGCCGTTTAAATGGTCCGTTTTGATTATTTTGCAGCTTTATTTATATATGTCAAATTGAGACTATTGGCATTTTATTTGTACCCTAACAATTTGTAATATAATGCCACACACAACCTACCTAAATTAATTTCTTAATCATTCACGCCAAATTTTCAGATTAATTTCAATTTAAAGACTTTTTGAGTCCTTTGATTTAGCCTATTTCATGTCTTATGAATAGCTAGACTGAGAAATTTAACCTTAATAATAAGCGCGATAAAATAATTAACATTATGTATGGGATTGTAAATAAAGGAATTAGAGATATGGTTATTCGAAACCATGGAGAATTAGTGTGGGAAAAAATAATAACAGAGGCAGGATGTCAAGAAGACTTCTTTATGAGTATGGAGGTCTATGATGATTCTATTACCTATGACTTAGTTGGAGCAGCTTCAAAGATTTTAAGAACCCCAGCTCCTGATATTCTTGTTGCGTTTGGTGAATTCTGGATGATATTTACAGCAACAGAAGGGTACGGAAATGCATTGCAAATAGCAGGAAGTACTTTTCCTCAATTTTTAGATCAGTTAGATGATTTACATCGACGACTTGGAACGACCTACCGAGAATTAATACCACCATCTTTTGTATGCGAAGAAATAGATGATCAGACTCTGATACTTCAGTATCATTCTCATCGAAAGGGATTAACCTCTCTAGCTATAGGTATAGTACAAGGATTGGGAAAGAAATTTGATATGGAGGTCGAGGTGCAACTTATAAAAAAGCAAGAAGATATTGGATATGATGAGTTTCTAGTAAAGTATATTCCTATTCAAAAGGAGACAACAAAAGAACCAAATTTAAATAGTAAACAACCAAATAATGAGAAAGGAAAATGTCCATTTAGTGAATTTAGAGGGGCTAACTAAAATATTTCAACTAATTGATCAAATTTTTCCATTTCATATAATCATTAATAGAGAGTTGGAAATTGTTCAATTAGGAAAAAATTTTAAAAAGATAGATGAAGCCTTTGCTGTTGGTAATTCATTCAAAGATCATTTTGAAATAATAAAGCCTACTATTGAAACTACATTTGAGGGTTTTTCAAATAAGGAAAAGGAGGCATTTATTTTATCTTTAAATGAAGAGGATTTAAATTTCAAAGGAGAAGTTGTGGTCTATGAAGAAGAAGGAATAATTCTATTTTTAGGTACACCTATTATTAGTAATAGTGAGATATTTGTAAAATACAATATTTCACTTTCCGATTTTGCTGCATATGATTCTTCCCCTGATTTTTTATTTAGCATGCAAGCGCAAGAGAACTCTTATCGAGAAATTAAAAGCTTGGTAAAAGAACTTCAACATAATAAAACAAAGTTACTTAGATCGAATTCATCATTGCAACAATTTGCTTATGTAGCTTCTCATGACCTTCAATCTCCGTTAAGAACAGTTGTAAGTTTTGCTCAATTATTAGAGAAAAAGTATGGTCAAAAGATTGATCCAATAGGAAAAGAATACCTTGATTTTATTATCGTAGGTACTAAACGGATGCAACAATTGATTAATGACTTATTGGAATATGCAAAAGTGGAACAAATGCAATCTAACTTTGAAATAGTTGATATCAATATGTTGGTTGAGAAAATCACTTTTGATTTGCAATTTGATATTAAAAAGCAAAAAGCCAAATTTGAATTCTCTAACCTTCCTTCTATTTATGTAAATCTAACTTTGATAAAACAATTATTTCAAAACCTCTTCACGAATGCCATTAAGTTTCGTCAAATAGATGATCCAATTATAAAAATTGAATTTGAAGAAACAGCGGATGCGTGGCAATTTAGTGTGAAGGATAATGGAATTGGCTTTGCTATGGAAGATGGGAAAAAAATATTTGAAATTTTCCAGAGAGCTGTCGGTCTTGATTCTTATGAAGGGACGGGTATCGGATTAGCCATTTGTAAAAGAGTAGTGGAAAAGCATAAAGGAAAAATATGGGTAGAGTCTGAGTTATCAAAAGGTAGTACTTTTTATTTTACGATAAGTAAGTATTTATCTTCATCATTTAAATAAACAAAAAAAAATATCGATGTTCTCTCTCTACGAAAAGAATTAAGTTTAACTTAATTCTTTTTTTATTTACTTGATATTGCGTCACCTCAAAGTCAAAGATTATTTTCCCTTAAACTTTTCCCATTTCTATTCCTTTTATGTTAGAAAAATAACAACCCAAACCGTAACTTCGCAATCGCAAAAATGCCCGATATTTTTTTACCAAATATAATAAAGGAAAAGAGATGTTTAACCTTGCCCATTACGACAAATTTGTCAACCGCCACGTTGGTGTAAATGATGCCGACGAAAAATCTATGTTGAATACAATTGGTGTGAAAACACTCAACCAATTGATCAAAGAAACCGTACCCAATTCTATTCGTATGAAAGGTGATTTGAATATCCCTAGTGCGATGACCGAGTATGATTATTTACAAGAATTGAAGCAAACTGCTGCAATGAACAAAGTATTCAAAAACTATATCGGTTTAGGATATAATGGTACAATTACACCTTCTGCGATTTTGAGAAATGTATTTCAAAATCCAGGTTGGTATACTCAATATACTCCTTACCAAGCGGAAATCGCGCAAGGTCGATTGGAGGCATTATTGAATTTCCAAACGATGGTGAGCGACTTAACTGCTTTGCCGATTGCAAATGCATCTTTGCTCGATGAAGGTACTGCAGCAGCTGAGGCGATGGCCATGTTTTTTGCACAGAAAAATAAAAAGGTCAAAAACGCTGAGGACGCTGCGAATGTCTTTTTTGTAGATAATAAAGTTTTAGATCAAACGGTTGATATCTTGATTACTCGTGCTAAGCCATTGAATATCAAGGTAGTACGTGGTGATTGGAAATCGTACAAGTTTACTGATAAAACATTTGGCGTACTTTTACAGTATCCTGCAAAAGATGGTTCGGTAGAAGATTACCGAGGATTTGCAGCTGAGGCAAATGACAAAAAGGTCTTTGTAACTGTCGCTGCAGATATTTTGAGTTTAGCACTTTTGATGCCTCCAGGAGAGTGGGGAGCAGATGCTGTTGTTGGGAACACACAACGCCTTGGTGTACCAATGGGCTATGGTGGACCACACGCAGCCTACTTTGCAACGAAGGAAAAATTCAAGCGTCAAATTCCTGGTCGAATCATTGGTGTTTCAATTGATGAGCAAGACAATCCTGCATTGAGGATGGCTTTGCAAACTCGGGAGCAACACATCAGAAGAGAAAAAGCAACTTCTAATATTTGTACAGCACAAGCATTATTGGCTATCATGGCGAGTATGTATGCGGTGTATCATGGACCAAATGGAATTAGACAAATTGCTGCACGAGTTCACACGATGGCGGAAGTTTTAGAAGACAATTTGCAGGATTTGGGTTATAAATTGACGAATGAATTTTATTTCGATACGTTAAGTTTTGAGGCAGATAAAAAACGTCAAGCGAGTATCAAAAAAATCGCTTTAGCAGAAGGAGTAAATTTTCATTACACTTCGAATACGGTTCAAATTTCTTTGGACGAAACTGTCGGAATGGATGACTTGGATCAAATCATTCGAATTTTTGCAAAAGCGAAAAGAAAGACTTTTAAAGCGATGGTTATTCAGCCACGTGATTTTAATTTTCCAATAAAATTAATTCGGGAGTCAGCATATTTGACGCATCCCGTTTTTAATAAATATCATACGGAATCAGAAATGATGCGCTATATCAAGCGTTTGGAAAATAAAGATTTGTCATTGATGCACTCGATGATTTCATTGGGAAGTTGTACGATGAAGTTGAATGCTGCGACAGAATTGATTCCAGTAAGTTGGGAAGAGTTTGCTAATATTCATCCTTTTGCACCAACTGCTCAGACAAAAGGTTACCAAAAAGTTTTTACAGAATTAGAAGCTTGGTTAAGTGAAATTACTGGTTTTGCCGCTTGTTCTTTGCAACCCAACTCAGGTGCGCAAGGAGAGTACGCAGGACTTTTGACGATTAAAGCTTATCATGAAGCGAATGGCGATCATCATCGAAATATTGCGTTGATTCCATCTTCTGCTCACGGAACAAATCCTGCAAGTGCGGTGATGACTGGAATGAAAGTAGTAGTAGTGGCTTGCGATGAAAGAGGAAATATTGATGTGGATGATTTGAAAGTAAAAGCAAAAGAGCACAAAGATAACTTGGCTGCCTTGATGGTAACTTACCCAAGTACGCATGGAGTTTTTGAGGCGAAAATTAAAGAGATTTGCAAAACGATTCATAAGTTTGGAGGGAAGGTTTATATGGATGGAGCGAATATGAATGCACAAGTTGGACTGACTTCTCCAGGGATTATTGGAGCAGATGTTTGTCACTTGAACTTGCACAAAACATTCGCGATTCCTCATGGAGGTGGTGGCCCAGGAATGGGACCTATCTGTGTGAATGAAAGTTTAGCGCCATTTTTACCAAAGCATAAATTAGTGAAAACGGGTGGCAAGAAAGGTATCCATGCCGTTTCGTCAGCACCTTGGGGATCTGCCAGTATCTTGTTGATTTCATATGCTTACATTAAGATGTTGGGAAAAAATGGTTTGACTGATTCAACAAAATTTGCCATTCTAAATGCGAATTATATCAAAGCTCGTTTGGAAAATGAATATGATATTTTGTATACCGGTGACAAAGGTCGAGCAGCACATGAGTTAATTTTGGATTTACGTCCATTCAAAGAATTTGCGTCAGCTGAAGATGTTGCAAAGCGATTAATTGATTATGGATTTCATGCGCCAACACTTTCCTTTCCAGTTGCTGGAACGATTATGATTGAGCCAACAGAGAGTGAAAGTAAATCAGAATTAGATCGTTTTTGTGATGCGATGTTAGCGATCAAAAATGAAATTAATGAGGTTGCAGCTGGCAAGTATGAAACTGAAAATAACGTATTGCACAATGCTCCACACACCGCAAAAGTAATTACAGCAGATGAGTGGAACTTACCTTACTCTCGACAAAAGGCAGCTTATCCATTACCTTATTTGCATGAAGGATTTAAGTTTTGGCCATCAGTTGCTCGAGTGAAAAGTGCTTATGGAGATAGAAACTTAATTTGCACTTGTCCTCCGATTGAAGCGTATGCTGAAGGAAATGGCGAAAATACAGATAAGAAAAAAGAAGCAAGTTTAAGTAGTTAATAATCAATTGTTTATAATAGAAACCTGCCATTTGTTGTTACATTTGGCAGGTTTTGTTTTTTTATGGTAATTTGTGTTTAATTTAAAATTTCAAAAAATAATTTTTATATGATTGTCGTAACAGGAGCTGCAGGATTCATTGGAAGTTGTCTTGTCCAAAAATTAAATGAGGAAGGACACACTAAAAATATTATCGTTGTTGATGATTTTTATAAAGATTATAAGGATAAAAATTTGGATGACAAATGGATTCGAGATTGGATTCATCGAGACTTATTTTTGGAGTGGTTTGAGCGCAGTCATCAGCGAGTAGATTTTGTTTTTCATATTGGAGCAAGAACGGATACGGCAGAGCAAAGCAAAAAAGTTTTTGATGAACTTAACCTGAATTATTCTAAACGGATTTGGGAGATTTGTACCGAAAAGAAAATCCCTTTAGTATATGCGTCAAGTGCTGCAACTTATGGTGGAGGCGAACATGGATATGAAGATTCACATAAAATCGTTTCTAAATTAAAACCACTCAATCCTTACGGCGATTCTAAAAATGATTTTGATAAATGGGTTTTAGGACAAAAAGAAACTCCACCGTTTTGGGTAGGAACTAAGTTCTTTAATGTTTATGGACCAAATGAATATCATAAAAAAAGAATGGCGTCTGTCATTTTTCATGCGACCAACCAAATTAAAGAAACGGGTAAAATGAAACTTTTTCGATCGCATAAAAAAGGCATCGAAAATGGACATCAAAAACGAGATTTTATTTATGTGAAAGATGTGATTGATATCTTATTCTTCTTTTTCAAAAAGCAAAAGAAAAGTGGATTGTATAATATTGGAACTGGAAAAGCGCGAACTTTTTTAGACTTAGTTAATGCAACTTTTCAATCATTGGAGATAGAATCAAATATCGGTTTCATAGACACACCAAAAGATATTCGAGATAACTATCAATATTTTACGGAAGCGAATATGAAGAAATTACGTGCGGCGGGCTATAAGAAAAAATTCTATTCGCTGGAAGATGGAGTGGAGGATTATGTGAAAAACTATTTGAGGGGGAAGAAAATATTTTAATAACGGTTAATGCTTAATGGTGAACGGTTAATTATTTACCGTTCACCATTAAGTATATTAATCCAATTACTTCTGATAATTGAAAACCTAATTATTGCAGCTTATTTAAAACTCATCATTAAGTTTTATGTTTCGGAAGTTAAGTCCTGAATAATAAATCATCCGCCATTCCCGATTCGTTTTCATAAAACGTCTTTCAATCCAAAGTTTTTTCTCTCCTCCCGTTGGAATAAATTCGAAAATCAAACCATCATTTACTACTACCAAGTTTTTCGCAAATTCCTCTTTTCGTGCATCTAAATTTTTATGCATTTCCCATCCTTCTTTTTCCCATCTAAAATTACCTTGCGCTAAAATGGTACTATCTGCATATGCAGGAAGCCCTTCCAAGGGAAAATTAATATGCTTCATCTGGTACAAGCTATCTGAATGAAATTGGGTGTAAAAGACTAAGAAGTCTGCCGGGATTTGTTCTGGTAAACTTTGCTCAGCATAAGCAATAGAATTCTCGAATGTCGGACGATCCTTGTCATCCATTATTTTTTGAAAAGCAAACATTAAAGAGATGCCAATTAAGATTCCGATAATTACCTTCATACGATTTTTAGTAAAATGTTTTTGATATTAATTCTTAATAGATTGATAATGAACTATTTATGATTTAGTTTCAAGGCAGTAAACCAACATGTGATTATCAATGATTTGATAGCATAATGAATAAGTAGCCGAAAAGTCACCTTTTATAACATGACCTTTACAAGTTCCTTTTTTCAAATTATAATTAAATGGTTCGACTAAAATATGTTCTTTAAATTCTAATTTCTTTCGACCATAAGCTTTGTACAATGCTTCTTTCGCTCCCCAATAAACGGATAAATGTTCCATTCTAGTTTTTGGTTTTAAACTTTTCATTTCTTCGTCGCGCATAAATTTATGAGCGATTCGTTCGACACTTGACGTGATGTTTTGAATGTCTACCCCACATGAAAATGGCGAAGCAATCACCGCCACCAATTGCTTGGAATGACTAAACGAAATCTCATAAGTGGAGTCCACTAGATGTGGTTTCCCAAATTCATCTTTTAGGCAAACACTTCGTTTTCGTCGCCCACTCATTTTGTGAAGCAACCAGCGAACTGCTAGCCATTCTAGTCGACGACTTTTACCAGTCAGTTTTTCAAACTGCAATAATTCATCTCCTTGTGGTTTTAATCTTCGCAGAAAATAACTTGGTGGTTCTGTGATGTTCCACAGACCGAGTTCTCCTTCAGGTTGAATATGTTGATGATTGAAAATTGGCACGTTGCGTGATTTATTTGAAAAAAAGAAAAACAAAAGTACTTACAAAAAAAAGAAAAGCACATAAAATCCATAATGGTTTTATGTGCTGTTGAAAAACTAAATTTTATAAATTACTAACTAGAATTTAAATTGATAACCTAAATTTATTCCAAAGGTGATTGGTTTCTGTTTGATTCCATTGTTGGATGGGCTCCAATCTTTTAATGAAAGGTTTACATTTGGTTGAATAAAAAGCGAACTATTTTTTCCAATCGAATAATTAACGACTCCTTTAAAATGAGCAGAGATTCCCAGTTTTGGAAATCCATTTTGGTCATTTTGATTTTTAGAATCGTAATCAAAAACAAATTCTTCAGGATTAATACTCAAGTTTCTTCCTTTTTGCCGCAACCAAATATCTAATCCAACTCCTGCAAAAAGACCATAAGAGAATTTCCCTTTCGTCCATCTTTTTCCCAAAAGAATTGGAATAGTTAATTTGTCATAGCGATTATGGTGTTTCACATCTCTTGTTGTAATTGAAGAGATAGAAGTGTCGCCATAGATAATAGTGGTATCGCCTACGGCTAAATCCACATCAAATCTAATAATTACATTTTCCAAATATTGAGTTTCCGTTGTCGTCGAAGTGTAATCGAATTCCATCCAATGTCGATTAAAATGAATCCCAGTTGCCAGATAAAAATCCTTGGGCAAAAGTCTTTCTAGTTCCATCTGAAAACTCCAACCTAATCCTGGTGAATTAGAGTTTTTTCGTAAAGAAGAAAATGTGGAACTATTATTATAACCAGTTGTATTCGTTAGCAACCCTCCACTAAAATTTAGCGCCCATAATTTTTTATCATCACTATCATCTTTTGGAATAAAAAGAGTGTCTAAGTCTAATTCCAAAATATCATTCTTTTTAAGATCCAACGCTAAATAAAGTGGAGGTAAGAAATTGAAGGCTTCTTTACTTGAGATGGTAGTTTTAGTTTTCACAGCTTCAATTTCTTGATCAACTGTTGCAATTGAGGAGGTGGCATCTTCAGTCGGTGAGATTTGTTTTTCAATTAAAGTAGTTGTGACTTTTTTGTTGTTAAGCCCAGTAGTTGTTTTAGTAATAGTTGGTTGTTTTTTTGGAGTACTAAAATTAGTAGCTGGATTTTTATTTTCTAGATTGGCTGTTGTCTTTGAAAGTATAGCTTTATCATTTGTTAGATCAATCGAAACGGAATCTTTAGTTTTAATAGCGGGAGGTTTTTGAAAATTTGATAATGATGGAATCTCACTTTTAGCTAATTGAGATTTTTTATTTTCTCCAAAAAAGAAAAAGGTGATAGCCAATCCAAGGATTAAAACTCCAGTTCCAAACCAAATCCAAAAGAATCCACGTTTTTTCTTATGATCTAACTCCTGCTCGATTTCATTCCACATGGCCATCTTATCTCCATCGAAATTTTCATAGCTTCCGAGCTGATCTCTAATATTTTTTTCTAGGTCATTGTTCTTCATTGCAATCGGCTTAAGATATATTGAAAAAAGATTTAGATGTTTGAATGCGTTGATTCAACCAATTTCTAGCTCGTGATAATTTTTTTCTAGAAGCCATTTCAGAGATACCGAGAATCGCTGCAATTTCTGAATGTGAATAATTGTCAATGACTGACATATTAAAAACAACTTTGTAATTTTCTGGCATATTTTGTAAATATTTTAATAGTTCCTCTTGATTTAAAGAACTGAAAACGGCGGGCTCAACACCGATCTCATGTTCATTGATATCAAGATTTTCAAAAGTTTTATTATTCTTATTTTGCTTTATACATCTGTTGATAGAAATGATTCTTAGCCAAGGCTTAAATGCTCCTTTCGAAGGATCATAACTCGTTTTTATACTTTTAAAAACAGTAATGAATATTTCCTGAACGATATCTTTGACATTGCTTTGGTCAAATAAATAACGCCGAACAATAACATTAACATAAGGCAAGTAAAGGTCAAACAGTTCGTATTGAGCCCGCCGATCATTGTCCTTGCATTTAGTAATTAAGATTTGGGTTTTTTCTGTCAAACTTAATTGATTGTTTTGAAGATAGCATTAGGTAAAAAGTCTGAGTACTAAATTACGGTTGACAACATTCCTCTAGTTCGAATAACTCCGTCACTTCCGTTTGGGTAATTTCTCGATCGTAAATAATAATGTCGTCGATTTTTCCAGTATATCTTTTTCCTATAAATAGATCTCCGAGGTCATTCGCTGCATTGAAGTTAAGACAATCGGCATCTCCAGTTTTTGATCCAACTAAATCACCATTAAAGTAGAATTTATAATCATCATTATTTTTGACTGCTACCACATGATGCCATTTGTCTGTCAACGCAGTTACTATTTCCTGACAACTTTTGTCTGGAACATTATATGCTGCCCAGATCGAATTATTATGTCCAAAGACTGCTTGTCTACAATCGTATAATGAGACTGACCATTCACCATTTTTATTAGGGCAAGATACTCCATCTCCTCTGCTCACTAACGCTTCAATTTCAGTCCCATCTCTTGATGCATCTAATGGTTGATACCAGATCGAAATAGAGAATTCGTTTAAGCCATCTAAAAAACTAGTCGTCGTCGTAGTCAAGAACTCATCATTTCCGGGGGAGTCGTCAAATTGATAAGCGCAAGTTGTATTCCCATTTCTATCTGTGGCAGACGTTGCAGTAGATGGATTGCTAAGATCATTTCCATTAATCGATTTGTCAGCTAAACTTCCATTGCTGAATGGGTAAAAAGCAATTACGCCATTTTGAAGATTTGGAGATAAACAATCTATGTTGAATACTACATCTTCTTCTTTGTCTCCACAACTAAATATTCCAAGAGCTAGGATTAAAAAAAATACTTTTCTCATTGTTATGTTTTTTGAAATTTTAGAAAAAAAACGAAAAGGAATTAGGTATCGAATACTATTTTAAGGTATCCGATACCTGAGTTATCATTGCTTTACTATTTTGTGAAAATAACTTTCATTTGAATCTGTCCTTAATTCAATCCAGTAAATTCCGCTAGTCCAATTAGCAACGTTTATTTGATGTGTTGTTGCATTTTCATTTATTTGAAGGATAGATTTTCCTTGATTGTCGAATATTTGGAGAGCAGCAATAACATTGCTTTTACAATTAATATTTACAATTTCACTAGTTGGGTTTGGAAATATTTCTAAATCAACATTTGAGATATCTTTCGTTGAAGTAGGTGTTTCAATAACTTCATTAAAAACAATATTGGCTACTTTGATATGATTTCCACCGATATGAAATTGACCAATCGAGTCTTGAATAGTAATTCGATTTCCTACTCTAGACATGTTTTCGTTTTCAGGTGCAGCTAACATATCATCAACTGAATCGTAATAATATCCATTCCAGCCAGCATAATTAAGGCGGTAATTTATTCCTTCATTATTCAAATCGATAAGGTCAAATGAAACAGTAGTCACCACTTCATTATCAGGAACGTTTAGTTTAATGATCGCCTCTTTCATTTCAATTACTTTAGTTTCCTTTCCAAGGAATTCCTCTTTTATAATATTAATTTCATCACAAACTCCAAGGTTTGGAGGATTGGGAGAGTCAATATAAAGCAATGTCCACAAGGCAAAATCATCTTGATAATATAAATCTTTGCAAGGGTCAGAAAATGTATCAACCGTCATCAAACCATTTTCACAATAGATTCTTTCGTCGTGAAAAACATAATCGATATGGTAAGGTGTTTCCAAACACATTAGGTCAAATGACATTTCATTTTGTCCAAATGAATAATTAGAGAAACTAGATAAAGCGATTGAGCAGCAAATTATAATTAGATTTTTCATTTTATTATTTGAGGAAAGAAACCTAAACGAGGTTAGCATATTTTTTAATCGATTGGCACTTCTGAGAAGTTTGCACCATAGTGATATTCCAAAAGATCAGGAGTAATGATTACATCAAAACCATCCCCAAGGCTACCACTCACGATTCCAGGAGTGTCTGTCAAAGCAGATACTGTAATCAGCGCACCAGGTGATATTTCTGCACTAGTCCAAAGATGTTCTTCAAGTGTAGTTCCAGTATCGTCAATCTTTGTGTAGTGGAATTCTTCGATTGGATAATCTCCTGCATCAGTATTGGAAGTGATAAAAGTGATTTCATTGATTACTGTAAATCCATCAGTAACCGTAGAAAATAATTTCCATTTAATTTCTCCATTACTTAGCACCTCTTTGGTAATATTATTTAGATTGGAAGAGCCACCTTGTATATTATTGGAAGAGCCATCAAATTTTGATAATGCAAAGGAAAAGGTATTATCATCGCCTGTATAATTTACTTCGGGGTCGAATTCTCCTTGTGTAGTATCTGATACATCATAATTCTCTTTTTGACAAGAGAACATGAATACCATTAGAAAGGAAATAACGATATATGTAGATAGACTTATTTTATTTTTCATCTTTTATTATTTTATTATTTTTTGAATCGTATGATTAAATAGTTACATTTTCTTAGCGCTAATACTCATGCTTACATTTACCTATAGGCTGGGTAAATCAAAAGTGTGACACTTGAAGTCATTTTTTTTTTGAAAAAAAATAAAAAACTAAATTTTGATATTGAAATATTTAGTTTTGTGAACTGATATAAATCTTTATGGAAAAAATAGATATAAAAAAAATAGCTCATCTCACCGGTCATAAAGGTGGCGTCTTTTCATTGGCAGATGGAAGTCAAGATCATCTGTTTCTTTCGGGGGCAGGTGATGGTTGGATTGTCGAATGGGATTTGACGAATCCTGAAAATGGACGATTAGTGGCTCAAGCGGAAGATACCCAAACCTCAGGACGAGCAAGCGTTTTTTCTTTGTTGGAAAAAAACGAAATGATTCTTGCTGGAAATATGAATGGCGGAATGCATTGGATCTTCCCAAAAGAAACTTCTCGCAACAAAGATATTTTGCCTCATAAAAAAGGAGTCTTTGACATTCAAATATTTAATGATCAATTATTTACGATTGGAGGAAAAGGTATTTTAACCAAGTGGTCAATCGAAGAACAACAAGCTATCGAAAGCATTCAGCTTTCCCAAAAGAGTCTTCGCAAAATGGCTTTTTCCAAAAAAAGAAATGAGTTAGCAGTAGGCTCAAGTGATGGAAATATTTACCTTTTGGATGTTGAGAACTTTTCGATAAAGAATACAATCGATGCGGCGCATGATAATTCTGTTTTTGCCCTAAGTTATTCTCCTGACGGAAAATATCTGTGGAGTGGGGGACGAGACGCATTGTTGAGAATCTGGGATTTGGAAAAAAACTACGAGCAAATTTTTTCGGAACCAGCTCATTGGTTTACGATCAATGCGATTGTTTTTTCTCCTGACGGAAAATTTGCAGCAACTGCGAGTCGAGACAAAACCATCAAAATCTGGGACGCCAATAATTTTAAGTTACTCAAGGTAATTGATACGGTTCGAAATGGAGGACATATCAATTCCGTGAATACATTGTTATGGCCTAAATATAATAATTGGCTGATTTCGGGAAGTGATGATCGAAGTATTATTATTTGGGAAATTGGATAAGTTATTATTTTTTGAAGTTAAATATTAATTTTAAAAAATTACCTTTGCGCCTTCAAAAGAACAGTAGAAAAAACAGTTAAATCTTATGATTCTATCAGATAAAAAAATCCTAAAATCCATCAAAAATGGTGAAATCGTTGTCAAGCCTTTTCGAAGAAAATGTCTAGGTACCAATTCGTATGATGTGCATTTAGGAAAATATTTAGCGATGTACAAAGACCGAGTTTTAGATGCGAAGAAGCATAACCAAACAGAAGAAGTGTTGATTCCTAAAGGTGGTATTGTACTCGAGCCGGGAACACTTTATTTGGGGGCGACGGAGGAATATACTGAGACGCATAATTCCGTTCCATTCCTCGAAGGAAAGTCGAGTGTTGGACGATTAGGTATTGATATTCATGCGACGGCAGGAAAGGGAGATGTTGGGTTTTGCAATCATTGGACGTTGGAAATTTCGTGCGTGCAGCCGGTGCGAGTTTATGC
Organism: uncultured Saprospiraceae bacterium; assembly: GCA_937981555.1. Classification (GTDB taxonomy): domain Bacteria; phylum Bacteroidota; class Bacteroidia; order Chitinophagales; family Saprospiraceae; genus CAJQQY01. Next base: position 13,891 of record CALJOK010000055.1, read on the forward strand.
AGGAATGCCGATTGGACAGTTGATTTACTTTTCAGTAGAAGGTGATATCGAAAATTATTATAACAAGAAAAAGAACGCAAAATATAATACCATAACGAAAAAGCCGATGGAATCGATGATGTGGAAAAATAAGTTTTAGAAAAATTGAATAACCAATATCGAATAAGGAATATCCAATTTTCAATTTTTCAATATTGAATTTTTCGTGCTAAAAATTGGAAGTTGGATACTCAAAGAGTCATTTTCCCATCGCAATTTTCCACGACTTTATTCCCCATTTTTTCAACTGCTCTTTATCCTCTAATACATCAAGAGGTACTTCAAAATAAGGTAATCCTTTACCCATTTTTTTAGAATTATATTTAGTCATACCAGCTGCTTCAAAATCCGCTTGATTAGTTCCATCTAGTTTTAAACAAAGTTGGCCGTCCATGATACCTGCAAACATTTTTCCTTCTTTAAAAAAACCAACTCCTCCAAACATTTTCTTATGCATAACATCCTCAATGTCAGAGAGTTGTTCAAGACATAATTGTAAATAGTCTTCGCTATAAGCCATAAGTGTATTGGGTTTATTTATTTTTTATGGCGATTTTCCAAGATTTGGTTGCCCATTTTTTGAGCTCCTTTTTATCCTCTGCCACTTCTTTTGGAACAGTCCAATAAGGCATGCCTTTGCCAGTTTTTCGAGGATTGAATTGTTCCATTCCACGAGAGGTGAAATCTTCCAAATTAGTCTCATCGACTTTCAAATAAAATTTGTCACCGACCACACAAGCAAATGCTTTTCCATCTCTCATGTATGACATGGAACCGAACATTTTTTTGCAGGTGAATTCTTTAAATTCTGAAAGTTGCTCGCTAGCGTATTGGTGGGTGTCTTCGTTATAGGCCATGATGTAATTGTATTGTTATGAAAAAAATAGAATGCTCCTGTCGAGCAAATTCCAGTAAATTGTCTTAGATATATATAATCGTCAAATCCGCTAAAATTCGCTCAATCCGCGGCATCCGTGTTCCATCTCATTACCGATAAATCGCCTCATAAAAAAAATCA
>CALJOK010000056.1 GCA_937981555.1 uncultured Saprospiraceae bacterium
GAGTCATATTGTTCCAAATGCAAGTATGCTGCACCAATCATTTTTTGATAATATTGCGAAGTATCTCTCATCGACATCGCATGTGAAATTGTTGACACTACAGTTTCATAATCTTTTTTGAAATGTAAAATGTCTGATTTCGTGTACAATAATTTCAAATTATCAGGAGCTAATTTTAATCCTTTATTAATAATCTCTTCTGCTGCGAGACCTTGCCTCAATTGCAAGAGCAACGAACTCAATTCATTTATCACCACCAAATCTTTTTCATTCAATTCATGCGCTTGACTAAAATATGCAATTGCTCGAATTGGATTTTTTAACCTCATACTCATAAATGCATTCTGCCGAAAATAATAACTATTGGTAGAATCAATCGTCAATAATTCTTGATAACAATCACTCGCTTTAGAGTAATTCAATTCTTTTTCATAGATCGATCCCAAGTTGCTCCATGCATTTACATTCGTCGAATCTTTTTTCAACAAAGAATTATAGCTAAATTTCGCCTCGTTAAAATCGCCTAGCTTCATGTAGCAAAAAGCGAGTTTTTGCAAATACGTTTTATTGTTGGTTTCCACTCGATGACATTCATAAAAATGGTCGAGTGCTTTTTGATATTGATAATTATTTAGTGATTCTACGCCTAACGCATATTGTTCTTTAATATCAGTCGTATTCGTCATTTGTCCATTGACAAAGACGCAACCACTCAAAAGTATTGCAAAAAGTAAGGTAAATTTCATAGCAGTAAATTATCTTAATTCAAAGGTAAAACGAATAAACCGGCTTTGCAACTATTTTTGCAGCTCAATAGCTTAAAAATACGTTATACTTTTAGAAACCAACCTCGAACCCTTGTACAATAAGGATTTTGAGCAAACGTTAAATCTATATATGAATAGATTCTTATTCTTTTGAATCCTTCGAAAAAACCAATCGTATAATATTTTTTATAAAAACCAGCGTTTAAACAAAACGAAAAATTTGGCTTCAGCAATTAAAAAGACTTCCGACTTGTCTCTTAAATATCCTTTTCTTCAAAGGAAAGGATTAGTCGTGTTTCTCTGTTGTGCATATCTATGGGCGTTGATTTATTCGAAATTTGTGATTTCGGTAGCGATGATTTGTTTGTTAGTGATGAGTGTTTTTGAACTTGATTTTGAAAAGAAACAGCCACTTCAATTGAACTCACAACTTCTATCTAATTGGCAAAATTTTATTTCTAACAAAGCCTATTTAGCCGTTACGATTTTTTTCCTTTTAGTTCTGATAACAGGAACTTACTCCTCTGACATGAATTATTGGTTAGAACGACTTCGTATCAAGTTACCCTTCCTGCTTTTACCTTTCGCCTTCGCAAGTATGCCTCAGTTAAAGGAAAAAGAATACTTATCCATTTTTTATTTTTACCTAATCTTACTTTTTGGAAGTTCCATATTAGTTGGATTTGACTATTGGCAAAACTATGAAGTCATCACCAACAACTTAGGTAAAGGTCAACCCATCCCTACTCCTGTCAATCACATTCGCTATAGTTTGATGATGGCGCTTTCAATCGTTGGAGGAGTCATTTTATTTTTCCAGAATTTTCATTGGAAATGGATTTGGGAAAAATGGGTGATCCTAAGTATGGCTGGTTTCCTTTTTATTTTTATTCACGTGCTGTCGGTGCGAAGTGGTATTCTCGTTTTATATGCCTCTCTCCTATTTTTGAGTTTGCGTTTTGCGTTCTTAAGGAAAAAATATATGCTCGGAATTGCTTCCGTAATTGTATTGTTATGTATTCCTGCTTTGGCTTACCAATCCATCGAAGGATTTAAGCAAAAAGTAGATTATACCATTTGGGATTGGCAACAATATTATTATGATTTGCCGCTACGAAGCTCAGATGCGAGTCGATTGATTTCCTTTAAAGTTGGTTTAGAAATTTGTCAAAAAGAAAAATGGTTAGGCGTTGGTGCAGGAGATTTGCGACAAGAAGTACATCAAATTTATGGCGAAAGATTTCCAGAAATTACGGATAAAAAAATGCCACATAATCAATTTATTTCAGTTTGTGCTGGGATGGGAATAATTGGTTTAGCGATTTTCATACTCGCTTTTTTCTTTCCACTGTTTTATAAAAAAATAAAATCGGATGCACTTTTTATCACTTTGCATCTAATCATCTTTGCTTCATTTTTTACAGAGAACACCATTGAAAATTCAGTTGGTGTTGGGTTTTATGTTTTCTTTTTACTCTTAGGAATTCATTTTTTAAGTGCGAAAAAAAATAGCCCTCTATCAAATGGAATTTAAGATCAAGGCTTCAATCTTTTGATTATCCTCTCTTCGTTGAACATGTTTAGAATCATTCAATAACCATTCTTTTTTTAAAGATGGAAAAATGGACTTAGCTCGTTTCAACAATTTCTCTCCTGGAAATATTAGATCATCATCAGCTCCTATTATCGTTAATGGTATTGTTATTTTTTTTGCTTCACTTTCCTTAATCGTTGGAATAGGGGAAAAATCCATTTTAAAATCAAGGAAAACTTTCGAAAGAAATTTCACAGCAAATTCATCTCGTTCGGTAAATAACGCATTCAAAAATCCTTCAACGAATTTCACCTTCTTTGTCCACATATATCTTTTCATTGGAATAAAAACATTGAAAATTGCTTTCAAAGGATTCCCATTTACAATTCCTGCTGGGCAAATTAAAAATGCCTCTTTGATTCGAGATTCATTTTCTACAAGTGTTTTCCAAATAATTAATCCTCCAAATGAAAATCCCACAATCGTCACTTCCGTCAAATTCATTTTCTCCATCACCTCATTCATCCATTTTCCATAAGAATTATCTTTCATACTCGGTCGCGTTTCTGCACTTCGATTTGGTTGAGCAATTACATCTACTGCAAATACTTGATATTTCTGAGTAAGTTTTGGAAAAATTTCTAATCCAATCGGAGCACATCCATTTGATCCATGTACCAAAACCAAAGGTGGATTTTTAACATCTCCAGTCACCACGATATTAGTCTCACCAAACTGAGTCATCACCTCTTTATAATGATAATCTATATTTAATTCGTCCAATTTTTCTTGATAGATTTCAAGAATTGCTTTTTTATGAATAGGTGATTTATATAATGATTCCATATTATTTTATAGTTTTAGGACAAATTTACTAAAAAATAAAATTAGGACAAGTTTACTAATGAAAAACACCAAAGAAAAAATTCAAGATACTGCTCAACTCCTCTTTAATCAACATGGATATTTTAATGTAACGATTAGAATGATTGCACAAGAACTCAATATGAGCTCGGGCAATTTGAATTATCATTTTAAAACACGAAAAGAACTACTTAAGAAATTATACTTTGATATGGTTGCGGTATTTGACGAAAGAGTTGATAACATTCATGAGCAAAAACTGTCGCTTCAGTTTGTCTCCGACAGCATGGAAACAAGCATGGAAAGAATGGTGGCCTATAAATTTTTCTGGACTGATTTGGATGGATTACTACGGGAAGATGAAGAGATAAAAATGCATTTTCACAAGGCATATCAAAGAAGGTTAGCTGGATCTAAATTTCTTTTTCAAACATTAATTACTGAGAAAAAAATGAGACTTCCTCTCTTTGAAAAAGAATATGATTTTTTAGCAAAAAGGATGATTAATTTTAGTGATGCTTGGCTTAATACCCTAGCGCTCTATCATAAAAAAAACATAACTAAAAGTGTCAGTAACCAAAGAGATATTTTATTTGGGATGCTTTTTCCCTACCTCACTAAGAAGGGGCAAAGAGAATTTCAAAAAGTTGCTGCGCATTTGTTTTAGAAATGTGAGGTAAAAAAATTAACCGTTCACCGTTAATCATTCACCATTAAAATCACTCCTGTTCCATTTCTCTTTGGAAAAACAACTTCTCCATTTCCTAAAATTCTTACACCTTCCGCAATATCTTTTTTTATCAAAAGAATGCTATCCATATCCACATAATCAAGCAACGGAAGTAATTGTGCCACCGCTGAAATTCCAATAGAAGATTCCATCATACAACCTGCCATCACTTGTAAGCCTAGCCGTCGAGCTTCCTCAATCATTCTTCTTGCTGGCGTTAATCCACCGCACTTCATCAACTTAATATTGATGCCATGAAATCGTCCGACACATTTTGCCACATCACTTTCTCCTACACAACTTTCGTCCGCAAAAATCGGTAAAGCACTTTTCTCAAAAACCATTTCCATTTCATCAAACTCTCCTCCTGCCAGAGGTTGTTCGATAAATTCTACTCCTAACTTTTTGAGTTCGATAGATTTTTCAATCGTCTCTTCAGCAGTCCATCCGCAGTTCGCATCTATTCTAAAAGGCACATCAGTTGTTGCTCGCAAAGCACGCATTATTTCTAGATCTTCGGGAACACCCAACTTAATTTTATAAACTGACCAAGGTTTCGCTTGCATCTTTTCTACCATTTTTTCAGGCGAGTCAAGGCCTATGGTATAATCTGTGATTGGTAGATTTTCTAATTTCAAATTCCATAATTCGTAAAGTGGCTTCCCCATTTTCTTGCCAAACAAATCATGAGCCGCCACATCCAAAGCACATTGTGCAAAAGAATGATCTTTCAAATATGGGTTCATCTCTTCCCAAAATTGTTCAGGCGTATCAAATTCGTAGCCTTCAATAATTGGTTTTAATTTTTCCAAAACCTCCCAGAGTTCTTCTATTTTTACTTTGTAAAAAGAATGATCGGACGCTTCCCCAAAACCGTTAAAACCATCCTGCTGCAATTCAACAACTAGCAATTCGCGAACATTATAAGTCACCCTAGATAATTTAAAAGGAGTTTTGGTTTCGAGTTGAAACCGATGGAGATGTAATTTCATATAAGTTTTGTTGTGTCTGTTCTTTTTACTTTTCCAGAATCAGTTTCTAGAAATTTCTCAATAAAAAAGATTGCTTTAGGAATCGAAAATTTAGTCAAATTGTTTTTCATAAAACTACTTAATTCCTCGTTTTCTTTTTTAGAAAAAATAGCTCCTTCGATGATTAGAATAATTCGCTCGCCTAAAATCTCGTCAGGCTGACTACTGATAAAAAAACGACGCTCTAAATGCTTCCCTAACAATTCTTCTACATTTTCTGGAATCACTTTTATTCCACCTGTGTTAATGATGTTATCGAAACGTCCGAGCCATTTGAATTTTGTTGGGGAAATGATTTCGACTAGGTCATTGGTGATTACTGTTTCTTCTGCGACGTCAGGGGCATTGACAATTAGACATTCACGTGTATCTCTTGTTATGTCAACATTTTCAAGGGTTTCATAGAGGTCGGTAGCTCCTTTTCCATTTAACCTTTTAACAGCAACATGAGTAATTGTTTCTGTCATTCCGTAGGTGGCGTAGAAATTATTTTTTTCGCTTTGCAAAAGATTTAATAATGTTTTACTGACGACTCCACCGCCAATGATTGTCTTTTTTATTTTCCGAAATTGTTGGAGATCTTTTTTATTTTGAAAGGAATTTAAGGCTTGTAAAGGAACCATTGCAGCAAAGTCTATTTCATCAAAGTCAGTATCTCGCAATGGATTCCCCGATGGTTCTACGAGTACTAAATCTAATCCTAAAACGAACGCTCGGACGATCATCATTTTGCCAGCGATATAATTAGGGGAAAGACATAACAATGCTTTTTCATTTTTTTCTAGATTAAAATATTGCCCTGTTTTAAGTGCAGAGGCGATCATTTTATTTTTTTGTAAGAGTATTGTTTTAGGAGTTCCGGTGGTGCCTGAAGTTTGGGCTTGGATGGTCGATTTTTCATCCAACCATTCTTGGATAAATTTGTATATATCATTTTTCCATTGCAAAGATGAAGTCATTCCTTGCAATTGATCTGCCTCTAATCCTTTCCCATCTAAAATGATATTTTGATACATTTTCATACGTAGGGGCAATCCCTTGTGGTTGCCCAAATTATGGGTACCCAACTGCTGATTGCTTGGTGATTTATTTTGTTAAATATTTTTTATCGTTTACGTTTGTAATTGGGATTTCGTTGTGTTGAAATTTTATTGTATTGGGACCCCGTTGTGTTGGGCAACCACAAGGGATTGCCCCTACATGTTTAATAATTTTAAATCCCATTTTTCTTTTGGGTCAAAATGTAATGCTCCTTCATTTACAAAAAGTGGCGAAGGAAAATTATTCGTGTACAACCCACCTGTTCCCAACCCCTGATGCATATCATTCTCCAAGGAAAAAGTCCATTGTGCAATCGCATTCAATCCTACATTACTTTCGAGGGCGGAAGTGATCCACCAAGGAATATCATATCTAGCCGCCGCATCAATCCATTCTTGCGCACCTCGAAATCCGCCTACAAAACTTGGTTTTAAAATGATATACTGAGGTTGAATAAACGTAATTAACTCTTCTTTTTCTTCCTTTCTAAAAACCCCGATTAACTCTTCATCCAAGGCAATTGGCAACGGTGTTTTACAACAGAGGTCTTCCATCTCTTCAATTTGACCTTGCTTGATTGGCTGTTCGATCGAATGAATATCTAATTTTGCGAGCGTGTGTAACTTTTGCAAAGCATCTTCGCCAGCTTGAAATGCACCGTTGGCATCTACTCGGATTTCGATTTCATTTTTGGAAAAACGTTTGCGGATATTTCTTAACAACGCAATTTCAGTATCAAAATCAATGGCTCCGATTTTCATTTTTACGCAGTCAAAACCTTGGATTATTTTAGCTTCAATTTGTTGCCGCATAAAATCTTCTTCGCCCATCCACACTAAACCATTGATTGGAATTGATTTTTTACCTTCTGTAAAATCGGAGGGAAAAAGTTGAAATTTATCTTCTGCGTGATAACTTTTCCAAGCCATTTCTAAACCAAATTGGATCGATGGAAATTCCAATAAACCTTCGTCCAACCAATAATTCATATTGGAAATATTATCACAAACCTCTTTTAGTTTATCTTCATAATCAGGTCGATCATCTGCGCTGAGTCCTTTGAGTAATCCACACTCACCAATTCCCCATTGCCACGTTTTTTCATTTTTGATGACAATAAACCAACTTTCCTTGATGCGTAAAATGCCTCGAGAAGTTCCGCTTGCTTGCTTAAATTCAAGGGTGTGTTTTTGGAAAGTGGCTTGGAGAAATGAGGTGTTCATTTTATTATTATTATTTTGGTGAGTAGCATGTAGTGGTCTGCTTTAGCTGACCTTGAAAATTTAGAATTGTGAGGTCTTAGACCACCACGTGCTATTTTTTCAAAAATTCAAAATACGATTCTAATATTTTATCATTCGATTTTCGTGGAGTGAATACTTCTAAAATTTTAGTTCTTTTTCCTTTTTTATAAAATTTCGGAAGTTCTTTTTCTAAACTCTTGACACTATTTGCTTTTTGATAATCTAAGTTATACATTTTTGCAATTGGCTCGGCAGTTCGTTTTTGCGTCACTTCAAAAAACTCATCTAATTCATCACTTGTCGATGGTCCAGGAATAATTCTAAAAATTCCGCCGCCTGAGTTATTGATAATTATGATGCGCAAATTAGCAGGTAAATATGGATTCCACAATCCATTGACATCATAAAAAAAACTTAAATCTCCACAAACTAAAGTCGTCGGTTTTCCGCTCGCAACTGCTGCGCCAACTGCGGTGGAAGTACTGCCGTCGATTCCTGAAGTTCCTCGATTAGAATTATACGACAAATCTTTTCGTTGGTCAAAAAGTTGGACGTAGCGAACGCCTGCGCTGTTTCCCATTTGGAAATTACTGCCTGTTGGAATATTTTTTAAAATGATTTCGTAAGCCTTGAAATCTGAGAATTTTACTTTTTTTAGAAATTGGTTGTGCCGTTTTCTAGTTTGATCATTCCGATCATTCCATGTTTTTTGAAAATTACTTTTCACCAAGGAATTCTCTGCATTTATTTTTTCAAAAAAATATTCAGGACTCGTTCTAATTGTTTTCGTGAGTGATTGATAGGTATCCATTTCTTCGCCAGCTATGTCAAAATGCCAATGTTCTTTCGGTTGCAATCTTTGAAAAAGTGCTTTTATCTTTTTTGAAATAATTGCTCCACCAAGCGTCACTAAAACTTCGGGAGCAAATTTCTTTTCTTCCTTTTTATCTATGGTGGTAATTAGTCGATCAATGCAAGGATTAAACTTTTCGCTCCAAAGATTGGCTGTCGTTTCAGTTAAAATCGTAACCGAAGGATCAGCATCTAATTTTTCTAAAATAACATTTAGTTGTTCATTTTCCTCCATCAATCCACAAAGGATTAATTTCTTTTTTGAACCTTCCCAAGTTGTTTTTAATTTTTCAAAAACGGAATTAGAAAGCGTATTCTCTATCTCAACTTGTTCTTGAATTTTGGGAACATGCGTTGTTGTTTTTACCAAATCATATAAAGGTTCTCGCAAGGGAATATTAATATGGACTGGGCCTTTCTTGGGAAAATGTGCGAGATTGATCGCTTCGTTTATTTGTCGATCGTTGAACCAAATATCTTCTGTTTTAGGTTTGGCTTCTTGTGTAAGTTCGTAGCTTTTTAAAATATAATTTTTAAAAATATCTCTTTGTTGAATCGTTTGTCCTGCTCCTTGATTAATCCATTCGACGGGACGATCAGCAGTTAAAACGACGAGAGGAATTCTTTGATAAAATGCTTCGACAATAGCTGGTGCATAATTTAATGCAGCACTTCCAGAGGTGCAAGCGATGGCTACGGCTTGCATAGTTTGTTGTGCCATACCTAGTGCAAAAAATGCAGCAGCACGTTCATCGACGATGACGTAGCATTGAATTTTTGGATGACGATTGAAGGCGATTGCTATTGGTGAATTTCTGGAACCGGGGGAAAGGACGATTTTTGTAATGCCCTTTTGAACGCAGATTTCTGCTAGAGATGATATGGTGGTTTTGTTGGTTGTCATTGAGTAGTATGTGGTGGTCTGCTTTAGCTGACCTTGAAATAATCAAAACTGTGGGTTCTTTTTTTAGGTCAACTAAAGCAGACCACCACGTGTTATTTAGACTTCAATTAGATCTAAAATATTGAGTAGTGTTTTTGCTTTGAGTTCCGTTTCTTCCCACTCTTTTTTAGCATCTGAATTAGCGGTGATTCCGCCACCGACAAATAATGATGCAGTATTTTTTTCAATTTTCATGCAACGCAAATTGACATAGAAATCAATTGTATCTTCTTCTACCATGCCTAAATATCCTGCATAATATTGTCGGTCGTAAGGTTCTGTTTTATAAATCAAATCCAACGCTTTTTCTTTTGGCAATCCACAGACTGCTGGCGTCGGATGCAAATCTTGAATGAATTGAGGCAACTGAGCCTTAGTAATTTTAAATTCAAATCGTTGCTTCAAATGTGCCATTACTCCAGCTTGAGAAGTGTACGTTTCTGAGCGATCTATAATTTGTAAATCGTGATTTTTTATTTCCTTAAAAATATAATCTGCGACCATTCCATGTTCTTCAATTTCTTTTTCTCCCCAAGTCAATTTATCAATATCTCGTTCATCCACAATACGTTGCGTTCCTGCAAGAGCAACTGTTTTAGCTGCTCCATTTTTGTACCGCACTAATTTCTCTGGCGATGCTCCGATCCACAATCCAAAGCCTGGCAAATTAGCAACATAAACCATCGCGCGTGGATATGCTTTTTCGATTTTTTCAAAAAAGGCAACCAAATCAAAATCTTCTGAAAGTTCCGCTTTTTTGATTCGACTGTAAATTGTTTTTTGTGTTTTTTGACTTTTAAAAAAATCTAAGTAAGCTTGAATATGATTTTTATAAGTTGGAAAGTCGACAATAGTTGTTCGTCCCTTTTTTTGGAAAAACGGACTTGGTGTCAGTTTGGAAATAGTTGGATCAGGTATCGAATTTCCATTTTTCAAAAAAACATCTACCTCATTTTGAATTACCAAGTGGGGCACTTTTTCTCTTTTGGAAAAAGGAGCAAAATGGAAACCCGTTTCTTCCACTTTATGATCTAAAGTCAAAGGACTTAACTGCGCCACAAATCTCACCGCTTCATTTGGCGCTCTAAAAAGTGCAAACGGAATATTTTTTTCCAAATATGCATTAATCGTATTTCTCATTACTTTCTTCTTTCTATAATTCGAGTAGTGAACCTAACTAGGCTGACTAATTGATCTTGGTCATTCGTAATTTTTATTTCCCAAACATGCGAAGTACGTCCAATGTGAATTGCTCTACAAACTCCTGTGACCATTGTTCCTTCCTTCCCACTTTTAATATGACTTGCTCCGATTTCAGTTCCGACTGCCGAATGTGTTTTTGCATTTATTAATAAGACGGACGCAACACTTCCAATCGTTTCTGCCAAAGCAACCGATGCTCCTCCATGCAATAATCGCATAGGTTGAACGGTTCGATGATCGACAGGCATAGTTGCGGTAAGTTGGTCTTTTTCGATTTTTGTAAATTTAATACCGAGATTTTCGACCATGGTATTTTCACTAAATTTGTTGAGTTGATCTATGGATGCTTCTGGAAACATTAATTTATTTTTAGGTTGTATTTACTTTTAGAACAAAAAGAAAATCACTTTGTTTTTAATTTTCAATAAAAATTGAAAGTTAAAGTTAGTAAGTTTTTTTGAAGGGAAAAATTTACTTTTTTGTAAAGAACCTTACTCTTAATATAACGCAGCAAAGTTGTTAAATTTTAGACTTCTGCGTGCAGAATACTTCGGTCAAAAGTCTACTTTACAACTCTACTTTTTTATAAAAAAAATACTTCACTATTATGTTGCTAAGAATACTTCTATTTTCCCTCATATCATTTTCTGCTACTTTTAGCTTTTGCCAAAAAGACAATCAAGTTAAAGAAATTGAAAACTATCTTCATCAATTAAGCCAAGACGAAAATTTTGGATTGTCTATCGCTATTTCAAAAAATGGGAAAATCATTTTACAAGATGCTTTTGGTTATGCCGATCGGTCGCATAAAATTCCCAATCAGATTGATACTAAATTTAATATTGCTTCGATTGGAAAAATGTTTACGGCAGTCAGCATCTTACAATTGCACGAGCAAAAAAAATTAGATTTACATCTTCCGATTGGAAAATATATTCCTGATTTCCCAAACAAAAATATTCGAGACTCGGTGACCATCGATCAATTATTATCTCATCAAAGTGGGTTGCCGCTTTGGTTTAGTTCGACATTTGCGATAGACCCAAAATCTTCATTTTATACTTTGGAAGATTATTTTCCTTTTTTTGATAGTATTAGAATTGATCAAAGTAAGGTTGGAAAAAATAATTATAGCAACGTTGGCTATTTTATGTTGGGTGTAATTATTGAATCTGTTTCCGGTTTATCTTATCAAGATTACTTAGAGAAAAATATTTTCCAACCTACAAAAATGCAACATACTGGCATATGGCATTTGACTTCAATCATTCCCAATGCAGCAATTGGTTATGTTCGTCCTGCAGGTAAAAATGATTTTTGGAAAACTAATTTCCATAAAAACATGAGTGGCAATCCAGCAGGTGGAGCTTATTCTACGCCCTTAGATTTATTGAAATTTTATGATGCGCTGAGAAATAATCAATTACTTTCTGAAGAGACAACGGCCTTGATGTTGAAACCAAAATTTAAACTTGAAGGCTGGGATTATGGATATGGAATTACTTTTGGAAAAGAAAACGAACATAAAATCATGGGGCATCTTGGTGGTTTTTTTGGAATTCGAGGAGAGTTGATGTGGTTTCAAAATTTAGATTATACCGTTGCTATTTTAGCCAACTCTGACCAGACTGATCATATCGACATCAGTCATTTTATTGAGATTTTATTATCTGGAACGAAAGATCAAATTGCAGCTTTCAATACTACACTAACTCTTTTGGGGAAAGTACATCAAAATAAAATTGAAGTTAATGAACAAGAATTGCAATCATTTAAAAATGAAAAATTCGATGAAGCTTTAATTCAAATAAAGGGTTATCATTTTTTTAATAATCAAAATTATAAAAATGCGGAAGTGCTTTTTCGATTGAATACGATTCTTTTTCCTGAATCGGAAAGTGCTAAGAATGATTTGGTTAGAATTACTAAGTAAGAAAAAGAATTATAAAAAAACCGAAACGATAATTATCGTTTCGGTTTTTTTTGAAAATTTATTAACGACTTGGAAAGTCGTTTTACGGAAATTATTTTACCCGCCAGTTCCTTGACCGCCTCCGCCGCCACCTTGACCACCGCCTCCGCCATCGCCTTGTTTGACGTCATCATTTTTGATGGAACTTTTTCGAGATTTCGCTTTGAAGTCTAGTTTTCCAAATTTATAACTGAAGTTAATTCCGAAGCTACGGAAGGGTAATCCATAATTACTCGTTTGAGAAAAGTTGTCTCCTGCCAATTCCGTTTTAAAGTTTTTAGTTTCATTAAATGGATCAATTATATTCACACCAATACTTCCTCTTTTCCCCCAAAGATCTTTTTTGACACCTACACTATACATCGAAAACGAAGGATTAAACCCTTGTAAAGTTTGTCGAGGTGAATTCCAAAATCCCCACATTTCCGCTTTCCATCCTTTTTTGAGATCGAACGATGAACTAACAAATGCTTGATAAACGATGGCAGATGCTTCCACTTCTTCTCCATTCAAAACCCCCTTTCCTGAATATTGAGAAACATTTACATTTCCTCGAATGGTCCAAAATTTAATCGTCTTCGAACTAAATACATTTAAACCAATATTTGTTCTTGTTCCGATATTTGAAAAAGATGTATTTGAAATAACCGTACTATCATTTATTTGCATCGGAGTCAAAATACTCTCAATCGCATCATTCGTATATTTATAATATAGCGAAGCATAGAGGACTGTTCCTTTAACAAATGTGTTGTAAGACAAATCAAATTGGTGCGTAATCTCTGGTAATAAAAAAGGATTTCCCTCTGTCGTATTTCGACGATCACTCACTTCCGGATAAGGATTAATGTAGAACAAACTTGGTCGTTGTATTCTTTTATTGTAGCTCACTTTTAAAGAACTAAACCCTTTTAATTTTCTAGAAAGAATAATACTCGGTAAAAAATTATCATATTTATCACTAAACTCTTGCACCTCTCCTGAATCAAAATCACCTCCATAAGTTGTGTGTTCGTAACGAGCACCTGCAGTCAAACTATATTTCTTAGTCAACTCTGCATTGAAAGAAAGGTAGCCTGCAATCACATCTTGATCATAATTAAAAATGTCGGTTCGATTATCCGTGAACTCATCCGTCAATAAATTTTTAGAACTGAAATCACTTTTAATATCTCGAATAACCGTTTTTGCTCCTACTTCCATTTTTACTTTTTTGGAAAAAGGATGCGTATAATCTACTTGAATAGTATGTTCGATATTTTTTCCATCATTAACATTCTCTTCATTAATTTGAGGAAATGCGAACGATGCATTTTGATCTAAATCCGAACTTCTATCATTTGTATTTTCACTCAATTGATAAGCGATGACTAATTCTTGATCTTTTTTATCGTAAGTCTTTTTGTAATCTGTCGTCCAATCAAATCCACTAAAAAGTGCATCAGCTTGAGTCGTTCGTGCATAAGTTTCATTAAAATTAATAGATGGTAAAATATTCGTAGTGTTAGTTTCTCCATCTACTGTAGATTTAAATCCATTGAATGAAATATTAGAGTTGATACTATTATATGCATTGATATCATAGTATGCGCCAAATTTTCCGTTGAAACCGATTCGACTCGTTTCGCTATCACCTGATTGTTCTAGAATATTCGTAAATCCATTTTCCGTTTGTTCGCTATCAAAACTAAGTGTGCCGACTCGCGGCCAAGAGTAATAAGTCGAAGCACTTCCATTGATTCCAAATCTTCCTTTCGACGCACTCAAACTAACGACTGCATTATTTTGTCGTGTTCCAACAGCGGTGTTGATGGAACCACTAAATCCTTCCACTCCTTTTCTTTTGGTGATGATATTAATAATTCCACCACTTCCTTCTCCATCGTATTTTGCGGAAGGTGAAGTGATGACTTCTACTTTTTTAATTTCATCCGCAGGAATTAATTTGAGGGCATCGGCAACACTATTGGCAAAAATCCCAGAAGGTTTTCCATTGATTAAAATTCGCACATTCTGACTTCCACGAAGCGAAACATTCCCTTCCAAGTCAACGGAAAGCATTGGCACTTTTCGCAAAACATCAGAAGCATCTCCTCCTGCATTCGTTATATCTTGATCTGCGTTATATACTAATTTATCTACTTTATTTTCGATGAGTGATCGTTCGCTTGTTACTTCCACTTCTCCCAAAGTTAAACTGGAAGAAATTAGAAAAATATCATTTAGATTAACATCAGGTTTCTTTTTGGTGAGCTTGACTCTTTTAATTTTTCGCGTAACGTATCCAATAAATGACACTTCAATTTCATATTCTTTTAGCGCAACTTCGCTGAATTTGAATTTTCCTTTATCATCCGTAATCACTCCGTCCAGTTGTTTTCCAAATTCAGAATTAATCAAAACGACGGTAGCAAATTCAACTGGTTCGTTGGTAAGTGAGTCAATGATTTGTCCAGTTATTTTCCCTTTGATTTGGGCGGCTTGATTTCCACCTCCTCCCCAACCTTGGGAAAATGCAGCAAATGAGAAAAATAAAAAAAATGGAAGTAGTAATTTTTTCATGCGGTAGAGTTTTTTGATTAATTGAAGTATCCTTAGTCTTTGATCACAAATAGAAAGTTAACTATTGCAAAACTAAGGACAAGGTAAAATGTTTAAAGTCTCCATCATTTCTTTTTCTATAAATGATTAGATTTGTTAGATTAAATTTTTACAAAAAATAAAAACATCTAAATAATGAAAAACATATTCCTTCTTTTACTTTGCTTTTTTGCTTGGAGTTGCGGAAACGAAACGCCTGAAACAGTTGCCGCAACTAGTGTAAAAAACGAAGTCAAAAAAACTGAAGCTGATAAAGAAAGCGGTACTTCTAAACCTACAAAGAAAGAGTACGATAAGCTTCCATTGGATAAAATAAAATTACCTGACGGTTTTAAAATTGAAGTTTTTGCAGAAGGAATTAAAAAAGCTAGAGCATTGGCTTTATCTCCTAACGAAACGCTTTTTGTTGGGACGATGAGTAAAAAAGGAGTCGTGACTGCAGTTAAAAATGGTCAACATTATAAGTTATCAAAGGGCTGGGAAATGCCTAATGGTGTTGCGTTTAAAGATGGCGATCTATATGTCGCAGAGGTGAGCAAAATTCATAAATTCACCGACATCGAAAATAATTTAGACACCCCAAAAGAGGAAGTAATTTATGATAAATATCCAACGGAGTCTCATCATGGTTGGAAATTTATTTCTTTTGGCCCTGATGGGAAATTATATGTTCCTGTTGGCGCGCCTTGTAATATTTGTGATAAAGAAGCGGAAGGAGAAGAAATTTATGCTTCGATTACTCGAATCAATCCAGATGGAACAGGAATGGAAGTTGTCCAAAAAGGAATTCGAAATACAGTTGGTTTTACTTGGCATCCTGATAATAAAGAATTGTGGTTTACCGATAATGGTCGAGATATGTGGGGCGATGATATTCCAGGTTGCGAAGTGAATCATGCGCCGAAAGATGGAATGCATTTCGGTTATCCATATTGTCATCAAGGTGATATGCCGGAAGATGATAAATCTATTTCAAAGCATACTTGTGAAGGTTATACGCCTCCGGCAAAAGTGTTACGGGCGCATGTTGCACCGCTTGGAATTGAATTTATTCCTGCGGGAAATTTTCCAAAAAAATATGAGAAGCAGATTTTAGTAGCGGAACATGGTTCGTGGAATCGAACAAAAAAGCAAGGGTATCAATTAACACTTTTGACCTTGGATGAAAATGATGAAGTGAAAAGTTCAGCGTCTTTTGCGGAAGGTTGGTTGGATGAAGATGGCGATGTTTGGGGGCGACCGGTAGATATGGAATTCATGAAAGATGGGTCGCTTTTGGTTTCGGATGATATGGCAGATGTGGTTTATCGAATTTATTATGAGGGATAATTTTTAGTGAATCAGTTAAATACAAAATCAGGTAATAGGGAACCCCAATTACCTGATTTTGTATTTAACTGATAACTTAATTTAATCTAAAGCTTTCCGCAGTCTCTCAAATTTCTCATCATTCTTTTTCAAAAAATAAGATCTCAATACATCCTTTTTCTCCTTACTCGTCAAGTGAAAAGAAATCGATGCTCGCTCCAAATCATCTTTTGGATAATAAATATATCTGATTACATCAAATTTATCTCTACCTAAAAGGTCAAAAATAAATCCAAGATTGGTGTCTTGTTCATAATCTTGTAGTGTCAAAATTTGCCCTGCGATGCCGAGAGGATTAAGCATAGATTCGATAGCACCTTGATCGTCGTTGGGAACAATTTCTTCTACTTTTATTTGTGCAGAAATTTGTAATAAAACTACACCACTTGTATTTTCCGAAATCCAATCCTTAAACACATGAATAAAACGAGTCGCCGAATTGATACCATAATTATCTCGAAAACCTGCATCCATCACTTCAATTCCAGGTTTGCTTGGCAAATAAACATTCGGTAGAATATATGGATAAGTTGCATTCATCCTTAGTCCTGTCGCAAAATTCATATCCTGCGCCCCTTGCTTTTCGAAGACTCTTCCAAAATCTACCGCATCAATTTCTACTGCATTGGGTCGCTCCACTCCAATAGGTGGAATCGTCATATACGACACACCTTGAGGAGAAATAATCATCCGCCGACCATCATTGACAATCGAAGGTGTCAAAAAAGTCATCGGAATAATTGCTTCTGTTTCAGGAGTTTTATAATCTTTTAGTTTTTGCGTAAAAGCATTGTTAGTATTTTCGTTCAGTTGTTGTTCGAAGATATAGCCTCGATCTTTTCGATAAGTTTTTCCATCTACTTCAAATTCTGCCCAAGGCAAAAACAAGTCATTTGTCACGATGGTAAAACCGATGGAATTCAATAAATCTTTCGAAATAATATCAATGTATTTTCGATCATAGATATTGATATTTTCACCTTGTTGTTTTTGCAAATATAATTCTCGCAAATAAGCTGCACCAATCATTCCGCCCGAAGCTCCAGTCATCAAAACCGTATGAGGTAATAACTCTCCATTCAATAAACTGTCGCTTTTTTGCAAAACCTGCATCGCCCAAGCTGCGGCTCGTAGTCCTCCCCCACTTACACAGACGACGACCATTTTTGGTTTTTCTTCTTCAGGGAATTTATTTTTCCAATTCTCTAAAATCTGAATTGTGGCTGCTTTATCTTCGTTGACATTTTCAGCCACACATATTTTTTGCAAATCTGCATAGGCGTATTTCGCAGGTTCTACATTATAATCTAATCCGTAGGCTTTATTTTTATGATTGAAACTTTCGAATTTTGTCAAAAAATTTATACTTACTAAAAGCAAAAAGAAAACGGTAATTCGCCATCGATCAAACCAATATGTAATCGCTCCTGTCAACGCAATGACTATACTAAACATGATTAAAATACTCGCTCCTGCTGGAATTCTAAACATCGGATAATCTATCAAATATCCCATCGTAATCAACGCCACCAAACTCATCAGTTGAACTACCAAAGCATTCAAATGATTTTGTTTAAAAACGCTGAGCAATAATTTATAATCATAATGTTGCACCGACCTAACAATGCGAGGTCGAAAAGATTCGGTCAAATATGTATCTACTCGCCAACGAACAGTTCCTCTTTTGATATTATGAATACGATCAATTCTTCGATTAGGCGCCATGCTTTCGACGAGGTTGGGAGGTGTTTTTCCTTTTCTTTTTTTGGAAAAATTAAAAATGTCTTTGTTGGTAAATTGAAAATAAAAAGAGGACAACAATAACATTAAAACTACGCCTAACAAAAACCCAACACAATTTGTCAAAATCACTTCCGCAGACCAATATTCAAAATACCGTTGAAACCAAATCGTATAGGTAAAATAAAATGCTAGAAAAGTAAGTGGTACGATAAAATTATTGAGGATGAATTTGGTAAAAGGTCGTTTCATCGAAGCCAAAAAAGGAAAGTGGTGAGCATCTAAAAGGTAAGTTGTCAAATTCCATGTCATAAAGAATCCACCAAACGCCGCTCCTAAAAGAAAAAAACTTTTAAATCCTACTTCCCCCATATATTCTGGAGAAAGGAATAAATATTTGACGCCATATAAATCGGCCAATGTTCCGGTCAAGAGGGAGACTAAAAAAATCCACATGCCGATGAGTAGCAAATTGTTCCTTAGGTGCAAAAAAAATAGTTGCACAGGGAAGGAGTAGATTATATCGGTTAGCCATTTTTTCATTTATCGGTGTTGGTTGCTATTTTGGTTATTGAGTTATTTGTTATTTGGTTATTGACGATAGTAACTTAATTGGTTATTGAGTTATTTCGTCAATAACTTAATAACAAATAACCAACTACTCCCCATCCAATTTCACCACCCGAATCGTTTCAATTTTAGTATCAGAGACTAATTCCAAAATATATTTATACCCTTCTAAAAGGATTTCTGCATTTTGTTCGGGAATAGTCTCTGTAGTTGTAACGAGATAACCAGAGAGAGTTTCATATTCTCCTTCTGGAAAATTTAACTCGTTATACTTTTCATTCAAGTAATCGATTTCCAAACGACCTGAGAAAATAAACTCTTTGTCCGAAACTTGTGTTTCAATATATTCTTCTTGATCGTGCTCGTCTTCAATTTCTCCAAATATTTCTTCCAAAATATCTTCCAAGGTAATGATTCCTGCTACGCCTCCATATTCGTCGACGACACATGCGATGGTCGTTCCTGTTTTGATAAATCGATTCATCAAGACTTGTGCTCGCATCGTTTCGGGAACGAATGGAAGATTTAAAATCAAGCGTTTGATGTCTTTTGGATTTTTGAGCATCTGCGCATGATGAACATATCCGAGCACATTATCAATATCATCTTCGGTAACAATTAATCTCGATAATTTCGTTTCTCGAAAGAGTTGTTCCAAATCTTCGATACTGTCATTCACATCAACATCTTCAATTTCAGGACGAGGAATCATACATTCTTTAACTTTGACTTCTCGCAGTTGCAACACATTATGAAATAAATCAGTATCAATATCATCGTTCTCTTCGGTGATGGAGCTTTGAATAAAATCTCCAAGATCAACTCTCGTCAAGGCATTTTCGACTTGGGAAACTTCCGAATTAAAAAATACTTTTAAGAATAGATTCGACAAACGAATCATTACCCACGAAGCCAACCAAAGTAACCATTGTAAAAAACGTAAAGGGTATGCTAAAAAATATAGGACATCATCTGCGAATAATCGGAAAAGAGTTTTGGGTAAAAATTCTCCAAAAATAAGTACGATGACCGTGATAAAAACAGTTGTGATGAGTAACATCAACAAAGCATTTTCGATCCCCAAATATTGTTGAAAGAAAGGTTCTAAAACTTTAGATAACATCGTCGTGAAAATCACTAACGCAATATTATTCCCCACCAACATGGTTCCTAAAAAATCAGCTGGCTTTTCATAAAAATGTGCAAGGATAGCACCTCGGCGAGAACCTTTATTTTTCTTTAATTCGATCCGCAACTTATTAGCAGAGACGAAGGCTATCTCCGATCCTGAAAATAAAGCGGAGAGTAAAAGGAAAAATAAAATAAGGGTAAATGTCATGAAGTATTTTTCGAAACTTAAAAGTCTAAATATAAAATAAAAAAATCATTTGCACAGAATCTATTTACTCCTCCAAATCATCAGACAATCCATCCACCTTAATCCTTCCCGTAATCGCATTGATTTCCCAACGAGTAAAATCCTGATTCGCTTCAAATCCATACCCATAAACAATTTCTCCTGGACGAGTAATTTTGACAAATTTCTTGGTGTACACTTTATTTAATTTTTCATCCCAAATGAGTTCTTCCGTTTCAAGCATCTCATTTTTTTTGCTTTCCCAAACGACACTATCTTTTACAATGATCTCATTTTTTTTCTCAAAACGTAAAGCATACTTCGCGGTCAATTCACTTTGCGTTCGGCCTGATGGATCAAAAAAATCAACTTGTATTCCTTCTGGAAATTCTTGTTTAGGAGTGTTGACATCTAAATAGCGGAACATTTTATCGCCCATGACTTTTACTCTGATGATCGCAGAATCGCTGTAGAGCAATTCTACATTTTTCATGGTCTCGTATTTGAGTTCGTCGGAAGTGGCGACACTTTTTATTTCATCTAAATCATTTTCGCAGGAAGTTAGGAGAAAGATGAATAGGAATAAAAACGAATATCCAACACTCAACAAGGAATATCCAATATCCAACGAATCGAATAAATGAATTTTTGGGGAACTTGGACATTGGTTATTCCTTAGCACCAGCGTTCTATCTTCGATATTCATTTTTGAATGTTGGATATTCATTTTCGCTATCTTATTTTTTTTCAATTATTATCTATTTCATCAAAGTCAAATCCCCTTCATACAAAACAACTTCCGCATCAATAAACTCCACCAAAGTATAAAAAGCAAACACACCTGGATCCATTTCTTCTCCTTTAAAAATTCCATCCCAACCCAAACTTGGATCATTCAGCGGAATATCTTTCGCTTCAAAAACCAATGCACCCCAACGATTATAAATACGCAAAATTTGAATATTTGCTGCAGCAGGACCACTATAAACGGTAAAGCTGTCATTGTATCCGTCAAAGTTGGGAGAGAAGGCATTTGGAATATAGATTGGTCGATTCTTTATTACCTCGATTGTGATTTCATCCGTTGCCGTACATCCATTTTCATCTGTGATCGTAACGATATAAGTCGTCGTGTTCACAGGCATAGCAACTGGATTTGGACAATCGGTGCATGACAGTCCGGTGGAAGGCACCCACTCATAAGTTACTGGAATGAAAGGAGAATAAGTAGAATTTATATTAGTAGAAAAACCTAAATCAATCGATTGGTCGTCTCCTGCATTTACAATCAATTCAGTTGGCTGAGTGATCGTTGCATTCACTTCATCAGTACATCCTAAAATATCTTGAATCATAATCGTATAATCTCCCGCAGCCAAATCTGTAAAATCAACTTCGTCTTGAAAAATGATACCATCCACACTATATTGATAAGGTGGGTTTCCACCAGCACCTGTTACGGAGATAACTCCAGACTCTTCACCATAACAAATCACATCAATCACCTCTACTAAATCAATAAATAATTCATCGGGCTGAGTGATAGAAAAACTGCCAACTGCATCACAATTATTTCCATCCAAAACGGTCACCGTGTAAGTTCCAGGAATTAAATCGGATATGGTCGCAGTTGTTTCATTCGTATTCCAAGCGTAAGTGTAATTTCCAACTCCTCCACTTGCTGTAGCGGTAATCGTTCCATCGCCTTCACCAAAGCAACTCACATTTACGCCAGTCAAATCAACTGCAACGGGTGGCGGTTCAGAAACGATAATTTCAAATTGACCAATACATCCGTTGGCATCCACCACATCTACGATGTAAGTTCCTGCTCCTATGTCAGTTTTGATATTTGAATTTTGAAAACCATTCCCATCATTAAAATCATATTGATAAGGTGGTAATCCGTTCCCCAAAGTAATTTCGATAGATCCATCTGTCAAACTAAAACAAGTAGGCGAAATACTTCCGTCTAACTCTAGTGCCAATTCTAACTCATCTACTTGAATATCTAAACTCGTTTGGCAGCCATTCGCATCTTCCAAAATCACATTGTATAATCCAATTGGAATATTGGTCAAAGTATTATCTGAAGTCCAGACGCCACTATTTTGCCATTGATATGAATAAGGAGGTGTTCCTCCAAAACTAATTAATTCAATCGCCCCATCTTGTCCTTCGTTACAACTCGGCATCATAATTTGTGGTGTAATATTAAATGCTGGCGGCCCTCCAACTGAAAAAGTCAGCACCGTATCACAAGTTGCGTCATTGGTAATCGTAACGCTATAATCATCGATAGCCAAATTTGTAATGGTCGAAGTTGTCGCATTGTTCTCCCAAAGAAAAGTATGCGGAGGAGCATTACTTGTCACCACCAAACTAATCGAACCATCTTGACTATCAGGACAATCTACATTATCAATTGTTGGTACAACCGTCATCGCATTCAACGTTTCACAGCAAGGAGAAACCAAAATAGTTTCCACATCTACGACGATACATCCCAAGTCACTTTCGACCGTCAAGGAAATTGTTTTTAACCCAGGAGTTGTCCAAGTGACATCATGTGGACCTACTCCAGAAGCGGTTGCAGGAACTGCATCCACTCCAAAATTCCATTCCCAACCTACCAATGCACCTAAAACAAATGAACTATTATCATTAAAAATTACTGACTCACCATAGCACACTTCTGCATCAGGTTCATCAGTTTCTACATCAGCCTCTGGCCCTAAAAATTCCCCCGTTCCACCAAATGATACTTCAAAACCATTTCCTGTACTCGTGAAATTATTAACCAATAGTGCATAACTTTTCCCTTGTTCCATATCTATGGCTTTAACAAAATTATCTTGGGGATAAGGTTGTTGACAACCAGACTCTTCAAAAAAATCAGTTGAACTTCCATCCAAACCTGTTGGCCCCATACAGGGACTTGGAAAAGTAAAACTCCCCGAAGCCATGCAACGCAAATCGATTTTCCCTGAACAATTTCCAATTCCATTCGGCAACTCATAGACCACAAAGTCCAAATCATCACTTGGAAAAGTTGGTGTCAAAGTAAATTCCAACGTTCCAGATGTTTCGCAAGTCCAAGTAAACCAAGTTGAATTTGATTCAGAAGTAGAACCTAATCCACCCAAGCAAGTTCCCATCGCTTCATCAGGATCAACCCCTGCTCCTGAAACTTGTTGTACAACAAAAGAAGATTTATCACAAAGGATAGCCGCTACTGGACAATCAGAACCAGGTTCTACTGGCGCAAAATAATTAGCAATACATAATTGAAAACTTCCCAAATTCCCTCCTGCATCTATTCTAATATAATATTCCTGTCCAATCACCATTCCGCCTTCGTACAGCTGAATCGTATTATTTTGAATACCATCATCTGAAGCACAACCAAATGTATTGATCGTTCCACTACAATCACCTGTGTACATCGCCACCTCTGGTTCCCACATCGATCCTCCCAGAACTGGCGTTGAAGCACCAATCACCGTAATAGTCATATCAGTTGCGATAGCAGTAAATTTAAACCAAACATCATTATCAGAATTAGAAAAACAAAACGGAGAAGTAAAACCAGAATCAGTCGCATCTGCATTGGAAAATTCAGCTACATCTGAACACCAATTGGAGACATCCGTTATTTCAATTGCACCTGCACAATCATCATTACTTGGCTGGGCAAAAGTATTTTGAATAGAGATAAAAAATGAAAATAAAATACAATTGATGTAGAGAAAATATTTCTTCATAATCTTCCAGTTGAATGCTGTTGTAAATATTGTTTTCAAAGCTTAGAATTTTTACTACTTTTCCACAAAAATAACGTTTTTTACGGCAGCAAAAGTGTAAACTTTCATTAATTATAAGACCACTTTAGAGGAACATTTGTTGGGTGCAAATACCGATTTTAAGAAAACTTTAAAGCAATGTGTCGCTTCGCCATCTAATTTTTTAAATTTGCCATCTAATACTTTGACATACATTTATTTATATTCGTCACTAACTACTTAGAAAACAACAACTAGAATTAATTTTTTATGAAAAAAAATATCCCTAATGCGATTACACTAGTCAACCTCTTTTGCGGTTGCTGTGCTTTAGTCTGTGTATTTAATGAGATGTTCGTTCCAGCATTTTGGTTTTTATTTCTAGGTGGATTGGCTGATTATGCTGATGGATTTGTCGCAAGATCACTTGGTGTTCATTCTGTTTTGGGCAAAGAATTGGATTCTTTGGCAGATATGGTTTCGTTTGGAGTAGTACCAGGAGTAATTTTATACACCTTGATTTCTAATCATCCAATGGCGGAAGATTATGTTTTTGAAAATATAAAACTACTAGCGCTTCCTGCTTTCTTAGTAACACTTTTCTCCTGTTTACGTCTAGCCAAATTTAATTTAGATACTCGCCAGTCAGAAGATTTTATTGGATTGAATACACCATCAGTTACAATGTTTGTCACAGGATTAATGTTGATTTATCATTATGATTCATTTGGAATGGGCGATATGGTTTATCATCCTTATATTTTATATCCGACGATTCTTATTTTGTCATATTTGTTAGTGGCAGAATTGCCTATGTTTAGTATGAAATTTAAAGGCATGAAATGGGTGGGCAATGAACGAAGGATTATCTTTCTGATTGCTGGAATTTTGTCAGTTGTCTTTTTACAAGAAGTCGCATTTTCTTTGATGATTGGACTATATGTTTTGTTTGCATTTTTTGATAAAATCTTTTTAGGGAAAAAGATTGAGTAAAAACCTCATCTACTATTCGTAATTCATCAAGCGAAGCGTTCGTCGTTCATTCTAAAATTATTACATTTGCAAAAAATTAAAAATTCATGAAATACTTCGCAGAAATAGACATCATGCCACACAAGGAATTATTAGATCCTCAAGGCAAAACAGTCTCTAACAATATGAAAAATTTAGACATCACAGGTGTTGATGATGTTCGAATTGGAAAACACATTACCATGACTTTTGACGCTGCTAATGAAGAAGAGGCAAATGCAAAAGTGGACACGGCATGTAAGAAATTATTAGCTAATGTAATTATGGAAAAATATACTTTTTCTATCAAGACAGTTTAATTTAGTTGATTGGTGAATCAGTTAATCGGGTAACCAGTCAACTGATTCACTAATTATCCAATCAACAAAGCCATGCTTTACCTCGTCCCCACTCCCATCGGCAACCTCGAAGATATCACGCTCCGAGCTTTGCGCATCCTCAAAGAGGTAGATGTTATCTTAGCTGAGGACACTCGTACTTCCAAAAAATTATTGATACATTATGAAATTGAAACGCCTTTGCGTGCGTATCATGCCCATAATGAACATGCGGTGGTCGAAGATATTATTCGTCAACTCGACGCAGGTCAAACCATTGCACTCATTACAGATGCAGGAACTCCTGGTATTTCTGACCCTGGTTTTTTGCTCGCTAGAGAATGTGTCAAAGCTAATATCAAATTAGAATGCTTACCTGGAGCAACTGCTTTTGTTCCCGCACTTGTCGCATCTGGATTACCTTGTGATAAATTTTTCTTTGAAGGATTTTTACCGCACAAAAAAGGTCGCCAAACTCGATTGCAATATTTGTGTGAGTTGCCTTACACCTTTGTTTTGTATGAATCTCCGCATCGGTTGGTCAAATGTTTAAATCAATTAATTGAATTTTGTGGAGAAGAAAGAATGGCTAGCGTCTGTCGAGAATTGACCAAAATGTATGAAGAATGTGTTACGAAACCATTGCCTGAATTGGTAGAATATTTTGATACAGAAAAAAAAGTACGAGGAGAAATAGTTATTGTAGTAGAAGGAAAAGCTATCGTTAAAAAGAAAAAGGAGAAACGATATCAGTAAAATATAAATTTCATCCCTGAGGGGTGTTAGCGCTTTAAAGTGCTAATACCCCTTTTTAGTTTCCCAAAATACAAAACGAAATGAGCCTCTTCCAAAAAATAAATTTTCCGAAAAAGGCTCATTTGAATTTAGAGGAAATATATAATAGAGGGGTATCTTAGTTCAAAACAAATCTTTTACTCACCACACCTTCTGCTGTTTTTATTTTTACAAAATAAATTCCAGCGTTCCAATCTTTCGTATTCAATTCAATTTGTGAGTCGTTGATATTTCTTTCCAATAAAGTCTGTCCAAAGTTATTAAAAACTTCTAAATGTTCTCCTTCTAAGTCTGAGAATTTTATTACTACTTTCTCAGATGCAGGATTTGGAAAAAGGTCAACTTTTTGAGCTAATTCAGGATTGTTGGTATTCGTTGGTTCCGTTTCCACTTTTGCAAAAACAAGAGTAGAAGGAGTATTTTCTAAATTTATATCTAATACACTTCCTGTCGAATCAATCATCTTCACTCCATTAACTGAAACTACAAAATGAGCATCTCCATCATCAATCCGACCATCAATAATATCTGAATTAATGATATAAACGACGTCTCCAATTTTTCCAAATCCATTCACCGAATTTCCGTCAACTCGAGTAATTCCTAAATCCATTTGCTCTTCTGCATATTGATTATTTGGAAGCCAATAAACTTCATCCGAAGGGCCAAAAAATGAATTATCATTATAAGCTACACTAATTGAATCCTCATAAACCAAATCACTTGAATAGCCTAAATACAACGCTAAACCATAAACATTCTCAGCTGGCAAAACTTGATTTCCAATTTTCAAATGTGCCGTAACTTGAATATTAGCTGACAATGTATCTGGATTAATATAGATTGTATCTTGATCAAATTCAATATAAATCAATGGTGCACTTGCCTCAGCGGTTGGATTTGGAGCATTCATTGGAGTGTAATTCGAAGTAATTGCCAAAGCATCATCATTATCAATAATTCCATTCCCATCACAATCTAAATGTTTGTAATTCACTCCTTCCACCGTTTCTTGTGGCCAATCAGTAGCCAATTGTCCAACCCACTCGATCGTCGCATTCGGTCGGTCTGGCCCAGACAATCCATTACCAACTCCTAAATCTAACAAATCATAAAAATTAGCTTCTCCATCTTTGTTAGCATCTCCTGGAAACACACAATCTGTCAAATTACAAATATCACTCAATGTCCCCACAATCACATCTCCACAGAAAGTACTCAAACATCCTTGGTCATCCCATATCGTCAGACACACATTATAAACACCATCCGTTGCATAAAAATGATCCAATGAATTACTATTTGAATTATAAAAATTACCATCTCCTAGATCCCAAGCAATATCAGTATAATCTCCACTCGCTTGATTAAAGAATGTAATTCCTCCTGTTCCCGGAATCGGCCCATCATATACTTCGTAAGTGAAGTAAGCATCACAGGTTACTACATTTTCATTCGCTTTGAGTTGACAAACAGTCACTCCAAACAAAAAAATCAGCGCTATTTTTATATTTAAATACTTCATTTCTACAGGTGATTTTAGTGTTGATAATCTATCACCTTACAATAATGATTAAAAAAATGGGTTAAAAAAAGTACAGAATATTGATTTTGTACACTCAACTACATTTCTACAAAAAACATAACTAATTGATAATCAATATCTTAAATTTACAAAATTTAAAAAAATAGACTTAATAAATTTAGATTTTATTTATAAAAATAATCAAAAATTAGATTCTTACTCTTATGATTAGTCAAAAGCTTTTAGTGCTGCTTCATAATTTTTCAAAAATTGAACTTAGGAATTTTTACAAGTTTCTACAATCTTCTTTTCATAATGAGAATCAAGACCTGGTGAAGTTATTTAAAATAATCGAAACTCAATTTCAAAAATCAACCAGTCACAATAAAGAAAACTCTCATTTTGAAAAGAAAATTGTTTGGAAAAAAATAAAAGGAGATACACCATTCTTAGATGAACAAATGAGGCGAATCTGTTCTGATCTAACTAAAAAAGCTTATCAATTTTTGGCGTACAATGAATTCAAGAAAAATCCGATGGATGAATTGATTTACTTATTACCTACCATCAATACACCAAGTCTCAATAAACATTTTGCAGGAGCAACTAGACAAGCTGATTTCATTCAAGAAAAATCAACTTTAAAAAATGCAAATTATCATTTCTCAAAATTTAATATAGAATATCAAAGATATCGAAATCAAGAAATTAACACGACCAAATTACCTGACTTTGGAAATTTAGAAAAAGCCGATTATCATCTCGACGCTTTTTATATTTTTAATAAATTAAAAAACTACTGTGATTTCTTAGCTTATAAAAATATAACGGCTACCAATCCTAATATTCATCTTTTTCCAGGTTTTTTGGAAAATCTAAAACGTAGTCCATATATCAATGAACCCTGCATTAAGTCGTACTATTATATTGTATCGATGCTCCTTCATCCAGAAGACGAAGTTTTTTTCCAAAATGCAAAAGAGATTTTGGAAAAAAATTACCTTTCATTTACCATTCAAGAATTGAATACAATTTATATTTATTTAAAAAATTACTGTATCGATACAAAAATCAACAACGGCAAATCTGAATACTTTCATGAATTATTTGACATTTTTAAAACACTCTTGGAAAAAGAAATCAATTTTGTAGATGGAATGCTTGATCCTCGAGACTACAAAAATATCATTACAGTTGGACTCCACATTAAAGAATTTGATTGGACAGAAAATTTTATTCAAAACTATACCACCCGACTTCCACAAGAAAGTCAAGACAATGATCTCAATTATAACTTAGCAAAAATATATTTCCACAAAGGAGAATATGAAAAAGTTATTGAACAGTTGCGAGAAGTAGAATATAAAAATCTCTCCTATGCACTTGGTGGAAAATTAATGTTGTTAAAAACTTATTACGAACTTGATGAACTTGAACCTTTAAGTTCTCTGCTCGATAGTTATAGTATTTATCTACGCCGTAATAAATTAATCTCTAGAGAATTCAAACAACAATACCTCAACGTTCTTCGCTTCACTCGAAAACTATCATCCCTTGCTCCTTACGACAAACCCGGCATCCAAAAACTAAAAATCCAAATCAATAATTGCAAAGCTCTCGCTGCAAAAAAATGGCTCCTAGAAAAAGTCGAAGCTTTGGAATGATTTTCCAACGACGCTAATTATCTTTGCCTTCAAATCAAAAAAATTCTAATGAAAAAAATAAATCGTAACGTAATACTCGGCATACTTTTAGGGATATTTATCATCATGCAATTTTGGCGAATTGATAAAATAAATCCACCCGTTGATCAAAAATTGGACTTTATCGAAATCACCAAACCTTCCAAAGAAATTGCAACAATGCTCAAAGATGCTTGTTACGATTGTCATTCCCACCAAGTGAAATATCCTTGGTACACCAATGTTGCTCCAGTATCATGGTGGGTAAAAGGACATATTGACAATGGTATTGCTGAGTTAAATTTTTCAGAATGGGGAAAATATAAACCTAGCAAGGCTAATCATAAGTTGGAAGAATCTTTTGAGAAAGTGGAAAAGAAAGAAATGCCGTTAACTCCATATTTGATTGCACATTCCTCTGCAAGATTAACCGAAGAACAACGAGCAGAACTTGTTACTTTTTTTAAATCTAAAATGACGGATGAGCTCCCCTTCTAATCCTTTAAAAATAAGTACCTTTAAGTAATCCAAACAAAACACATCCACCAACTACACTTTTAAAACCCTAATCTACTCAAAACATATTTTCAATTCCATGTTTTGAGTTAAAACAAAAGAGAGAAAATACATGCGAATAGCGTTGGTGACTATTTTATTTTTTGTGGCAATCTTCCCTGTCCTATCACAAACTAATCAAGCAAAAACTTGGTTAGAAGAGGGACGTGCTTTGGCGCAAAAAAGAGAATATAGCGATGCTATTAAATTAACCACCAAAGCTGCCAATCGATATAAATATAATGGTCAGCAAACTCAACGTATCAAAACGTTGATAGAAGTAACTCAAATTCTTTTTCTCGCTGATGAAAATTATGAAGCTAAAAAATTAGCCACCACCATCCTTCAATTAACTTCAAAAAATGATACGCTGGCTGCAAGTGCTTTCCACCTTTTGGGAAGAGTGGAATTCAATGATGCTCACTTCAAGGAAGCCTTACAATATTTCAAAAAAGCATTGGCCATTCAAAAATTAAAGTTACCTGAAAATCATCCAGAGATTGCTAAATCATTGCAATCCATTGGTATCACACAAAGTCAGTTTGGCCAAATTGATTTAGCTTTCGAAAATATTCATACTGCTCTCAATATCAATAATATTGCCTTTGGAGAAGAACATCCTGCGACGGCCGAAACCTTAGGTGCCCTCGGAACTATCTATTCTATTCAAGGCGAAGATGATCGCGCAACAGAAATAATTCAGAAAGCTATCGACATTTTTAAAAAAGAAAATAATGAAGAACATAATATTGTAGTCGAGCTATATTTTCAATTAGGAAATGCTTTTCTCAATAAAGGTAATTACGACTTAGGGTTGATGAATACTCAACGAGGTTTGACAATTCTCGAAGGACTCAAAGGAATCGAACATCCTTCCCGTGCTCCTTTTTTAAATAATATTGGAAAAATAAAAACCCAAAGCGGTAACTACTCACAGGCTTTGGATTTTTATCAGCAAGCTTTGGATTTAGTTGAATTTCACAAAGGAGCCTTACATCCTGATTTGGCAGAAAGTAATAATAACATTGCAGCAGTTCTTCGAGCTCGTGGAGAGTTAGATTCTGCTTTAGTTTATTACAAAAAAGCATTGGAAATTAACGAAGATGTATTTGATGAGTCACATCCAAATGTGGCAGAGAGTTGGGGGAATATTGGCGATATTTATTTTGAATTAGAAATGTATGACCAAGCACTAGCTTTTTACAACAATGCTTTTACAAAATACCAAGACACTTATCAGTCTGGACATATTGCCTTAGCAAAAGTAGAACAACAAATAGGAAAAACATATTTGAAAAAAGGTGGTTTAAAAATAGCTTTAGAACATTTCCAAAACTCACTCAATGCCAATGTTCCTTTTCAATATGAAGTTTTTGACATTTCGAGAAATCCTCCAGAAGAAAAAGTTTTAGATAAAAATCTTTTCCTTTCAACTCTTGCGCTCAAAGCACAAACACAAACCAAACTTTTTTTATCCAATAAAAAGATCATTCATCTTGAATTAGCGTACAAGAATTTTTCACTCTGTGATAAACTAATTGACGAAATTCGAAGATCATTTATTGAGTACAACGATCAATTAATCTTTAATCGAATTGCCTCTCAAGTTTACGAAGAAGCTATTTATACTTGTCTGGTTTTAAAGAATCAAACAGAAGAAAAAAAATATGTAGAGCAAGCATTTTACTTTTCTGAAAAAAGTAAATCAAATGCGTTACTGCAATCATTTTCAAATGACAAAGCTTTAGTTTTTGCTGACTTACCAGACTCTCTCGAAGCGCAAGAAGTTAGTTTGAAAATTTCTATCTCTGTTATTCAAAAACAATTGACTGATGCCTTACAAGCAAAAGATAGTGTCAAAACGATCATTGCTCAGGAACGATTACTTGAAGCCAAGGGAGCCTACAACCAGTTTGTTTTACAATTAGAAAACGACTATCCCCATTATTACCAACTCAAATACGACAACTCTGTTACGACACTTGAAGAAGTTCAAAATGACCTTAAAGCTGGAACAACTTTAATTGAATTTTTCGCAGGAGAAAAACAATTATTCGTTTTTACCATCAATTCAAATGACGTTCACATTGACTTTATCAAAAAGCCACAAGACTATAATAATTCTATTTTTTCTTTTAGAAAATCAATTACAGATATTGGGTACATTACTCATCGTGATTCCATCGAGCATGCTTGGAAAACTTACACGAGCCATGCACATGACTTTTATGAATTGTTACTCAAAGAGCCTTTAAATCATTTCCCTAAAAGAGATTTTCAAAAAATTATTATTATCCCTGATGGTATGTTAGGTTATATTCCATTTGAAATATTAATCAAAGAAAAACCCAAAACGGAACAAATCAATTATGCTTCGCTTGATTATTTGTTGCATCAATATTCGATCAGCTATGCATTTTCAAGTACCATGCTTGTGCAACAAAAAGGGTCTCCTCTTTTGACTAGAAAATTAAACTACGGAGGTTTCGCGCCTGTTTATAGTTCGGGTAAAATATCTGATGCAAGTACCATCTCAAGTTATCAATATTTCAAAAAAGGTAGATATGTTGATTTACCCGCTTCGCGAAAAGGAGTAGAATATATTGCCAACTTATTAGACGGAAGTGCCTTCATTGGCGAGCAAGCAACAGAAGCTATTTTTAAAGATACTTCAAATTACTTCGACATTTTACACCTTGCCATGCATGGAATTTATGATGATAAAAATCCATTGAATTCACATCTTGCTTTCACTCAATTGGAAGACGCTGACGAAGATAATCACCTCTCCGCTGCAGAGTTATACAATATGGATATGAATACAGAATTGGTTTTTATCGGAGCATGTAATTCTGGTTATGGAAAAATAAACAGAGGTGAAGGTATCATGAGTTTGTCTCGGGCATTTGCATATGCAGGCTGTCCAAGTATCATCATGAGTCTGTGGAGTGTACCTGATGATGAGACTGCAACGATCACCAATAGTTTTTTTAAACAACTAAAGAATGGAACAACAAAGGACATCGCTTTGCGAAAAGCAAAATTGAAATACCTGACTGATTCTAATGTTCCACCTGATCGACATCATCCACTTTTTTGGGCTGGATTTGTTCCGATTGGAGATATGGCTCCACTTTATGCGCCATCTACATTATCTAAAAACTGGACGTTGTTTGCTTCTCTTGGAATATTTATGTTGACTCTTTTTTTAGGGAGATTAGGTTGGAAACGATTCGTCAAAAAGGAAAAGTAATACTTCGATTTCGATGCATTTTAAATTCTTTCCTTATTTTAAATATCACTTATTACAGTTTAGTTTTTCATCACATAGAAAACATAGTCTTTAGAAACTAACCAGATATAAAACCTATGTTTCCTCTGTGCCTATCTAGTAAAAAATCATAGTATATATTCCATAAAAAAATGACCGAACAACTTACGTTATTCGGTCATTATGTATGTAAAGCATAAAACGAAAATCAACTATTGCCTCAAATAAATGAGGACTTTTTGAACGGTTTAGATTTTATTCAGTAAGGCAGTAGCTTCTGCTTTTTTCCAACCAGCAACATTTTCATTTATTACCAATTGAAGCAAAGTTTTAGCTTCTTTTATTTTTCCTTGTTTTAAGTAAGCCAAAGCCATAAACCAATTTGCTTTTGGAGCAAAAAGAGAAGATGAATTTAATTCTTTACTAGTAGCAAGATGATTAATTGCTTTTTCATAATTTGGAACATCTTCGTAGAGGTAACTTAATCCTAAGTAAAAATGCTTCTCATCTAATTTCTCAGAACCTTTGTCCATTGAACTTTCGATGGCTGCAACAGCTACTGAAAATTGTCCATCTTTATATGCTGATATAGCATTTTTCCAATTTGCATCAGCTAGGTCTCCCTGTCTTACTACCGATGGAGCTTCATATATTTCCATCAATTGATCGTCAGCTAAAGTTCCAGCATCTGGGTTTGAAAACATCAACCAAGCTAAAGACAATCCTAATCCTAAAATGAAAACAGCTGCAATACTTCTGATCCAACTAATAGATCTTCGTGGAGCTAATTTCCGAACAGGTGTTTCTTTGACTACATTTCCTTGTTCTTTCAATAAGCTTTGCCAGCGCATTTTTTGCTTAACGTTAAAGTCGGCATTGATAGTTACCGCAACTTGAACTTCCTCTGCAAAATCTGCATCGGACTTTTGGAGTTGTTCAAATTCAGAGCGCTCGTTTGCGCTTAACTCCTCGTTCAAATATTTTTCAATTAAATCTAAATTTTTCATAGTGCAAATGTAATATTTCTTCTCAATAGAGCTAAATTTAAAAATTAGTTAAAGTTAGTTTTTAAGACTTCTTTTAAGCATTCTCCTGTTTTTACTTTAAAAAACGAGAATTCTAAGCGACTTAAAATACTATATTATAACCTTGATTCATTCGGAATAAGAACATTATTAAAACTATGAGAAAACTGAGGGTGATTGTTTTATAATATTTCTGTGTTCCGACTATTTAATCATGATAATAAAAAAGGTGAACCTTCTATTTAAAGTTTTTAATTTCTATAAACGAGAACTAGTATCATCTTTATTTTTTAAAGTCTATTATTTCTTACATAAACAAAATATAATTTTTATCATGAGAAAATTTCCTATATTTCTATGCCTTTTAGTATTTTTTGCCTGCAATAGTTCTAACTCATCTAATCCAAATAAGATTCAAGAGAAAGAAATTTTTCCAAAAGTAGATGTTGCTGCAAATCTTAAATCACTCAATATTTCACTTCCTACCTTAAATAAACCGTTGGCCAATTATGTCCATACTGTTCGAACAGGCAACTTAGTTTTTACCGCTGGTAAAGGTTCAGCGAATCTGGATGGAAGTTTATACACCGGTAAGTTGGGCGATGACTTAACTATTGAACAAGGACAAGAGGCAGCTCGTCTAGCAGGTATTCGATTATTGGCAGCACTTCAAGCTGAGATAGGTGATTTAAAAAAAGTAAAACGAATTGTCAAAGTTTTAGGAATGGTTAACGCCACACCTGATTTCACCGAACACTCTCAAGTGATCAATGGGTTTTCTGATTTAATGGTAGCCGTTTTTGGAGAAAGAGGAAAACATGCGAGGTCAGCAGTTGGGATGAGTTCTTTACCTAAAAATTTAGCGGTTGAAATTGAAATGATTGTTGAGATCGAGGAGTAGATTTGAAATTGAGTTTTAACTATCTTTGCATTTATACTTTTTATAAAAAACAGCATTCAATGAGAAAATCAATTACTCTATTTCTTTTATTCCTTTTTTCAATAACAATCTATTCACAAACTTCTCCTAAACCTGAAAAACTAGGATTAGTACTAAGTGGTGGTGGTGCAAAAGGCTTAGCTCACATTGGCGTATTAAAAGTATTGGAAGAAGAAGGGATCGAACCTCAATTCATCACAGGTACCAGTATGGGGAGTATCATAGGTGGACTTTATGCGATTGGCTATACTGCTGCAGATTTGGAAAAAGTAGCTCATGATATTCCTTGGTTAGAATATTTTGATGATGAAGTCTCAAGAAATGCGCAACCAATCGAAGCGAAAGAAGCAAGCGAGCGGTATCAATTTTCCTTCCCAGTTGTAGGTGGAAAAATTCAATTTCCAAAAGGATTTATTCAGGGAGCAAAAATGTCCATGCTTCTTTCTCAACTTACTTTACCTGTTCATCAAGTTGAAAACTTTGATGACTTTTTTATTCCTTTTAGATGCGTCGCAACGGACTTAGTAACTGGAAATGGATATATATTTGATAAAGGATTTTTACCTGACGCCATGGTTTCGAGTTCCTGTATTCCTACTGTTTTTGAACCAAGAGTTGTCGATGGTAAAACATTAATCGATGGAATGTTCGTTCGAAACTTACCCGTCGAAGACTGCATCAAAATGGGAGCTACCAAAACCATCGCTATCGATGTGGGGGCACCTTTGTCAACCTTGGATGAGTTAACTTCTTTTGTCGGAGTACTCGGTCAGACCACTTCTTTTGGAATGGTAAAATCAACGGAAGAACAACAAAAAAAAGCGAATGTACTCATTATGCCTGAACTTAGAAATATGGGTTCTTTAGATTTTAGTAATGTGGATACGTTGATTGCACGAGGTGAACAAGCTGCTAGAAGAATGCTTCCTCAAATTAGAGCATTGAAAAAAGAATTGAATCTTAGAAATCAATCGCCAACCAAACGAGCTCGTAATTTCTCCATTCCAACTGAATTAAATATTACCTCAATTGATTTTGAAGGTGGAGAGAATTCTGACATTCGAACACTTCGTAGATTAATAAAAATTAAACCTCCTGAAATTTTAACTCAAGAAGAATTAATTGAAAAACTAATTGGAGTTTATGCTAGTGGATTTTTTACTTATGTTGATTACCGACTACTTCCGGAAGGCGACGGTTATAAATTATTTGTTCGAACAAAAGAAAGTAGTAATGTCTATTTAAAATTTGGAGGATTTTATGATACCAATGTTAATGCTGCAATTCTAATCAATGCCTCCTTCAAAAATGTATTATTAAAAGGGTCTAACCTTTCAATTGATTTACGGATTTCTGAAACACCAGGAGTTTTTCTCGACTATCTAATTCACACCAATTCTCGTCCAAATGTTGGACTCCGTATAGATGGAAAATGGAATTTCTACCCTGGTGATTATTATGAAAACAATAATTTGACTGATGGCTTTACGATGCAACATGCCAAAGATCAAATAGGGTTGTACTCAGGTATCAGTACACATTCTTCTATTTGGTTAGGCTGGGGAACAGAGATTTTTGTACAAAAGCAAGTTTTCTCTATTGACCAATTTGAAGCAGTCAATTTGACTCAAAATTATTTATTTGCAAAATATTCAAGAGATAAATTAAATCGAAAATACTTTCCCACTTCTGGTTATAAAATTAATTTAAATGGAAAATATGTCCTCGGTGGAAAACTACGAAATCGAGTGGAAGAAGTCCAAGATCAATCTACTGCTGATAATTATTATGCTCAATTAGAATACAATCACATTTTTCATTTAGGCGATAAAGCATCCTTACATTGGTTCAACCAAGCAGGTTTTTCTCAACTAAGGCAAAGTAATTATATCAATCTTTTTTATTTGGGAAATACTCTTCCTACACAAGATCGTTTTGTTGATTTTGTCGGATTTGACTACATGGATCAGTTGGCCAATCAATATGCATTTACAGGTTTGAAATTACAATGGGAGCCAACCTTGGGATATTTTGTTTCTCTACTCGCTAGTTATGGAGCTTTCGAATTGAAGTCATTTGACCTCGTGCAAGAAGGTCAAGTTTTTACCAAACCCGGCCAAAAAGAAAATATGGCTGGCGTCGGAATTGAATTTGGAATGTTAGTTCGTCAATTTGGACCGCTTTCTCTCACCACCGAGTACGACATTTTCAATAAAGAATTTAATACTAATTTGAAATTGGGCTATGCGTTTTAATTTTTTTTTCCGCCGCTGATTAGATTGACTTTTTTATGACTTCATAATTCCATCTTTTAGATTTATAATTTAGATTTTTGGAAGAAATCATAATCATCAATTCAATCAGCGGCAAAAAAAAATCAAAAACACTTGCAAAAGAAAAACAAAAAAATTAACTTTGTAATTCAAAGTACTTTTAACGATCAACAAATTGACATATGGTAATGGATAAAAGAAACGAACAACTTGAGCATCTCAGCGAAATCAGATCTCTGATGGAACGCTCCTCTCGATTTATTTCATTGAGTGGATTATCAGGAATTGCAGCAGGTGTTTTTGCATTGATTGGTGCAGCAGCAGTTTATGTTTATTTTGACATTTCTCCATTTGATGACCACTTAGTTTACTATGCAGATGTTGTAGCAGCTGAAAAAAGATGGGGAATAGATTACCTTACCTTTTTCTTTTTAGATGCGGCGTTGGTTTTTATCTTTGCAGTCGCTGGAGGTATTTTTTTTACCACTCGAAAAGCAAAACAAAAGGGGCAAAAAATTTGGGATAAAGTAACCCAAAAACTTTTGCTCAACTTATTGATTCCATTAGCAGCTGGCGGTATTTTTTGCTTAGCATTAATGAAGCATGGAGAGTTCGGATTAGTTGCACCTGCTACTTTAGTTTTTTACGGATTAGCCTTGGTGAATGGAGGAAAATATACTTTGAGCGATATTCATTATTTAGGATTATCAGAAATTGTATTAGGCTTGATTGCCTTGTTTAATATCGGTTATGGTTTAGAATTTTGGGCCATCGGATTTGGAGTTTTACATATTGTTTATGGTACAATCATGTATTTTAAATATGAAAGATAAGTTTGAGTTTTAGACATGATTATGTAAAAACTCCAAAAGACGTGTAAGAAAATATTATGAAAGAAATCATTACCAAACTCAATAAAAAGTTTGACAATAAAACTCGACTAGGCATCATGTCTCTGTTGATGGTCAATGAGTGGGTGGAATTCAAAACATTTAAAGAAATGTTGGGAGTGAGTGATGGTAATCTCGCAAGTCATATTAAAACTTTGGAAGCTGAAAAATACCTTCAAGTGAAAAAACAATTTGTAGGTAAAAAACCACAAACTTCTTATGCCGTAACAAAGGTTGGGAAGAAAGCTTTTAACGATCACTTGGATGCATTGGAAGCGTTATTAAGGAGGCGTTGATAATAAATTTTCACTTTTTTTTGCCCTATCCACTTTGAAAAACAAAGTACTTTTATTTTAAATGAAATTATTAAGCAATGAAAACTACATTAACCTTAAGAGAAAAACTGCTCATCAATTTGGTAGAGTGGACAAAGCCATGGTACGGTCGATTTTTCCAAAAATCAAAAATACCCTGGAAGATTGGTTCGGAAAAATTAAAAACATTTCCACCAAAAACTTTAGGAGGCGACCTCGCTCATTTTTTAGAAAAAGAAGGTTTGTCTTTGATGCCAAAATTCGAAAGTCACGACGTCTATCATGTTTTATTAAAGTATAAAACGACCGTAGTCGATGAAGCTCGAATGCAGTTTTTCCTCATGGGAAATCGAAAATACTCATTGTACATCATCGGTACGAATTTGATCGCCTTGATTTTTTACCCTGAAAAAATTCGCTCTTTTATCCATGAATTTCAAAAAGGTAGAAAAGCCATTTCGATTGCCAAATGGGACTTTGAGTTTTTATTAAATGAACCAACCAAGTCGTTGAGAAAAATGATTTTCCGACGACCTAACCAAAATATGCCTTTGACTTTTTAAATCCATTTTAAAAAATCAAAGGACAAAGAATGTTGAACGTGCAGGAAATGTCGCTCTCTCCAAAAAGTTGGAGAGGCGACGTTCTTTAACCTCCTGTCCCCTAAAAAAGGGAGTTCGATTATTTTTCAATTTCGAGCTTGTGCTTTCAAAATAAGCGTTCAATTTTTAATCGTCAAAAAGTAAAAAAAACATGAATACTCATAAAATAGAAAATGCTAAAATACAAGCAAACTCAAACTCTCCTTTAGAAGACAAGGGGATTAAACGATCTCTGTTCCTCCTTTTAACTTTAAGCACACTTTTCAGTTTTGCCCTCTTTGCATTTCGATTAGAATATATTGATTTTGATTATACAAAAATCCAAAGTGTCCGTGACCTCTGTTTTTATCGAGGTACACAAACTTTTTTCTTTTTGAATTGGAATCTATTTTTGGCTTGGATTCCGTACTTAATTGCTTTGTCTCTTCCTTTTTTGCATCGCAGATTCAATTCCAAAATAATTATTGTAGGAGCATTGTTATGCTGGTTATTATTTTTTCCAAATGCACCTTATATCGTAACTGATTTTTTGCATTTGAAAAAAAGAATAGGGATCCCACTTTGGTATGACTTGATGTTATTTATGTCTTTTGCTTGGACAGGATTAATTCTAGGTTATGTTTCATTGCTAGAGGTACAAACCTTTCTACGTAATTTTTTCTCAAAAACAATAGTCAACCTTGGAAGTATCATCTCACTTTTACTTTGTGGCTTTGGCATTTATTTAGGTCGATTTCAGCGATGGAATAGTTGGGATATTATCACCCAACCATTTTCGCTTTTTGCAGATATTCTAAACATTTTAGCACAGCCACATACTTTGGGTTTGGCAATAGTCTTGTCAGCATTTTTGTTGTTAGGATATTTTACACTCAACACTTTAGCACAAAGTGAGCGGTAATTTTTCTAACTAAAAATGTAAAATCATGCTAAAACGATTTAACCACTTTTTCTTTTCTACTAAAGTTTGGTTGACTAGTGCAATCCTAACTCCTTTATTTTTTCTTTTATTCGATCCGATGCTTCCTCCTGTTTCTAACATCTGGAAAGATCCACTTGAAACTATTTTGGTCATGATATTTTTTGGTGGCGGATTATCAATTCCTAATTGGATTTTATTAATCATCGCTGCTTGGCAACTCAGTAAAAAAGGAAAAAGCATTCAACAGATAAAAACCTCTTTGATTATTATTTCGATTGGTTTAACCTTAACCTTATTTTTCCTTTTAATCTTCTTCGTAGAATTTCCAATCCTGTGGTGGGCTGCTTTATGTTATGCTTTTACCGTTTCGATTGCCATCCAATTTTATCATCTAAAAAATGTACCCTCTGAGATTGCTTGGATGGAAAAAATTCTCGACGATCAAGTTTTTTAAAAAAATTAAATCAGATATCATGAATGAAATGCCTACCCCTTTTAAATATACCAGTAACGTTTGGCTGACAAGTGGAATCCTTACTCCCTTTTTTGCAGGGTTATTTTTCAGTTTTGTAAGTGATGGCTTAGGAAATGATTTTATTCCAATTGTAGGACTAGCAATTGTAGTTGGGTTAATTTGCTCTATTCCCAACTACTTAATTTTGCTCTATTTTGTTTGGAAAATTAATTCTAATACGATGACCATTTTCCAAAAGAAAGGAATCATAAATATTATTTCAGTTCTTCTTACGTTTGTCCTTTTCCTATTTATATTCCACGATGAGATGAGTGGTGATCTAATGGATACAATAGGATTTCCCCTTGCCTACTCTACAACCTTGACTTTCGGCATTTGGTTTTTTAATCTTGATCGACAAAATCATGAAGCATTTTTGGAGAAAAAGCAACTCCCCAAGGTCCAAATGTTAGAAGATATTCTTGATGAGGAAGTCTATTAATTAACCGTAACCTAAAACCATCATTATTCACTACTTCCATTTTAAAAAAAATTCATATTTTACACGCTCATTTAACGAACCTAAAAAATATGGAAGTAGTCAATTCTCTTTTGATGGATGTGGAAGCATATGTGACTAATTTTATCACCGAGCAAGTTGATAAGAAATTTGCCTATCACAATATTCAGCATACGCTTGATGTAGTTAATGCTACAGGTCAATTAAGCGCTGCACACGATCTACATTCCAGAGAGTTAGAACTACTTCTGATTGCTGCATGGTTCCATGATATTGGTTATGACGAAGGTCCCCTTGGACACGAAGAAAGGAGTGGTAAATATGCAAAAGCATTTCTCGAAAAATATGATTTTGAGGAAGCTGATATCAAACTTATCCAAAATTGCATCATGGCTACGAAAATGCCACAAAGTCCAAATACTTTATTTGAGAAAATTTTGTGTGATGCAGACATGAGTCATTTAGGCAAAAAAACATATTGGGAAAGATGTGGAAGAATTCGTCAAGAATTAACCTTGACCAAAAACACCACTATGTCAGAACCTGAGTGGATTGATTTTGAATTGAAATTTATCGCCAATCATAAATACCATACCGCTCAAGCTAATCACCTTTTTGAAAAACGAAAACGAAAACACATTCGTCAATTAAAAAAATTGAACGAACGACTTCACCCTAAAGAAGTGCTAAGCGTAGATGAAATAGCTGACCGGGAAAAGAAAAAAAATAAAAAGAAACCAAAATCGAAAAAAGAACCTAGCAAAAATGTAAAAGAAATCGCTATCCACAATGTCGAAGAAATCAGTCAATTAAAACTTGGTCGAGGGGTAGAAACGATGTACAGAACAGCTTACCGGACTCATGTCAATTTAAGTTCGATTGCAGATAACAAAGCCAACATCATGTTGAGTATCAATGCGATTATTATTTCGATTTCCATTTCTACCTTAGTTCCAAGTTTTGAGACGAATGAGAAATTACAAATCCCTACTATCGTTTTACTCGCCGTATGTTTAGGCTCTATCATTTTTGCAACATTATCTACTCGTCCAAAAATTACCGAAGGAAAAGTAACTCGCGAGGATATTATCAACCGAAAAAGTAATCTTTTATTTTTTGGGAATTTTTATAATATGGATTTAAAAGATTTCGATTGGGGAATGATGGAAATGATTAAAGATTCTGATTTTTTGTATAGTACCATGACTCGCGATCTTTATTTTTTAGGAATTGTTTTGGCCAAAAAATATAAATATCTCCGGTACTGTTATAGTATATTTATGTATGGATTAATTATTTCAGTACTCGTTTTCGCATTTGCATTCCTTAAATAATGTATTCAAAAGATGTTTTAGCCAAAACTGTTAAACCTAAAATCATTAACAACTTTTATATCACTTAATATATCTTTTTATTTTATTTTCTATACATTTGGCTAGTAAAGAAAAATACCCCTTTACTCCAAATTTAAATTAACAAAATATACTTAAGTAAATACCGCTTACTTAAACAGTATATTTTTCCTTCACCGTATCCTATTATTAGATTTTAAATAGTCGTAGTATCTCTGTACTACCTTATTATGCTTTTGTTTATGGCAAACTGAGCAATAATAATTATAATTAAGCACTAGTTGGTTTATAATCTAAGTGTTTTTGTTATTATACTTTATCTTATTTTAGATCAACAGTAAATATTGTTCATCTAAAAAAAATGAAAAAGTTGGCCAATTGAATAGAGTCTTAAAAAAACATAAAATTTTCCTTTTTGGAAATTACAGAAAAACTTAGCCCCTTTTATGAAGACACCCTCTAATGACATATTTCAGCTAATTCAATCAATGACTGCTGCTGAAAAAAGATATTTTAAAATTCATTTTTCTTCTGAGAAAAGTTTGATAACTGAACTTTTCAACCTTCTTAATTCTATGAAGACCTATAATGAAAAAGAGGTTAAGAAGCATTTCAAGAATTCTAAATTGAGTAAAAACTTAAAAGTTTATAAAATAATGTTATTTGAACTTTTACTCAAATCATTATCCTCTTTTAGATATAAAAAATCCTTTAATAGCCTTATTCGTCAGAATTTAGAAGAAGTAGAAATCCTTGCTGAAAAAAGATTATATCCTCAAGCAATTAAAAAACTTCAAAAGATTAAGCAACTTTGTTATGATCATGAAGAATTCGATCAACTTATAACCATCATTAATTTAGAGTATGAATTTAAAGATTTTTATGAAATTCCGACTTCCTCTTCTGAGAGTTTGAGTTTACTTGATGATGCTATTCATACGAACCGGGTGGTTTCAGAAATTTTCGAATTAAAGAAATTAAACCATGAATTAAGATTAGATGCAAGAAAACTCACTTTAGAAAAAGTATCAAATAATAAAATAACATCAATAGAAACCTCTTTTAAAAAAAATATTAAAACTAAAGATTTTTTAAAAAAGGAATATTACTCTGCTTCTGGTTTAGCCTATATCTACCATAGTAACAAGGATTTTCAAAAGGAGTTACGATATAGAAAGACGGTTGTTGATTTTTTTCAAACCAAGCCTGACTTAATTGATAGTAATCCACATAAATATTGGACAACCTATTTCCATTTAGCTGATTGCTATTTTCGAAATGGAGAATATGATAATTTTAATAAAACAATTAAACATCTTAAATCTTTTACAAAAAAACATCCATCATTCATTCGTAAAAATATTTTAATCTCAGTTTTAGAATTACATTATCATCGTAAGCAGAAAAATTTTACAACAATAGTTAATGAACTTGAACCTGACATTCTAAATTTGATCAAATTATATGGAATTGGAGAAGAACGGAGTATTATCTATTCGTCTATTTCTTTGATGCTAACCTAT
This sequence comes from uncultured Saprospiraceae bacterium, assembly GCA_937981555.1. Classification (GTDB taxonomy): domain Bacteria; phylum Bacteroidota; class Bacteroidia; order Chitinophagales; family Saprospiraceae; genus CAJQQY01. The sequence continues at coordinate 43,592 of CALJOK010000056.1, forward strand.
CTATGTTTGGAGAACCATTCTAAGGTGCAATTTTATTTGAGACGGTTATTTACATCTCCAATTGAGAATGGTATTCTTAATTATTTCTTTGAAATCGTCAATATGATTACCCACTATGAAACTAAAGATTTTGATACTCTACAGAATCTATTAGTTTCTAAAAAAAGAAAAATTAAAAGAAACCCATCCTACGGAACACCATTCTATAAAGAGGTATTAAATTTATTTCCTCAACTTCTAGACCCTAAAAATGATATAAGAAAAAGCGTAAAACAACTTAAAAGTAAAGCCAAACTTTTCCCAGAAGATAACTTCGTAGGACTATTTCAATATTATATTTTTGATGATTGGATGAAGGCTTTGCTTGCTCGCAAAACTTATGGGGAATACATTCGATCAATCTGATTTTAATTGATAAGCACCCTCTCCTACTCGATCAGCAATCCACTCTCCATCTTCGCAGAGTGGTTCCATTTCTTTCTTTATAAAATCAAAAACATCATCCTTTATTTCATCTGGAAAAAGTAAATGAATATTTGGTCCAGCATCCAGACTGAAATAAAGTGGTTGATTCGTTGCTGCTCGATAAGCTCTAATTTTTTCAATCATCACTAAAGTATTTGGCCGAATCAGAATGTAGGATGGTTCGGAAGTCATCATAAGTGCATGAAGGGTAAGTGCCTCATTTTCTGTAATCTCTCCAAAGGTTTTGAGATCGCCTTCTTCCAAAGCTTTTAATAATTTTGCAAATCTTTCATTAGCTTGATCATATCGATTTTGGGCAAAAATATTTCCTTCCATCAATCCATGTCCTGCTCGACTACTTACACTTTTTTCTTTTCGATCGGCTATCAAAATAGTATCATGAAACGTTTTAAAAACAGGATGTACTCGCTCGCCCCAAGGTATCGCAAAGAAATTGGAAGAATCTTCTGCCGCTTCTGACTCTCCCCAAATTGCCAAATGCGGGTAAACTGATCGACTCGCACTCCCTGATCCTAATCGAGCGAGAAATGATGACTTTTGTAAAAAATCATCCGTGCTTTCTAGTGTTCCAAAAAGTTCTTTTTCCAATGAACATAAGCAAGTAGCTAACGCACTCATCGCTGAAGCGGAAGAAGCAATTCCTGTAGAATGTGGAAATGAATTATAGGAATGAACGGTCAAATGCAATTGAGTTAAAAATGGAAAAACATCGACAATGCTTTCTAAAAATTTCAACATCTTATTTCGAAATGCATCATTCGGTTTTTTCTCAAAAAAGAAATCTAACTCAATATTTTGATTGTCAATATCCTTTGGTCGATACTCCAAAATCGTTTCCGTAAAAGCATTGTTAAGTGTAAAACTAATAGATGGATTCCGAGGAAGTTGTCTCCCATATTTACCCCAATATTTGACCAAGGCTAAGTTGGAAGGACTGCGCCAAGCGATGCGGCCAGAAGTGATATTTTCTTTATCTAAAATTAATTTTGGGTTGACGTAGTCGATCATTTTGATGATTTATTTCTTTTTGAAAACCATCTTAGATTTATTTCGTGGTCAGAAAAAAGTAGTAATCAAAAACAACCAAAGGAAGAGTTGATTACTACTTTTTTCTGACTCAAAACACGAAGTGAATCTAAGAATCAGAAATGTAAAAGTAATTCAATTTCATGGAAAAAATAAACGCCATACTTTCGCAAGTATGGCGTTTATTTTCTAACAAAAAATTGAAGTAACTGTTTATTAATTTTTATAAGAAATATCAAAATCGTTGATAACAATATCCAAAATTGGATCAGCTCCCTCATGGTATCCTTCTTTCAAATCGTAGTTGAAAAATTTCCCCATTTGATTCCAATACCCTGCGGTAAATCCACCTTTCATATCTTTCATCAATGTATAAAATGGCGTATCTAATTCTTTTTCAATCATTTTGATCAAAATCATCCCTTGCGTTTTGGTCAAATTTTTCAAAGGAGTTTTAAACTCTTTTTTGAGTTGTTTATATTTCCGCTTGACAAATTTTTTCCGTTTTCGCTTGCCCATCGTTTCTGTTGAGTCTTCGATTTCTTCAAAAATCTTTATCGCTTTTTGAGCATATGGATAAACTTTGGAAGCATAATACCTATACTTTCTATAAGTTCGATAGTCTTCTCTACTTTCAAATTTTTTGGGCGATGAAATAGAAATATCATCCAAATCCGCCATGATTATTGTATCCGTTCCTTGAATAACCGCATCAAAGACATAGCCATTGATAGTTATTTTTTCCGTTTTCTCCTCATCCATCTGCGCTTGCGCTTGCAAACCTATTACGGAAAATGCCAAAAGTATTAATGTAATTCGTTTCATATTTCTAATTAGTATTTCATTCAATTTAAGCTATTTTTCAAAAACATACTACGCTGTATCGTTATTATTTAAACGAATGAAAAAGTGGAAAGTATCATTTTATGATCAATTTTAATTAATATTTAACGTGGCTTTTTTCACTAAAACATGCTCAAATATTGAGTTTCTACATAAATGCAAATAGTTATCCAAAGTACATCTTTTATACTCTTAAGATGATTATTCATGGAAGTATGACGTATCGTTTTCTATAAAAAAAGGCACTTCAGAAATTAATCTAAAATGCCTCTTTCTTTTATTTCTTAAAATACATTTATCCTTCCACCGCTACAACTCCTAACTTTAGCGCTGCCATCACTCCACCTGAAAGAGCCATCAAAGCAACTAAATATGATGCATCAATCAAAAATAATTTCAACGATTTCCTTTGATATAAGTAGTTAATTGCTGTTGCGGGAACTGCATATAACGCGCCAGCTAGTGCTCCATGAAATGCTCCATGTATAAATGTTTGCTCTGCTATCGTATGTAAATTAATCACAAAATTAACTCCGAAAGAAAGCACACACATCATCAAAAAAGCCAATCCATGTGTTCTCAGCATACCTTCCTGTGCTTCTTCATCTGTAATTCCAGTTTCTGTTTGCCAAGCCTTTCCGAAAGCAAAAGTATACCATCCAAACCCTAGCATAAATGCTGCTGCTGCGCCAATAATAATTTCTAAATGTGCCATAATAAAATTGTTTAATGTTGGTTAATAAATTTTTTGTAATGATCTAAATAGACTGTCATGCTCTTTCATTACTTTACTAATCCTGCTTTATTTTTTTTGGCAATTCTTATTTATAGTTCCTAGAAAATCTATTTTTGATTCTCGTATTTCGATTTAAACTTCTCGTACAAATCTTTTTGCTTCGTCTTCAAACTAACTTCTCTTCCTTGGATAAAAGCAGTTTCTACATGATTCGTTCGCATGTCCAATGCATCTCCTGAACTGATAAAAAGCGTTGCATCTTTTCCCACTTCAAGCGAACCAGCAGTCTTGTCAATCCCCAAAATTTTAGCTGTATTCAACGTTAACCCAGATACGGCATCTTCTTTATCTAATCCAAAACCAACTGCGTGACCAGCTTGAAAAGGAAGATTTCTAGACTGAGCAACTTCATTCATTTGGAAGCACCAAAGTACTCCTGCTTCTTGAAGCATTCTAGGAGTTTTGAATGGTTGATCGATGTCGGAGTCTTCATGATCTGGCAAGTCATGTACTTTTGATAACATGACTGGAACATTATTACTTTTCAAAAAATCAGCGATCATCCATGATTCACCTCCACCAACGATGACTGGTGTAATGTTGAATTTTTTAAATAACAAAACCGCTTCCATGATTGATTTAGCAGCATTGGTTTTTACATATAAATTTTTGCTTCCATCAAACAATCCTCGCATTGCTTCGAATTTCAAATTTTTGGAAGACAACTTTTTATTTTTTGAGTACGCATGTGCTTCAGTAAAATAGTCTTCCACTTCTTGCAATTGCTTTCCGTAATTTTTGTTTTTACTAATCGTTCGAGTTCTCCAACTCCAACTTACCATCGAAGGATAAGACACATAAATTCCTTCGTCCATTTTATACGCTGCATCTTCCCAGTTCCATGCATCCAATTGAACGACACTTGACTGACCATCAATTCGTCCTCCACTTGGAATAATTTGAGCCATTAACATTCCATTGGAACGAATGGTTGGGGTTACCTTCGAATCAGTATTATAAGCGATGATCGCTCGAATATGTGGATTCATATTTCCAATTTCTCGATCATCACGAGTCGCTCGAACAGCTTCTACTTCCACCAATCCAAGGGAAGTATTTGGAGCAATAAATCCTGGGTATATATGTTTGCCATTGGCATCAATTACTTTGGTAAATGAATTTCGATCTAGTCGAATTCCTGTGGCATCTTCGACTGCGAGTAATTTTCCATTTTCAAAAGTGATTAAACTATTCGCAATCACTTTTCCATTTCCTACATGTGCTGTTGCTCCCAAGATGGCAATTTTGCCTTTTTGTGGTGGAGCAGGTGCTGCCTGAGCAGTCAAACTCCAAGCAAGACACATGAACAATATTATATTTAAAAATTTCATTTTGTCATATTTGATTTTTAGTTGCAATTTTTTGATCATGTAAAAAATACAACTAAAAAGGTTTAAAATTCATAAGAGCGGAGTTAGCACTTTGAGCGCTAACTCCGCTAATGGTCAAAAATAATTTAGTCAATCATTTCATCTTCCGAATCATCACAATGGTAGTGTCGAGATTTCTTTCCTCTAGCAGGACGAGTTTTTCCACCACCTTTTTTATCGGCTAACATTTTTTGAATCAATCGATTTCTTTCTGCTGCGATTTCTTTTCGAATTTCTACATCTAATTTCCGATCAAAAAGTTTTAATCCATCAACAAAAGTCATTTCTGCTCTAGCATAAACGGAAAGTGGATTATCATTCCATAAAACTAAATCTGCATCTTTTCCTTCTTTGATACTTCCAACTTTATGATCGATGTGTAATAATTTCGCAGGATTCAATGTGACAAATTTCCAAGCATCTTCTTCTGATACACCTCCGTACATCACCGCTTTGGCAGCTTCTTGATTCAATCGTCGAGCCATTTCTGCATCATCAGAATTGATCGCAGTCGTCACCCCTTGCTCATGCATCAATGCTGCATTATAAGGTATCGCATCAACCACTTCATATTTGTAAGCCCACCAATCAGAGAAAGTAGAACCCCCTGCTCCATGCTTCGCCATTTTATCAGCTACTTTATAACCTTCCAAAATGTGAGTAAATGTATTCACTTTAAAATCCATCTCATCTGCCACATGCATCAACATATTGATTTCAGATTGCACATAAGAGTGACAAGAAATATGTCTTTCTCCATCCAAGATTTGAACGACCGTTTCCAAATCTAAATCTCTTCGGAAGCCTGCTTCTTTTCGTTGACTTGCAATCTTATATTCTTTTGCACGAGTAAAATAATCTCGATAAACTTGCTCCACTCCCATTCGAGTATCCGGAAATCTATTGTTGGTGCTAGAGCGAGATTTTTTTACATTCTCCCCTAAAGCAAATTTTATAAAACCTGGCGCACCTTCAAATTTCATTTCTTCCGGAGAAAATCCCCAACGCAATTTGATGATCGCAGACTGTCCTCCGATTGGATTACACGAACCATGCAATAATTGCGAAGTCGTCACACCTCCAGCCAATTGTCGATAAATGTCAATGTCCTCAGAATCTACCACATCTGCAATACTTACTTCCGCCGTACTCACTTCTGTACATTCATTCACTCCTCTCGAAATTGCAATGTGAGAATGTTCATCGATCACTCCACAAGTCAAATGCATTCCAGTTCCATCAATCCGAGTACCGACATCTTTGTTGATATTTTTTCCAATCTCAACTACTTTTCCATTCCGAACTAAGACATCCGTATTCTCTAAAATCCCACTTTTCTCATTTGTCCAAACTGTGGCATTTTTGATCAAATAATTATTTTCCGTTGGTCGCTCTTTATAGCCATGAGCCATAAATGGATAAATTACATCACCCAATTTATCATCAGATGCGACTTTGTCTTTTTTGCCTTTTCCTTTGCCCTTACCTTTCTTCTTGTCTGCTTTTTTGTCTCCATCTTTTTTCTCAGGAGCACCTTCATATTTGGCAGACCATGAAGTCCAAGTTCCATCAATCAGGGTTCCATTACCTGACCATTCCTTTTTGCCAATCGTTCCAGACAATCGGAATAGGTTGGTTTCTTTTTTTGTTGGGGAAAAAGTAAGCGTGATTAAGCCATTAGAAATACTAGATTTAACATCAATTTTAGTAGAATCATTTTCTTCTACTTTCATTTTGTTATTATCATCCACCATTAATTTAAAAGTTTGATTCCCGACTTTTAAACTATAGTTTCCTTCCAAATCAGCTTCATCCAATTTTTTCAAAACAAAAGGTTTTCCTTTCACCCAGTTGTGATGGATTTTTGCTTTTTCTCCAAAAACGTTTTCTGATGTGATAATAAAGTTGGCCAAATTTCCTGATTTCAAACTTCCAATTTGATTGGACATCCCCATCATTTTGGCAGGCGTATGAGTCAATGCTTTTAGCGCAGCTTCTTCTGACAAACCATGCTTAATCGCTTTTTTTACGCTTTTTAAAAATTCAGATTTTTTATCCAAACCATCTGTCGTCAACGTGAATTCGATTCCTGCATTTGCAATTCGAGATAAATTCGTTGGAGCTAATTCCCAATGTTTCATTTGTGCGAGGGAAACCAACATTGCATCGTAAGGATCTTCAACGTCAAATGCATCTGGAAATTTCACAGGCAAAATCATCGAACAACCAGTCGCCTTCAATTCATTCAACCGTTGATATTCATCACCATTTCCTTTGAGGATATAAGTTTTTCCAAACTCTTTTCCCAACTTAGCTGCACGCAATCCTTCTAATTTTCCCCGTATGTCAAAAACAGCTGGCAAAGAATTAATTTCATTCCATGCTTCGAGAGAGAGATTTAATTCTTCATTTTTCCCTCCGTTTTTATACCAATTGGCATCCATATAAGTTTGGCGTAACAAGGCAATTCCGCCCATCAAAGAACCTGGGTAACTCTGAGGAGAAGTTCCTTTTTTGAAAGAAAGCATGTGAGCTGTTTTTTCTTTCAAAATCATTTGATGCTCCCTATCCTCTCCAAGAACTACCAAAGTTGCAGTTCCACGACTGATTCCATCTGCTTGATGCGTCATAACTGTTCCAAAACCTGCACCTCGATATCCTTTAGCAGCTTTCTCATCTGTGGTGAAATTTTCATGCGCTCGAAACTCAGGTTTCAATGCTTGATTCCAACCGTAAGCTCCTTCTTTTTTAGAATTAAATTGTTGTGTTCGACGAAAACTCCTCTCAGCTCTTTTGGCTTCAGGCAATCCGTAACTAGAATATAAATCAATGAAAGAAGGATAAATAAATTTTCCTTTTAGATCAACGACGACTGCGCCTGCTGGAATTGGAATTTTTTGTCCAATCGTTTGCACTCGACCATCTTTGATAATCATCGTTGCATTTTCGACTTTTTCATTATAAGATTTAAAAATGGTCGCATTGGTAAATGCATAAAATCCTTCGCGCTCATCGTAAACGCCATTGCGTTGAAAGGTAACTTGTGCTAGCAGGTTTTGACCTAAAAAAGTCAGGACTAGTGTCAAGAATAGTAGTTTGGTTTTACTCATTTTGAAAATTGGTTTATAGTTGTGTATTTAGGGAAAGCGGATTAAAGTTAAAAAATTATTTTTAAGTTTTTGGTTTTTGTAAAAGGGCTGTTAACGCTTAAAGCGCTAACAGCCCTTGTAAATGAAATTTAGTTTCAAATCAATTCAACTGCTAAATTCTACCCCTGCACGTAAATGATAAATTTCTCTTCAAAAAATTCTCCTTCGAAAAAATCCCAAACAGAATATTTTTCCACATAATGTCCTTTGCCTAAAGTCTTAATTTCTTTTTTCAAATCACCACCTTTAAGTGCAAAAATTCCATTTGGCATAAAATGGTGATGATCTTTTTTATAGAGTCGTTGAGTCCAAGACATTAATTTATCTAAAGATGCAACCGCACGAGTGACGATAAAATCAAACTTTTGACCTTTCATTTCTTCCGCACGAGCCTGTTTGGCAACGACATTTTTTAATCCAAGTGCCTCCACAACTCCCTCAACAACCGTTATCTTTTTTCGAATACCATCAATGAGTGTGAAGTTTGTTTCAGGAAAAAGTATCGCCAAGGGAATACCTGGAAATCCGCCACCTGTTCCTAAGTCCAAAATATCTGCGCCTGGTTCGAATCGCATCACTTTAGCAATAGCTAAAGAATGAAGGATATGTTTTTCATATATATTTTCAATGTCTTTTCGAGAAATGACATTAATCTTAGCGTTCCACTCTGCGTAGAGTTCTCCGAGTTGAGAAAGTTGTGCAATCTGCTGCTCGGTGAGGTCGGGAAAATAGTCTAGAAATTCTTCCATTTTTTTGAATAATTATTTTTGCAAAAAAACGGATTTTTAAGGAGAGTTTTTAGTTAATGTGAAATTATAAAATTAGCAGTTCGTGACTTGCACATAGTGGTTTGCTTTAGCTGACCTAGAAAAAAGTAAAATACCGTTTTGGAATTTTTCCAAGTCAGTCAAAGTAAATTTAACTGAATCATTTTTTTGTCACCACACATGCTCCCAATATTTTTCTATCCGATAGATCCATTGTTTATTAATTCTTGTATCCTCTGAATCAATAAAAGTGGAATAATAAGTTGGTTGGATAAAATTTCCTTGAGGATGATAAATTAATTGATGAATAGTAAAATGCTTTTTATCTTCAAAATAAGAATAATCAGAAGAGACAATTGTCCCAACTTTAAAGACCAGAGTAGAATCTGAACACAATGAAAAATTTTTAATCCTTCTTTCTTTTAACAATTGATTTAGTACTCGATGATTTTTTTCAGGGTTAATTCTTTTACTCTTTTGATTTAATTTTTGATAATTGACACAACCTCTTTTGGTAAATTTATCCATGCGAAGACCTTTTAATAACATGTCATAATTAGTCAAAACTTCTTGAGTCGCTAATTGAAAAGAATCAAGGTGTTCAATTATTTCTGTTTTTGGAGTGAGTGTTTCTTCTGTATAAAAATCATTAATATCGTAAGCAAAATGAAATTGGTAAAAACCGCTATAAAAAAATAACAATACAATTACACAAACATGCAATGCTATTTTTATGATATGTTTGATGGTTCGAGACTTGGTGTTGACCATTTCTAAAATTAGAAATATTATTCTCAGCGCGATTACACAAAAAATAATATTCCAAAAAAATGGCGTTGGATTTAGGAACGATAACATTTGGTATTTTTTTAACACGTGGTGGTCTGCTTTAGCTGACCTTAAAAAAGAAATAGCTGTTGGTGAATTTCATAAATCCATATTACAAAAAAAAAAGAAACTCTATCGAGTTTCTTTTTCCAGGTCAGCTAAAGCAGACCGCCACGTGTTTTAAGATTACGTTTGCGAATACGCTGGCAACTGAAACATAAAAGCAGTTCCTTCATTCAATTTACTTTTCACTTCAATCGTAGTATCATGCAATTCCAAAATCTTCTGTACAATTGCTAAACCTAAACCTGCCCCTTTTGCTTGTTGTCCAGTCCGACTTGCTTGTCGGTATCGTTCAAAAATATGAGATTGCTCTTCTTCAGGAATTCCTGTGCCGGTATCTTTTATTTTGATTTCCACTTGATTATTAATGAGTCCCAAGTCAATGATTACTTCGCCTCCACGTGGAGTATGATTCAACGCATTGTCCATTAAGTTTTGAATTACTCGTTCGACCAAACCTACATCTGCAAAAACCAACGGTAGGTTTTCTTTTTCTTCCAAGTGAATTTTAATGCCTTTTTCTTGTGCTAAAATTTGATATTTGGCAGCCACATCTTGCGCTAATTCTGACATAAAAAATGGTTCCTTATTTGGCTCCACTTGCTTCGCTTCCAATTTTGAATATTCGAAAAGTTGTGCAATTAATTTTTGCAAACGTCCTAAACTACTCATCGAAGTTTCTAAATATTTTTTTCGATCTTCTTTCGAAATATTATCTTCTTTGATTAAAAGTGTTTCCACATATCCTTGCACAATCGCCAAAGGAGTTCGCAAATCATGCGAAACATTAGCAATCAATTCTCTTCTTAAATTTTCCACAGATTTGAGTTCATTGATATTCGCAACGATCGTATCTGCCATACCATTATAGGTGTCTGCCAAAACAGGAAAGTCTCGACGATCTTCTTTGCAGATTCTCGCTTCATAATCTCCTTCCTTAAATCGTTGAACTTGTTGAATAATATTTCTCAACCTTCTTGTCAAAAACCAAATTGCTAACAATCCAATTACAAGTGCACCAATCAATGCCATAAAAAATAAATTGGTTCCTAATTTCAACATATAACTTCCCAAAATACCCGCACTCGCAGCCTCTTGTTCTTCACTTTGCAAAATAATATAGACATAACCTTTTAGTTCGTCATCTTCTATAATTGGTGCTGCAGAAAATATTTTGCAAGTCCCAGGATGCCTAGGATCATCTCCAATGATAAATGGTTTTTCTTTAGCATTGATAAAAGTTTTGATGGGTGTCAAATCTACTTTCTCCGAAATCACTTTTCCAAAAGGAGCAGCATGTGTCATTATATTTCCAGAAGGGTCAAGTAAATACAACTCAGCAATTGGATTCATAACCATGGCAGAGTGCATATAATCTTTTATGGAGGCTTCTTGAATTTTCCCCTTGATCAATGGCTTCACATGATCTGTTGCATGCTTTGCCAATCCTGCATGCACTCGCTGAACTGACTCTTGATAATAACGATTGGCGATATATCCCGAAATAGAAACATAACCAATACCGAGGACTACTAAAAGTAAAAGTAGCGTCGCCGAAATTTTCCAATAAAGTGTATTATTTGCATTCTTCATTTTTCCAAAATCTAAATTCGAAAATTAAATCTTCACTTAAAAAATAAGTTAATTCAAGTCGTTTCCCTTTAGGGGCAGGGGTTTTAAATCTCTTCATTAAACCGATATCCAATTCCCCACGAAGTCAAAATATAAGTCGGTTTTTGAATGTCCGGTTCAATTTTTCCACGCAACCGATTGATGTGAGAATTCACCGTGTGTTCGTATCCTTCAAAATCATACCCCCAAACTAAATTTAAAATTTGAGTTCGAGAATAACTTTTTCCTGGCTTGGAAGCTAACAAACTCAACAAGTCAAATTCCTTTGGCGACAAATCCATTCGTTGATTTTGAACGGATACTTTTCGTTTGTCCATATCAATCACTAGGTCTCCAAAATCCATAATTAATGAATTTCCATCCTCCGTGTTCTTATTGTTATTTGACATTTCAGTTCGGCGAAAAATAGCTTTTACTCGTGCTACAAACTCACGAACACTAAACGGTTTGGTCATATAATCATCTGCTCCAAATTCTAAACCTAGAATTTTGTCAATCTCTTCAGCCTTAGCAGTCAACATCAAAATCGGTGTAACAATATTATTACTTCTCAGTTGTCGACAGATTTCTAAACCATCTTTCCCCGGCAACATCACATCTAAAATGATTAAATCAAAATCACCTGTCATTGCTTTTTCCAAACCTACATTTCCCTCGTAGGCTTTATCCAGATCACAATCCATATCCTTTAGATGGATTTCTAACAAGTCTACAATGTCTCTATCATCTTCTACAACTAGTACTTTTTTCATATTCAAGGTTTTGGTTTTGGTTATGTCTGACTGTTTATTTACAAATATTTCTACACCCATGAGATTCCGATATTTAGGATTATAAAAAAGGGGAAAATTGATGTTTTCTTCTTTTACAAATTTACATCTTAAATATCACAGAACTATCACGAAAGGTTTGAGTTACCCTCACGGCAATTTACCCACAACTTTCCATTTTTTTGTTTTTTGGGAAAAAACCAGTTCATAGTTGTCAATCACTTGACAGTTTGAGCCTAATTTCAAAAAGTCGTTTTTTCAATTTTACTTTTTAAAAGATTGGTTATCAATGTTTTAAAAATAATAAAAGTATTCAATATTTGGTCATTCTCATTTAGCCATACTCTTGTTATCCTTTTGTGATTTTTGAAAGGGTTTTGGTTCCTAATTTTGCTTTTGTAATTAATTCATAATCGAACTAGTTTTTTTTAAACCTATTTCAAATCAAAAAAATAAAATCATGACTTTTAAGAATCTTTTATTTGTAGCTCTTTTAGCAATTACCTTTACTGCTTGTAAAGATGACGATGATCCACAAACTTCAACAACTGAAGCATTAAACTTAAACCTAACTGGATTGACTGATCTAGGAAATGATTATGCCTATGAAGGTTGGATCATGGTTGATGGTACGCCAGTTACGACGGGAGTGTTTACGGTTGATGCAAATGGTACGCCTAGCAAAACTTCTTTTGACATTGACGCTACTCAATTGGAAAAATCTACTGCTTTTATTTTGACTATTGAACCATCTCCAGATAGTGATCCTAATCCAAGTGATGTTCATATTCTAGCAGGAGACTTTAGTGGAACAAATGCAACTCTTTCTGTTGACCATGGTGCAGCTTTAGGTAATGATTTTACTACTGCAACTGGAACTTATATCCTTGCTACTCCAACAGATGGAATGAATAATAATGAGAAAAGTGGTGTATGGTTTTTAGATCCAGCTACTGGACCTGGACCTGGTTTAAATTTGCCAACACTTCCTGCTGGCTGGAAATATGAAGGCTGGGCTGTAATTAATGGAACGCCTGTTTCGACAGGAACTTTTACAAGTCCATCTGGTGTAGATGATTCAGATTTGTTTAGTGGTACAATGGGAGGGCCAGCATATCCAGGAGAAGACTTTGTTCAAAATGCACCTACAGGATTATCTTTCCCAACTGACTTAGCTGGAACGACTGTGGTAATTTCAATTGAGCCAAGTCCAGATAATAGTACTGCTCCATTTTTGCTGAAGCCTTTGGTTGCACCAGTCGATGCTGCTGCCGCTGACCACACTCCTTACTCGATGAATAATAATGCCGTTGCAACAAACCCAACTGGAACAGCTACAAAATAATTTTAAATAAAAAATTCTAATCCGAATAAAATTCAGCATAGTTCTCTTTTGAGAATTATGCTGTTTTTTTTGAGTTCGAATAATCGTATTGAATATTACTTATTCGATATTGGACAAAAAAAAAGGGTAACATTTTCATGCTACCCATTTTTTTTTAATGTCAAAGTGCTACCCACGCTTTCTAGCTCGTGCTCGACCTGACATATCTAAGAATGCTTGTGCTCCTGGTTTTTTCAACAAAGTGTACAAGATTTCTTTGGCTCTAAATAATTGAGCTTTAACTGTACCTAATGGAATTTCCAACTCAGTTGCAATCTGCTCGTAACTTAATTCTTCGAAGTATCGTAACTCGATCATCAAGCGATATTTGGGTGTTAATTTCCCCATCACTTTTCGCATCAATGAAACCTTTTGAGTTCGAATGTAAATTTCTTCCGGGTCTAGTGTATTTGATTTTAGGTTAGATGAAAAGTCATGTGCGCCACCTTTTTCGATTGGATCATCAATTGATAAAAGATGTAATCTTTTCTTTCTGATGTGATCGATACAATTGTTGATGGCAATTTTAAACAACCAAGTACTGAATGCATAACGAGGTGCATAACTTGGTAATTTTCTAAAAGCTTTCCCGAATGCTTCCAATGTTAAATCTTCCGCATCATCTCGATTGTTAATCATTTTTAACATCATATGAAAAATGGAATTACGATAACGAGTCATTAAAAGAGTGTAGGCTTTTTCTTCACCATCAATTGCTCTCAAAACTAATTCGTAATCGGCTTGGGCTTTAGGGGATAAGTTTGTTGTAGTGAGTGTTTTTACTTCCATTGTATTGTTTTTCTAAAAAATAAAATAGGTGTGAATGTGATGTAATACAAAATGTACATGAAGTCCAATATTGGAATCCATAGAAGCAGTCTTTTTTCTTGAAACCTTTTGAGAATTTTGCCGTAATAATATACAAGCACTATGTAACGTATACCAAAAAGCGTACCAAACATTATATTAAATCCTAATACGTATAATGTAATTCCTGTTACATAAAATAAGAAGTGACTCGCCGATAAAAGTCCCAACAAAATTTGATGTTTTAATTGATAGCTGGTAGCCGTAGAAAGGTGTCTAGTTTTTTGACGATAGTAATCTCGCCATGTCATTTTTGGTTCGGAATAAACAAATGACTCTTTTTCTAACACTATATTTACATTTGCCCCATTTGCCACTTCATTGATAAATAAGTCATCATCTCCTGAAGCAATATGTTTATGTCTTTCAAATCCACTAGATTCAGTAAACAATTCTTTTTGGTATGCAAGATTGCGTCCAACACCCATGTATGGTAGCTTTGCGAGCGCAAATGAAAAATATTGAATCGCTGTATAAACTGTTTCGAAGCGAATAAAACGATTCAATAACGTGGGATAAGTCGTATATGGGCCATAGCCCAAAACGATTTTTGTAGTATCAGTAATCCTACTTTGCATGCAAAACAACCACTCTGAACTGCTTGGACAACAATCTGCATCCGTTAGCAACAAGGTTGCGTACTTTGATGATTCAATCCCAATTTTTAGTGGAAACTTTTTTCCGACCACACCAAGCGGTTTGGTCTTGAGATTTATTACCTGCAAGTTAGAGTATATTTTTTCATATTTTAATAAAATATCATATGTTGTGTCTTCTGAATTATCGTTGACTACTACCACTTCGAAGGAACGGTAGTTTTGATTTAGAATACGGGGAAGATTTTTTTCTAAATTTTCAGCCTCATTGCGAGCACAGATAATAATTGAGACTGGTTTCTCATTTCTGCTTTCAATTTGAGTGCTTTTGGGAGGCGCTTTGAAATTGATTAGTTTTGAAAAGAGGAAACACCAATAAACTAATTGAACAATAAATGAGAAGATAAATAGCCCAAGAAGAAAAGTAAAAAAAAAGGATTGAGGAATAAGAAGTAATATGAAATCGGAATTTTGGGATAAATTAAAATGCATTGGATGTCATTTTATTTTTATTTCAACAAAAAATTAATTTGTGTAACAATACTTTTACGAAGTTCTAAAACTGGTTCTAGCTTTCCTTTAGATAAGCGAAATAATCTCCATCCACTCAAAGTGTTTTTCGCAAAATCTTTAAACCACCAAGCAAAAAGGCCGGTCAATACTATGCTAACAATATACACCCAAGTCATCCACCTTTCCGTAAAGAACTGCTTAAAAGCCCAAATTTGTAATCCATAAAAAATTAGATAAGTAAAAATCCCTGCTAATATTTTTACTGCTGAAGTATAAGCAGCATGTAGTTTTAATTTTTTATATATCAATGCTGGAATATAATTGGCTAAGAAATTATTTACAAAACCATAAACAAAAGCAGGATACCCGAGAATCATAAGAAATGTTCGTATCACCCAATTTAATTTAGCACTTGGCTTTTGTGTTTTTACAACAATACAATCACGGGTTTTATTTTTTTGCAAAAAAGAAAAATACTCCTTGACATTTGAAGCAAACTTTGTGGCTTCAGCGAGTTTCTCTTCTTGTAGATTTTGCCACGACTCAATCATCTTTTTTGTTCGGTCAAAAACTAAATCAAGAGAAAGAGGATTTTCACTTTGAACAATTTCTTCTAATTTCCTCATCAAAGCATCTTCCTCATCATCACGTGTGTGTATTGTTAAATTTTCAGCCCGCCTTTGCATTGCAGTAGTTAATTCTGTCACCGCTTGGAATTTATCTTTTCGATAAATGGCTTCAAAGTCAGCTACCTTAATTGGCTCTCCAACATTGATAAATATCGGCGTTCTAAAATTCCTCTGATCTTTATAATTTAATCCAACTACCAAAATTTCCATACCTAATTTAAAATCATTCTTATCTTCTGTGCCCAAAGCAATTCGAGCAGATCCAGTTTTAAACCTTCGAATCCTTCTAGGAATATCACTTCCACCTTCTGCCGCAATGTACAAACATCCCCCTTTGGTCAAGAAGTCCTCTGCAAATCGAAAGGCTTTATTGTTGTCCAATTTTACGCCATCTTTTCCTACATCTTGCCGACGCTCTACTTTGATACCATAAGTACTACCCAAAAATGGCCCTAAAACTGGAATCTCAAACATACCTGCATTGGCCAAAAAGTGAACAAATCGATTGACTGGAATAACCGCTACGAAAGGATCAAATAAAGTATTAGGATGATTAGAAACGATAATGGTTGGATGCTTAATCCGAAGGTTTTGTTTATTTCTAGTCAAAAATTTTGAATAAAAAGTTCGACTCGTCACTGTCACCAACGACCACACAAATGCATAACTTAAAAATTTATATGGATTCAATCTATTTAGTTTTTTTTTGATTTTTACGATCGAAAATTTAATAAAAACTGCTTCACTTCTTCATCAAACTTTTCTCCTTCCTCAAAATGAAATTCTACTTGGACTGGTAATGCAAAAATCGGTAATTGATTCTCTTGCAAAAAAGGATGATGCAATTGTAATCGCATCGCATCTTTTTCAGTAGTCAAAATCACTTTCTTTTTTGACTCCATTTTATCGAAAGTAGTTTTTAAAAATGAAACATCAAATTTACTAAAATATCTGTGGTCTTCATATTCCAAAGTTTTTACAGAGTTGACTTGAGACTCCAAATAGTTTACCAAATAATCTGTTCGAGCAATCGCACATATTAATAACACATCAACATCAGGTTCTAACTTAGCTCGATATTTATGATTTAGAATATAATATGGTTCGTAATATTTATAATGTGAGAAAAATATTTTTTGATGAGGAAATGGTTTTATTTTTTTGATAAAATATTCTTTTTCTTCTGCTGTGATATCAGGTGGACATTTGGAGACAATCAAAACATCCGCTCGTTGGTAAGCAGATCGCCACTCTCTCAATCTCCCTGACGGTAACAAATAATCATCTGTGAATGGAAAATTATACTCCGTCAATAAGATATTTAATCCAGGTTTAATTGCTCGATGTTGGAATGCATCATCTAGTAAAATAACTTGTGTGTTAGGACTTTCCGATAAAATTTTAGGAACGGCAAATGTTCGATTTTCAGCAACTGCCACATGTACATCTGGAAATTTTCGTTTGAATTGCAACGGTTCATCTCCTACCGTCTCTGCATTATTTTGAGTTTCTACTTTTAAATAGCCTTTAGTTTTTCGTTTGTAGCCTCTACTAAGTGTTGCAACATTTAAGTAGGGTCGCAGTAATTGAATGAGGTATTCAATATGTGGCGTTTTACCTGCACCTCCTACCGAAAGATTTCCTACAGAAATGATCGGAAGATCAAAAGCAATTCCTTTGAGCAATCCTTTTTTATAAAAAAAGTCAATTATACTCACACCTGCTCCGTACAGTAGTGAGAAGGGGGAGAATAATATTTTTATGAGTTTATTTCGAAACATTAATTTTGTGAATTATCGTAATAGTTCTAACACTAAATTAACCTAGAGGTTGCAGACTTTCTTTTTCAAAAAAGGAAAAGAACAAAAGTAATTGAAATTCTTTTTTATTTTTACAAAAAACCAAATTTACATAATCGTTTCTTTCTCCTAAAATTTGAATATTATGAAAGCACTAATTTTTGCCGCTGGCCTTGGTACTCGACTCCGACCTTTGACTGATGATCGACCAAAGGCATTAGTTGAAATTAATGGAATGACTTTGTTGGAAATTGTGATTCGTCGTTTGAAAAAAGCGGGAGTGACTGATCTCATTGTCAATGTACATCATCATGCACAAATGATTATTGATTTTTTGCAAAATAAAAACAACTTTGATATCAATGTTTCTATTTCGGATGAACGAAATGAGTTGCTCGACACAGGTGGCGGTTTGTTAAAAATGGCTGATTTCTTTTCGGATGGAAAACCTTTTTTCGTTCATAATGTAGATATTCTTTCTAATATTGATTTGAAAAAGATGTATGATACGCATGTAAAGTCTGAAGCTGTTGCTACGTTGTCGACTCGACATCGGGCAACTTCTCGTTACCTTTTATTTAATAAAAAAAATGAATTGTATGGTTGGATGAATATCAAAACGGGTAAAATGATTTTGTGTAAAAAGAAAAAAGGGAAATTGAATTTGCGCGCGTTTAGTGGTATTCATGTGATTAGTCCTGATTTGTTTGATGCAATGCCTGGGGATAAAAATGCTTTTTCGATTATCGATGTTTATTTGGCGGCGGCGGCTTACCAGAAGATTGTGGGATATCCGCATGAGGAAGATGTTTGGATGGATGTGGGGAAAATTGAGAATTTGGAAGAGGCAAAGGTGTTGCTTGGGCAAATCCTAGACACAGACTAACACAGACTTGACTGACTTTCCTCGTTTAATTTAAACCTGAATATTTTATCTTAATTAGAAAAGTATCACCATTTTATTTTTAGATTTTTTCTATCGTTTGTGAATATTTTCCTTTTGAACTCTAATTTTTCACCAAAGTTAAAAAGGAGTCCAATTTCAATTTTTGTGGCTCTTAAGTAATTAAGAATTTGCGCTTCATGAATAGCATGCAATTGCTTACCAGCTTTTAATTCTATGATTACTTTTCCATCAACAATTAAGTCCGCTCGAAAATCACCTATCTTTTCGTATCTAAAATATACAGGAATTTCAGCCTGTCTAATAACATGATGCCCTTGCTCAATTAAAATTAATTCTAGTGCCTTTTCATAAACACTTTCCAAAAATCCAAAACCTAATTCATCCGAAACATCATAAGCTGCTCTGATTATTTTTTTAGTCAAATCTGTATGAAGATATTTTTCATTTTCCATAATAGTATTTTACTTATTAACTCAAGTTACGCACTTTTGAAAAAAAGTAATGAAAGCCTAGCTTTGTGAGATGCAAGATAAATTAGATTTATACACAGATTATTTACTATCAAGTTTTGGACAAACATCAGCAACAGGATTATCACGACTAGT
>CALJOK010000057.1 GCA_937981555.1 uncultured Saprospiraceae bacterium
TTTTATAAGAAAAATTAACTCCAACTTGAGAAGTTTCCAAAGGTGTTTCGTAGTTCTCACGATTTTGTAACAATATATTTGCATCTGGACCTCTTGCAGTTAAATTTCTTTTTGTAAAATTAACTCCACCATACATTCCAACTGAAAACCGATTTCCTTTTTCTTCGAAGTTTATTATTTTGTATGGTTCTCCAACTTTGTTAACCTCAGCTAATGAAATTTTTTCAGAAGAGAAGTTTAATAAGTTGATCAAAGAAGAAATATCTAAAATCTCTTGCTTGTTTCTATTTTGATTTTCTTGAGCAGGCGGATTTCGAAAAGTAGAATTTTTATCTTCATCTCCAGATTTTACTTTTGAAGATAAAACAGTAGGAGGTATTTTACTTTCCAAAACAATACTTGAACGAGTTGACGATGGTGGATTTGAATCTGATTTATTTTCAGTTACTCGATTTTTACTTTTGGAAAGATTAGATTTTGAATTTGTGATTGTCTTAGCGCTAGCGTTATTGTTATTGTTTTGAGAATCACTTTTGTTGTCGTTGTCATTTTTTCCTAAATTATCTTGCTGAGTAGCTGGAATTCTTAGATCTAAATTTGCTTCTTTTTCTATGGCAGTAGTTTTTACTTCAGGAGTAATTTCTTGATTGTCAGTATGTTCTGCGATATTTCCTTTTGTAGAAAATTGATTTCCCAAAAAACATAATCCGACTGACAACAATAAAACACCTGCTCCCCACCAAAAGAAAACACCTCTTCGTTTCTTCTTTTTCTCTGTATTTATTTCATCGACTTGAGGTTCGATAGCACTCCAAATACTATCAAAATCGAAGTCGTTATTTTGCCCTTCAGCATCTTTCCTTAACCTGTTATTTAAATTGTCCCAATTCATGCTGATCTATATTTAGTAATATTAATTGATTCTAATTTTTTTTTGAGCAATCGTTTTGCTCTTGTTAATTGTGATCTGGAGGAGCTTTCGGTAATGCCCAAAAGTTCTCCAATCTCATGATGATTATATCCTTCCATCACATTCAAATTAAAAACGGTTCGGTAACCAATGGGTAATTCTTCTACCATTTTTTTTATTTCTTCAATTCCTAGAGTGTTAAAAATTGTAGGGTCAACGGAATCTTCCACTTCCAAATTAGTGAGCGAAGTTTCTTTTTTAAAATGACTTTTTCCCAACCATTGCAACGCACATCTTACGGTAATTCTTCTCATCCATCCTTCGAACGAACCGGTGTGTCTAAATTTATCGATGTATCTAAAAATCCGAATTAAGGATTCTTGTACTACATCTTTTGCCGAAGCTTGATCTGAAACATACCGACGACTTACCGTCATCAACATGCCAGAGTACCGCCTCACCAATTCGTATTGGCTTGACTTTTTACCTTGCTGGCAATCTTTTATTAATTGTTTTTCAGAGATCAAATTTTTTGTTTTTGCATAGTACGATTTAAACTATTTATCTTTTAATGTTGCTGAGGTTATTTCAAAAAGAATTAGTTTAAAATATACATAGGTTTTTTCAAAAAAAGTTTAGGTTTTTAAAAATGTTGTCGGGGAAATTAATCCCCGACACATCTTTTTTGTAGTTTTAGAATTTAGCTTTAAGTCTTAGAATAGTTTTAGTTTCGAGCTTTAAATAAGAAGTTGATATTTTTATAAGTTGACATTAAATTCACCTTCTAATAATGCTTCCACGCCGTTGTTGTTGACAATACCACTAAATGTTCCTACTGCTTTCGTATCATATTGAGTTACTGTAAAAGTAGTAAGAGGATCGTTTTGGAAAATATTCCAATCGTCTACCATTATTCCTTCTATAAAATTATCAGAACTATAATCACCAACCGCATTTCCTCCAAAGCCGATTCCAACAAAGACATTAGTAGTACCGTCTGTATACATATAAGTACCATTACCACTTGATGAATTAGTAGTAAAGTTAAGTACTGTTTTTGAATCCCCATTAATTGTAAGGATCATATAATTTTCCAAAGAAGAACCACAAGTGGATAAATCTCCTAAATCATTAGTTGTTTGAGCGGTCGCAGTTACAGGAGTTCCTTGTTCCATATTATCCATATTTATACCAACCACTTCGATCTGAGCAGTAGCTAAACAAGGTGTCATAAAGAATTCAAATTCACCGCCCGTTACATAGACATAAGTTTCAAATCCATCCATTGTTGCTATAACCAATCCATTCTGAACTAAGTTATTATCACAATCTCGAAGCGTACCTTTGATCGTGGTATTGTTGACATTTGGATTGTCAACTGTAATTGTTCCCAAAGATGAATTCGAAGGAAATGGACCAAAGTCGTCACTAAAAATTACATCACCACAATAGTCGTATAAATTGAAAGTTAAAATTTCATTAGCAGGAACACTTGCATGAACCGTCCCCGTATTATAAGTATACCCCGTTCCTGTAGCTCCATTTCCTAATACAATTTCTACTAAATATCCATTCAATGGATTACCATTAACATCGTTAAAAGTAGCATCGACAAATATTATTGAGTATGGGTCATCACAATTCCAAAAGGAAAAATGACTTACTTCTCCAACATAAGTATTGTTTTGTAAAGTAGCAGAAGACTCTTCTTGCCACAATCCATATTCCTCATTGAAAGACCAAAGTGGAATTTCTTCCGGTGCACTATTGGCTAAATCATTAGAAAGCGGCATAGTGATCGTAGCTGTTTTTCCATCAGCGATATTTAATTTAATTCCATTAGGAGATTCTAATTCGACAGCGATCATTCCAAAAGTTTGTAAAGCAACTTCTTCACTTAAGATATTGACACCTTGTAAGTTACCAGGCATTTGATCTAAGGTTGCAAGTGCGGTAGGATCCATCCAATGACTTGCTACCATAACTGTTCCTTCATAACTGTTTCCATCAGCATCTTTGATACTGTTTGGTTCAAATTCGACTTTTGCGCCACCTTCAATTAAAACCGTTGCGCTTTCTTGAGCAGAAAATTCGTCGGTAAATTCTTTCTTAATCATTTGAATTTTTATCCGACTTTGTACTCCTTCTTGAGGGAAAAATCGACGACTACCAGGGAAGTGAGTTGCATTTTGAAATGCTTCAACAAATTGTCCCGCTGAATTCATCGTAACTTCATCAATAATAAAATGACCAAATGCATTGGTGAAATAATCTTCGCCATTCATTTTGATTTTTACGTCAATCATTGGTTGGTTGTTTTCATCAACAACTTGCCCAATTAAAGAACCAGTAATATTATTTACAGTAGGGGTGTAATTAAGAACTATGGGTGGATCAGTTGTCGTCTCTTCAGTTACATCATTGATATCTTTTCGACAAGATGAAATTAAAATCAAAAGCAGTAATCCAATTATATTTAACTTATTCATTTTTCTTTTTTTGTAAAAAATTTAAAATAGTTTTAATTTATAAACCTTGTATTTTGCGCAAACTAGGTTAAGAACAAATGCTCATTTTTCCATAGAAAAAAATCAATTCTTTCGTTCTTCTGACCCTTAAATCAGTAAAAGAGATAATTCGCTGCACGGAGATTCGTTTTTTTTTAAATAAAATTTTTAACTTTAGATCAAACTAATCCTTCCTAGCAATAACTTGCTGATTATCAACATTTTATCAAAACAACAAAAAATTAAAACTATGTTTTTAAAAATTTTAAAATATGGCTTCCTAGCTCTATTTATAATTCTCCTTTCTATTTTTTTGATTGATCTCTGGGTGCAAAAATCTACTAGTTCAAAGATTTTTACCTCGGTAGATGATATGCCTAAAAACAAAGTTGGATTACTTTTAGGCACTCGAAAGATGTTGAAAAGTGGTCGCATTAATTTATATTATACTCATCGAATTAATGCAGCGGAACAACTTTTTAAATCTGGAAAAATCGAATACATTCTCATCAGCGGAGACAACAGTCGAGAAGAATATGACGAACCTACCGACATGAAAGAATCTCTGATCGCTAGAGGAATTCCTGAAAATAAAATCTATCTCGACTTCGCTGGATTTCGAACGTTAGACTCTGTGGTGCGAGCGAATGCGATTTTTGGGCAAGAACAATTTACGGTGATCAGCCAACCTTTCCACAATGAACGAGCGATTTTTATTTCTGGTAAAAAAGGATTTAAAACGATTGGGTTCAATGCCAAAGATGTGAGTAGTCGATATGGTTGGAAAGTGCAAGTGAGGGAAAAATTAGCGCGGGTAAAAATGTTGTTGGATATAGTGGTGGGTAAGCAACCGAAATTTTATGGGGAGAAAATTGAAATTGGGTAAAATAGTATAAAGGCCAAGGATGACTTGTCTTTTCTGAAAACTAAAAATATAGCTATGCAAAAAAATAATAAGTTTAAAAATAATTTAACCTTCCTGTTTATACTTTGTTCCGTATCCCTATTGTCTCAAAAGCCTCTTTCGATTAATTTACAATTTCATCATGGGATGACGGCATTAGAACGTGATAACGAATTTGAGGGATATCTAAATAGTCATAGAAGTTCCATAGAACAAGGGAGTGATTTTTCTTTAGGTCTAGGAGTCAATTATTTTCAAGGTCAGAATAGGCGATTTAGTTTTAGTGGAAGTATTTTGTGGAATTATTATGCCTTTCAAAGAAAGGAGGACAGGGTAGTAAGATTTATTGGAGGAGGAGCACCTTATGAAGAATATTTTACTGGAACATTTCAATGTCACTCTATATTGATTCCCTTAAAAATTAATCTACGTTTTTATAATTTCGGATTATCTTATGGATTGGTTACTCGGAAACGATTGCGATCGAAGTTTACCATAGAAAGTCTTATTGGAACAACTAATTTAGATTATCATAAAGTTCAATTTTATACGGGAGAAGAAAATCCTCTTATCACTTATCCTTCAGATCCTGTGAACTTTGAATCTCAAATAGATCTCCAATATCTAGTCGGAATAAATTATCGCCCTAATGCTGAATTGACTTTTAGTTTGGAATATAGAAATTTAATTGTAGACAACCCTTTGATAGGGATTGGAACTTATTTTTCTAAACCAAATTCAGCAACTATTTCTTTAGGGATGAGTTATAAGATTTTTTAAAAAAAATAAACGAAAAATGAAAAACGCTTTTTCTCTAAAAAATAGTTGGTGTATTCTTTTCCTTTTTTTATCGGTCTTTCTTTTTGGACAAAAAGGTTCGCTAAGTTTTCAAGTCAAACAAGGAATGACAGGCTTCGAAATCAAGAAATTTGATAACTCATCTTATGATAAAATTATAGGTGGAGATTTTTCTATTGGTTTAGATTATTCATATTCGTTTTTTAAGAAAAAATATTTTGCGGGGAGTTTCGGGATATTATGGAATACTTCTTCCTTTGCAGAAAGAAGAATCCATGAAACCAATTTTGGATTTGTTTTTAATGTGCCAACGAGTATTTCACCTCGAAGAGAAGAAACAACATATCGATTTCATATTAATTCAATTCTGTTTCCTCTAAAAATAAAAACTCAAGTAAGAAAAATAGGAATATCATTAGGACTTATTTCCCGTTATCATTTAAGTACTAAAATGCTTTTTGAAGAAATAACAGAAGTAATAAGTGCACCATTAGATTATGAAGTAGTAGCGATTACTTATAAGGCAGGAGAAACAATTTTAGATAGTCCTTTAAACTACGGACGTGGCGAGCAACTTTTTTTAAAAGATAAAATGGATATACAATTTTTATTTGGTTTAGGTTTTTTCTTGAATGAAAGGATTTCTTTTGAGTTGGAATATAGAGATTTACTCTACAATAATAACTTTTTAAAAATGAGACGGGAAACTTTTTTTGGAGAGTGGAATATACCTTCTAGAAAATATGATTTTAGTTTGGCAACTATTTCGATTGGAGTAAATTACAGGATTTTTTAGATTAGTTATAAAGTATTAAATATAAGAACATGAAAAAAATTATTTTATTAATTCTCCCAGTTTTGTTTTTCAGTTTAACTTCAATTGCACAAGAGTCTGTGTTACAAGAAGCAGATATGGAATTTGCCAACAAAGAATATGAATCTGCAAAAACTATTTATCTGATCAATGAACTTAAATTATCTCCTCGACAAATATCAAATTTAGGTTTATGTTTTTTTATGGAAAATGAACATGAAACAGCTATAAAGTATTTTGAGAAAGCAGTAGAAAAAGGGGATGCTCATGGATTCAGATATTTAGGATATGAATATGAGAATGGAAAAGGAGGTTTGACTCAAGATAAAAAAAAGGCATTTGAACTTTATCAAGAAGGAGCAAAACTGGAAGATAATTTTTCAATATTCAATCTTGGTTATTTTTATTTTCATGGAGTAGGAACTGAGAAAAATGATAAACTTGCTTTTGAGCATTATTCAAAGGCTGCGGAACTTGGTCATATCAGAGCAATGAACAATCTGGGTAATATGTATGAAAATGGATTCTACGTTTCCCCTGATTTATCAAAAGCTCAGTCATTGTATAAAAAATCAGCAGATCGAGGAGATGTTTATGGAATGACAAATTACGCTGAATTGTATGAAGAAGGTCTTGGTGTAGAAAAGGATATGGATATCGCAATTGAATGGTACACTAAAGCTGCTGAAAAGAAACATACTGTTGCCCAAAATAATTTGGGGAATTTTTATCTACATGGAGTGGGAGTAGAGCAAGACTATGAAAAGGCATTTTATTGGTTTGAGCAAGCTGCTCAACAAATGGAATTGACTGCTATTGTCAATATTGGGCGAATGTATCGACTAGGGCAAGGAGTTGAGAAAAACTATGGAGAGGCTTATAAGTTTTTTTCTTACACGGCAGGACAAGGAAATATTTTTGCCCTGTATGAATTGGGGAATATGTTTTACAATGGAGAGGGAGTGGAAAAAGATTTAATCAAAGCTTTAAGTCTTTATGAGAAATCAGGGAAGAGTGGTTTTGGTGAAGCACAAACTGTTGCGGGGCACATGTATGAACATGGAGAAGGGACTGAGATTAATATTGAAAAAGCAAAAGAGTGGTATTCGATGGCAAAAAAATCAGGCAGTAAATATGCTGCTGAGAGGTTGGCAGAATTGGAAAAATAAAATAAGGAGGCGAAGCAAGGTAGTATTTCGAAAATCCTTACTTCGCCTCATTATTCAACGATCGCCAATGCTCCAAATAATATTCTAACAAAATCGGCTGATCTAAATTGTTAGGTAAAACATTCCCCACTCGCACATCTTTTGGAAAATAAAAAAGGTGTTTTAACATTTCTTCTTCTAAATATTTTGTTGGAATTGTATTGTTATATTTTAGTTCGAGATCATTTCGCGAAGCTAAAATAAATCCCCAATTTCCAAAACTCGGGACATTGATAGAGTAGGGGTAACGATGCTGGAATCCAACAGATTCAAGGGTTGCGTCGATACACCAAAATGCATTGGGCGTCAAAGTCGAACTCGTCGCTTGCGTCACAAACAAACCTTCGGGACTTAAGTTTCGCATCACTAATTTGTAAAAAGCATTACTATAAAGTTTGGCGATGCTTTCGCTATTTGGATCTGGAAGGTCACCAATGATGACATCGTACGTTTCGTTTTTTTCTAATAAAAATTTAAAAGCATCATCGTTAATGACGGTCACTTTTTCAGATTCCAAAGCGCCGCCGTTAAGCTTTTTTATCAAATCCATTTCAGTCGAAAGTTTGGTGATTGCAGGATCGATATCTACGATGTCTAATTTTTCAATATTATATTTTAGCACTTCCCGAGCTGCCAAACCTTCGCCGCCGCCGAGCAATAAAATATTTTTTGGATTAGGATGTTGCATCATCGCCAAGTGAACGAGCGACTCGTGATAACGATATTCATCACGTGAAGAAAACTGAATTGCACCGTTCAGATACAACCTAAATTCATTCGCATTTTTGGTCAAAGTAATATCTTGATACGAACTTTGTTCATTGTAAATAACTTGGTGTTTAAAGATACCGTCGTTCCATCTTTTCATAAAAGAAGTACTCACCACAATGCTATAAATAATGATGGAAATCAAAATGGCAGAGGTCAAAAAGAAGATTCGTTTTTTTAATTTAGGCAAGGCAATCTCTTTTTGGAAAAAAAGAAACGTCGCTATTCCCACTAAAATATTGAGCAAACCAAAAAGCAAAGACGATTTATAAATCCCTACAAATGGCAATAAAAAAAAAGGAAACGCAATCGTCGCAATCAAAGCTCCCAAATAGTCGAAAGTCAAAATCGTCGATATATTATCTTTCAATGAATAATCATCTTCCAAAATCCGAGTCAATAACGGCACTTCCAACCCTGTCAAAATTCCAATAATCGAAATGATAAAAAACACAAATAAATTATATCCTTCATAGTCAGCGTACAAAAAATATCCATAGCAAAGCGGAACAGAAAATGCACCGACCAATCCCAATAATAATTCAATGACGACAAAATGATAAATTAAATCTTTTTTGAAAATTTTGGAAACCCACGCACCCACGCCCATAAATGCCATGTAAAATCCAATGATGAGTGAAAATTGCTTTACGCTATTTCCCAAAAAATAAGAGCTCGCGGTAGAAATGAGCAACTCATATATTATGGAACACATGCCTACTAAAAAGGTAGTGAGTATAAGGAAGGATTTTTTATTTAGCATGGAATTATTTTTATGTATTAAGGTGTAGGTGTGTTTATATTATTTGCGAATAAATTCAAAAACTGTGAACAGAGATTTTTATTTATGATTTTTTATAATTTTTTTTGCTACATCAATAAACTCATCTTGAGAAAATGAAATTTCATTTGAGAAATCAATGTCACATTCTTTTCCTTCAAACCAAATCAATCTCGCTCCTTCATGTTCTTTATATAAGTATCCAAATTCAGCATTAATTTTTGCACAGAATGATTTAAAGAATTGGTTAATTGAAGTTGATTCTCGAATAAGCCTGCTCATATCTGATGAAACAGCCGTAAATGAAAACTGAATTTCATTAGGGGTTTTGTCTTTGATACCCAAGTCAAAGGATCCAATTTCAAATTTTTTATTTATATAAAATGGAGGCTTCCAAGTATCTTTGTTATTGGGGATTATTTTTTGTTCAGATTTGGAATGGATATAATTTAATATTTTATCATCTGGAAAAAAACGAAGTGAGCAAGATAAACTAAATTTTCTGTTTAGAACATCTTCTAAATCTTCTCTTTGGGATTGAACTTCTCCTTGAAAAGAATGGGAATAAAACTTTCTCACAAAATAAAACTTGTCGTTTTTATATTCAATATGATTTTCATTCATTGAACAATTCTCCGAAATAAATTTTAACGTATCTCTGAGTTTATTTTTTTTTACATAAATATTATAACTGAAGTTTAGCCCCATTTTTATATTTTTAGTTCTCTTGAAAAGGCAAATATAAATGTTTAAATACCATTACTAACTGGTAATCTCAATAAAATTATCTTCAGGATCGAGCACCACACTTTCATAATATCCATCACCAGTTGTTCTTGGTTCGCCCTGAATAGTAAAACCATCCTCTCGTAATTTCTCTGTCAAAGCATTTACTTTTTCCTTAGAACCTACACATACCGCAAAGTGAATGATGCCTAAATATTGATTGATTTTTTCATTTTTATTAATTGGAATATCTGGTCGATGCATTAATTCTAAGCGACAGCCTTCCTCAAAAGAAAGAAAATAGGAGGTGAAATTTTTAGTGGGGTTATGGTATTTTTCACCAGCGGAGGCATTGAAATATTTTTGATAAAAATCTTTCATCTTTTCCAAGTCATTTACCCAAATTGCTAAATGTTCAATTTTCATTTTTTAGAATTTTTTTTATAAAACTATGCATCATTTATCTTAAATCTTATCTTGTGCGACTTAATTAGTATTAAGCTTAAATCTAATTCTTAAATATTTTAAAACTTATTTTCACAATGGTAAAAATAAAATCACAGATCCTAAAAAAATCTGTAAAAAACCTTAAAATAGCTACGATGGTAATCGGTAGTGCATTTATTATGACTGGATTGGTATCTTCTTGTGGTGATAACACAGAATATGCAACAGTAGAAGTGTTGGATCCAACTCAAGGAGTCATCACGGAAGTTAAAGAAATGCAAAAAGATTTATTTAAAATCACCGACGAAAAAGTGGTAGCTACGAAAGATGATTCGCGAATTATTGCTGAATATCTGGATGGTCAAAGAGACACTTTTACATTGGCAGAAGCTCAATTAGTAGATGCTGAAAATCCAACTCGACGAAGTTCGATGAGTGGTGTATTGATGGGAGGAATGATGGGATATATGATGGGAAAAAGTATGAGTACTCCTGTTTCTAAGTCTGCTTATGCTAGCAATAGTGCTTATGCAAAAAGTAATACTTCAACTACTAGCTTAAAATCTTCTGCAAAAAGAACAACAGTTAGTAAACCTAAATCTGGATTTGGTTCTTCAAAATCATCTAGATCTTATGGTGGATAGAATTATCAAGTTGCCAGGGCGAGCTGAAAAAACGATTAGAGATAAAGGATATGCTTGGTTTATAGATGGGGAGAATGATGAATATTTAACGGATGATGCGATTTTAATTAGTCAAGCTGAAACCGATAAATTAGTTGCCGCCTCTGAAGCCTGTTTTGTCCTTTACGAAAAAGCGCTAGACCATATTTCAAAAAATGATTTATGGTCTAGGCTTGGTTTGCCTCCCGAAATTATTCCTTTGATTCATCATGATATGAAGCGGAATTTGCCACACATCATTGGTCGATTAGACTTCGCTGGTGGACTAGAACAAATGCCAACGAAGTTGATTGAATTCAATGCAGATACCAATACGATCATGCCGGAATCTGCTTTGTTTCAATCGTGGATGTACGAGCCCGTCAAAAAAGATTACAAAGGACAGTTTAATTATTTGCACAAAGATTTAGTGAAAACATTTATTGATCTGAAACAGCAGTTTCCAGATCGACCTGCAACTTTATTATTGAGTTCGTTAGGACATGTGGAAGATCGATTGAATCTAAATGTAATTTATAAAGCAGCTGTGGAAGCTGGGTTTGAGGTGGAGTATGCTGATTTAGAAAAAGTAGTTTTTGGCGACGATGGTGTTTTTCTTCATGCGCCAGATGGCTACAAGCAATACTTCTTTTTCTTCAAATTGATTCCATGGGAATTCATCATGTTTGAAGAACCTGACTTAATGAAAATCTTAGTTGATCTTTCGATTAATCATGATTTGATTATTTTGAATCCATCATACAGTATCGTTTTTCAAGCAAAACATATTATGTCGATTATGTATGAAATGTTTCCCGAAAATGATTTGTTGTTGCCAACTTATGATAGCAAAAATTTCCTCAAGGGAAAACAATATGTTCGCAAAGGTAACTTTGGACGCTTAGGAGAAAATATAAAAATAGTGGATCCTTCTGGTGAAACGATTGCGAAGACAAAAGGTGACTTTGGCGATTTTACAAAAATCTTTCAAGAGTTTGCCGAAATGTATGCGGATGAAGATGGAGACATTTATCAACCAAGTATGTTTTTGGTGGATGGGAGAGCGAGTTGTATTTCGTTTCGAAGAAGAGATGATTTAATCATTGATGATGATGCGGAATTTGTACCGCATGTGATCTTTTAAAAACAAGTCTCTGCCATTTTTTTAGCTGACCTATGAACACGTGGTGATCTGCTTTAGCTGATCTGAAAAAAAGAGCGCAGCGAATTTTTTCCAAATAATTTCGAAAAAGAAAATCTATCAAATTGCACAAGAATAAATAAGTCTTGTGCAATTTTTTTTAATTGTTCCGCTCTTTTTTTAGGTCAGCTAAAGCAGACCACCACGTGTTTTAAATGCTACTTGCTATTTGGTTGACGATTGCTAGATTTCCCCGATCATGAGAATTCACCACTTCCTTTTTCGCCTCCAAAATCTCTCTCAAATAATCGCAAGCTCCTCGCACATCCATTTCTAAATTACAAGTAAAAATATCAATCGCTGCAAAATCATACTCTGGCCAAGTATGAATATTAATATGACTTTCCTCAATCACAATCGTACCTGAAACGCCATGAGGTGAAAATTGATGAAAATATTGTTGAACCATCGTAGCATTTGCTCTATTCGCAGCCTCGACCATTACCTTTTCAATAAAACTGACATCATTTAAAAACGTCTTTTTGCAGCCATATAATTCTAGCATCGTTTGCCTTCCCAGTATTTGTTTCATGTTTGAATTCTAAGTTGTTAATTTTCTGAAGGGTAAAGGTATTAATTATCTTTTTCTAAACTCAGCACAGATTCTTAAATAATCTTCATCGCATAAGAAATAAAAAAACATCTAAACTAAATAACTTAACATATTTAGTTCGTTCTTAACCATCAATTTAGCTACCTTTGCGAATTACCCGAAATACAAGAAAAATAGAGGCATTTTATGATTGCAACGGAAGAAATGAAGCAATTTAAGAAGGATTATAAAGAATTAAATGAGGCACAGAAAAATGTGCTAAAAATCCTTTCGATTGCGTATGAATATTTGAAAATTGAGGAACTTCGATCTTGCCTCAACCATTGTCGCATCACCGATGCACATGGTAATTATTTTAAAAACGAAGAAGTTTTATTACAGTTTTTGGAATTAATGGAGAGTAAAGGATTCGTCCATGTTTTTGAAGATGAAGAAGGAGACACCCAAGTAGAATGTACTCGCTCGATGATTGAAGTCGTGATGCGATTTGCGGTGATCGATCATTCGTTTGATTTTTTTGTAAAAAATATCAAAGACCTTTTTCCATTCCGAGGATGGTACGGCCAATTGAAAGGCTTTCATCGTTCGGTTCGAGAAATGCGAATTGCTCTCTATCAAGGTAGATGGGAAACCTTTAATTCAGTCTACACTTACGCGACCAATCACCACAAAGAACAACTCGTTGATTTTGATTTATTTCATCAATTATTTGATGATCCATTTGACCATCGTTGGTTGAGTACTTTTCATTTGAGTATCCAAATAGAAGTTGTAAAGGTATTGTTATTTGATGCTTTGAAAAAACTTGCTCCTATTGATTCGTATTTGGATTTTTTAAAAAAACACCCAAATCTCAAAGACCAAGAGGACGACATCAATCCATATTTAGATTTACTGGTGACTGGACTTTTGTTGCAGGGGAATATTAAAGAAGCTCAATCTTACGCAAAGATAAAAGATATGGAAATGTCTTTTTTGATGCGACAAGGTTGGATTGATTTTTTGAGAAAAAGAAATAATGAAAGCCTCTATAATTATGCTCATGCATTAAAAATTTATAGAAAAACATGGGCACATCGAGAATCTTATTTTCAAGATATTAGTGGCATTTTCCATCTTTTAGCATTACTCAAAAAACAAGACCCAACAAGTTTATCACATATTGAAGAATGCGCTTTTCAAACTCGAAAGAGTGAATTTAAAGTTCCTTTTCAATGTCTTCAATCTGCTGCATCTTACTTACAAGGTGAATTGAAACAAGCAAATACTTTACTCAATAATGTAAAAATTAAATCGACTTTAAGTTTGTTTTTTTACGTTTTGGTCAGTCGATGGAATCAAAAAAATATTGACGAGACGTGGATTGAAGAATTAGAGCAATTACTTTTACCTGCGAAAAAAAATGGTTTCGTTTGGTTCGAATTACAAATTGCAGGACTACTCGCAGAGCTTGAATTAAGTGAAGAAAAAACAAAAAAATATACTCAACTCACTCAACAATTAGAAGAGCAAACTGGCATGGAGACGATCTTTTCTATGGTAAAAGTAACGGAACGTTGGGAGCACTCACTCGACTTATTGAGCACGATGGGATTGGAAGAAAACTCTTCTAGAAATTCGCGAGGAAAGAAATCAAGAGTTGCTTGGTTTGTAGATTTTGATCGAAAAGAAATTCAACCCAAATTACAAGTTTTAGGAGGTGATGGAATGTGGAGTAAAGGGCGGAATATTAGTCTGAAGAAAATCTCCATGTTAGATGTAGATGGTTTGACTAACGATGATCATCGTGTGGTCAAAGCAATCAAATCATTTCAATATGGGTACAATGCAACTGCTAATTATGAAATAGATTTTGATGAAGCGATCAAAGAATTAGTAGGGCATCCTTATTTGTTTTTAAAAGATTCTCCAGGTGTAGTCGTGGAGCTTTTGGAAAAAGAACCAGAGCTTTCTGTCGAACCAACTAAGGATGGTTTTGAGATGAGATTCATGCATGATTTTGATACCAAAGGAACAGTTGTCGTCAAAGAAACACCTACTCGATATATCATCATGAATGTCGAAGAGCGCCACATCAAAATCCAAAAAGCACTCGGAGGTGGTGCATTAAAAATACCAGAACAAGCAAAAGGTCAATTGCTCAATGCAATCGGACATGTATCCAAAACGGTGACGGTTCAGTCAGGTTTGGACGAGCACTTGGAAGGTGTGCCGACTGTTGAAAGTGACGCGTCGATTCATATTCATATGTTGCCAAGCGGTAATGGTTTTAAGATGGAATTTTTCGTCAAACCATTCAAAGATAAACCGCCTTATTTTAAACCAGGAGAAGGTCGGAAGAATGTAATTGCAGAGGTAGAAGGCGAGCGAGTTTTGGCGAGAAGAAATATCGAATTGGAAGCAACTAATGCTCAAGCGATTGAAGATGCTTGTCCTGCATTTGAGTTAGTCCCTTCTCATAATCGAGAATGGTTATTTCCAGATGCACCAAGTTGTTTACAAGTTTTGATGGAAATCGAACCTTTGCGGGCCGAAGGAAAATTAATATTGGAACATCCTAAAGGCGAGCAACTTAGACTCACCGGAACAATTGGTTTTGATCAAGTTTCGATGCGAATTCAGCGAGACAATGATTGGTTTGGTTTGACTGGAAAAGTAAAAGTGAATGACGATTTAGTTATTGATTTTAAAGAATTGTTGAACAAAGTAGAAGGATCAACTTCGCAATTTATTGAAGTAGGAGAGGGGGAATTTATTGCCTTGACAGAGGCATTGCGTAACCAGATTACTAATATAAATGCCTTGTTAACTGAAACGGATGGCGAATTGAATTTTCATCCGTTAGCAGCACCAATGATGGAAGAGTTTGCAGGTCATATTCAGGAGTTGGAAGTGGATGCAAATTGGAAAATGCATTTGCAAAAATTAGATT
The DNA here is from genome assembly GCA_937981555.1 of uncultured Saprospiraceae bacterium. Lineage (GTDB taxonomy): Bacteria > Bacteroidota > Bacteroidia > Chitinophagales > Saprospiraceae > CAJQQY01. The sequence goes on from CALJOK010000057.1 coordinate 15,212, forward strand.
CCATTCAAGATTTTTCAGCAACTGTTCCAGCGGAATATGAAGCAACTCTGCGAACCTATCAAGAGGAAGGATTTCAATGGCTGTCGCGTTTAGCTTATTGGGGAGTAGGTGCATGTTTGGCAGATGATATGGGATTGGGAAAAACGATTCAAGCTTTGGCAGTCTTAGTTGACCGAGCAAAAGATGGACCAGCAATGGTGATAGCGCCAGCTTCGGTTTGTAGAAATTGGTTACGAGAAACGGAAAAATTTGCTCCAACTTTAAACCCAGTTTTGTTTGGACAAGGTGACCGGGAAAGTATTGTTAATAATCTTGGCCCTCAAGATTTTTTAATCGTAAGTTATGGACTGTTGCCGCAAGAATCTGAATTATTAGTTTCTAAACAATTCAATACTATCGTGCTCGATGAAGCGCAAGCAATCAAAAACAGAGCAACCAAACGGTCCCGTGCAGCGATGCAATTAAAAGCTAATTTTAAAATATTAACGACAGGAACACCGGTTGAAAATCACTTAGGTGAATTATGGAATTTGTTTAATTTTTTAAACCCAGGGTTACTTGGTGGGCTTCGAAGTTTTCAAGAAAGATTTGCGATGCCGATCGAAAAAATGCAAGACAAAGAACGTCGAGATCAGTTGCGTCGATTGATTCAACCTTTTATCTTGCGACGTCGGAAAGATGATGTTTTGAAAGAATTACCAAGCAAAACAGAAATCACTTTGACGGTAGAATTGTCAGAAAAAGAACGAGCATTTTACGAAGCATTACGTCAACAGGCGGTGGAAAATATTCAAGATTCAAGCGAAGAAAAAGGAAGTTCGAATATGCAAATTTTGGCAGAAATTATGCGCTTGCGACAAGCAGCTTGTAATCCAAAAATGGTGATGCCGACTTCAGAAATTCAAAGTTCCAAATTGCAACTGTTTGAAGAAACGATTGATGAATTATTGGAAGGAGGACACAAAGCATTGGTCTTCAGTCAGTTTGTCAAACACTTAAAGTTAGTGCGAGAATTACTCGACAGGAAAGGAATTAATTATAAATATCTTGACGGTAGCACGCCACTTAAAAAACGAGAAGAAGCCATCAACGCTTTCCAAGGAGGAGACGGAGATTTGTTTTTGATTAGTTTAAAAGCAGGTGGTGTAGGGCTGAATTTGACAGCTGCGGATTATGTTTTGCACCTAGATCCTTGGTGGAATCCTGCGGTGGAAGATCAAGCATCAGATCGAGCGCATCGTATTGGACAGACTCGTCCGGTGACGATTTTGAGATTAGTTGCAGCAGATACGATTGAAGAAAAGATTGTGAAATTGCATGGACTGAAACGAGATTTGGCGGATAGTTTATTAGAAGGAACAGATTCGACGGGAAGGATGTCTGCACAACAGTTGTTGGAGTTGATCAAAGAAGTTTAATTAATGATGGATGATTAACTGTGGAGGGTTAACTTCCTCGATTTAAAAAACCCACTTACTGAAGGACTGCAAGTAGGTTTTTAATTTACGGATTGACGCTAGTAGGTAGTTTCATTTCTTTAAAGTAAAATGTATCGTAAAATTTTCCTGTGTAATACCAATTATCTTTCGATAGGCAATACACATTTTTTGTATTATCAGAAAAATTATTGAATTCTATATCAGAAGCATATTCATTTTTAAAATTAACCTTCTCATTAAAAGATTTATCATTGGGAATTAAAGAAAGCCATTTGCTGAAGAATGCAAATGGCTTTCTTATTTTGTTTGTCCCGTTCTAAAATTTGGTGTAACTAAAATTCTAACAGATTATTTAAACTTCAAAACCGAAAGAATTTAGTCAAAATTGGATGTATCAAAATTAACACTTCACCGTTAACCATTCACCGTTATATTTTATACATTAGCGGAAATTTACATACCTACAAACCACTTTTCTTATGGAAACCGCAGCCTTAGCTAGTATTCATTGGCATGATGAACGATTCAAGTATGATTGTGAAGCTCGTAATCAGACCGTAGAACAAGCTTGCTTTCATCATTTTTATGGAAAAAACGAAATAACGATTGTTGACTTAGGTTCAGGTACAGGTTCCAATTGTTTATATTTTTTCGAAAAATTTCCTTCCCAACAAAATTGGATTTTTATAGAACAAGAAGAAAAGATTTCCCAATATGCTTTAAATAGATTGGGTATCGAAGCAGACAAAAAAGGCTACGAAATAACTCATGGTACCAATTCTTTAGTACTAAAAAAAGAAAATAGAAATATTAATATTAGATATATTACTGATTCATTTTTGAATTTAGTTGACTTGGTTGATCTGGATAAAGTGGATTTGGTGATGGCAAGTGCTGTTTTTGATTTGATCTCTTTTTCTCAGTTTGTAGATTTTGGAAGTGTATTGTTAGAAAAGAAATTGCCACTTTTGACGACTTTGAATTATGCAGAAATGAACTTCAATTCTGATACTCCAACTGATGTAGTTTTTATTGAAAAATATGAAAGTTTTATGAATCGCTCCCAAGAATTTGGGAAGGCGATGGGAAAAAAATGTCCTCGAATATTAGTTGATTTTTTCCAAAAACAAGAAGCTAAGATAGAATATGGGCCGAGTATTTGGAAACTCGAAGGCGAATCTGCACAAGTGATGAATCATCATTTGTTGAATTTTATGGAGTCGGCGAGTAATCAAATGATGGAAGATCAAGATGATAGGATGTTGTTTAAAGACTGGATTACTTCGAAAAGAGAAGCGGTAGAAGATGGAGAATTGGATACTTATGTACAGTATTATGATTTGTTTGTTTCCAACAAATAACACGTAGTAGTCTGCTTTAGCTGACCTGAAAAAAGAGCAAAACGATTTTTTCCAAAAAAGAAATCCCAATTTTTTGATTGATCAAAAAAATTGGGATTTTTAATTTAGTCCAATATCATTTTGTCATAAAAAGATAAAATCTGTTATGATTTCTGTGTTATATTGATTGTTTTTAGAAGAAATTGCTATACTCTTTTTTCAGGTCAGCTAAAGCAAACCACTACGTGCTATTTTGATACGTAAAAGACACAAACCTTTCCATTTAAAAACATTTTAAATTTTATCTTTGTGGGATATTAAATGCGAGACTTTGCATTATTTTTTCAAATCAAAATGAGATAATGAGATTTAGAATTTTTACAATTCCTATGTTGGTTGGTATGTTTTTATTTTTTGCCAATCAAGCAGTAGGACAGACTGGAACTGTTCGTGGAAATATTTTTGATGATTCAGGGGAGCCGATTATTTCAGGAACTGTTCGATTGTTCGGAACTGATTTGGGAACTACCACAGATATTGATGGATTTTTTGCTTTAGGAAACGTGCCTGTAGGTGATTATAGATTAGTGGTCACTTATATTGGTTATGATAGTTTGAGTGTTCCGATTACGATCAAAAGTAATTCAATTAATTATCAACGATTGACACTTGAAGAAGGCGGAGTTGCTTTGTCGGAGATTACCATTTCAGGTGAGCGGGAAGAGGCAAGGACAGAAGTGAAAGTATCAGCAGTTCGAATTTCGACGAGAGACATTAAAGCTTTACCATCAACAGGAGGAGAGCCTGATATCGCACAATATCTATCGGTTCTACCAGGAGTTGTTTTTTCAGGAGATCAAGGAGGGCAGTTGTATATTCGAGGTGGATCGCCTATTCAAAATAAAATTCTTTTAGATGGATTGACGATTTATAAACCATTTCACTCGATAGGATTTTTCTCTGTTTTTGAAACTGAAGCCATTCGAAGTGTAGATGTTTACACCGGTGGATTTAATGCAGAATATGGTGGAAGAATTTCCGCTATCGTAGATATCAAAACTAGAGAGGGGAATAAGAAACGTTGGGGAGGAACTGCATCAGCAAGTCCATTTATGGGAAAAGTTTTGTTAGAAGGGCCTTTGAAAAAAATAAATGAAGATAGTGGAAATAGTACTTCTTTATTACTAACTGCAAAGCATTCTTATCTTGATCAAACGTCCTCTGCACTCTATGAATATGCTGTGCAAGATTCATCAGGTTCATTGCCGTTTAGTTTTACAGATGTTTATGGAAAATTGTCATTTGTATTTGGAGGAGGAAGTAAAATGAATTTATTTGGATTTAATTTTACCGACAGAGTGGTGTATGAAGGCTTGGCAACATTGGATTGGAAAACACGAGGAGGTGGTGCTAATTTTAAGTTGGTACCTCCATCGTCTAATTTGATTATTGATGGAATTGTTGGAGGTTCAAGATATGATATTAGCCTGGTAGAAGATAGCGATAAACCTCGAAGAAGTAGTATTACTAGTTACAACGTCGGTTTTAACTTTACTTATTTTGGAAAAAATAATGAAGTGAAATATGGTTTTAATTTTACAGGATTAAATACTGATTTTGAATTTACGAATTTGTTCGGTCGAAAATTTGAGCAGGAGAGTTTCGTTTCAGAGGCGGCGGCTTTTGTAAAATACAAACAAATCTTTGGAAAATTAATCATCGAACCTAGTGTGCGTTTTCAATATTACATTGCAGATTTACCTGATTTGGAAATTGAACCACGGATTGGTTTGAAATATAATGCAACTGACAATTTTAGATTGAAATTAGCTGCAGGATTATACTCTCAAAATTTATTGACTTCTGTAAATGAAAGAGATATTGTCAACTTGTTTGTAGGTTTTTTAACGGGCCCTGATGAGAGTTTATTCAAACCAGGAACTACAGAAAAAACGGATCATCGATTGCAAAAAGCAACGCACTTAGTTGTTGGTACCGAAGTAGATGTCACTAAAAAAATTCAAATTAACGTTGAAGGTTATTTGAAAAAATACAATCAGCTCATCAATATCAATCGAAATAAATTAAATGTTCTTGATCCTGATTATATTACTGAAACAGGAGAGGCTTACGGAATTGATTTTTTAATAAAGTATAATGCGAAAAAATTATACCTGTACGGAACGTACTCTTTTGGTTTCGTTAATCGAGATGATGGTGATCAAGTTTACCCAACTATTTTTGATCGTCGCCATAATGTAAATATGTTGGCAACATACAGTTTCGGAGATGAAGGAGAATGGGAAGCAAGTGCTAGATGGAATATGGGATCAGGTTTTCCATTTACTCAAACGCAAGGATTTTATGAAAATGAACAATTTGATCAAGGAACAAGCACCAATTTTTTATCCAATAATCCTAGTTTGGGAATTATTTATTCTGACGATAGAAATGGAGGTAGATTGCCTTATTTTCATCGATTAGATATTTCTTTAAAAAGAACTTTTGAGTTTTCGAAATATACTAAACTTCAAGCAATAGCTAGTGTGACCAATGCTTATGATCGAAATAATATCTTTTATGTAGACCGTGTCACGACAAAAAGAGTAGATCAATTGCCTATTCTTCCTAGTATGAGTTTGATTTTTAGCTTTTAATTTGCTAAATAGTGTATTGGTTGGTTAGATGATCTATTTATTAACTAATCAACCAATACACTTTCAAACTAAAATCCATGCATATGAAAAACAAACTTTTACTCTTCCTCGCCTTTTTATTTTTTCAAAACATAATTATTCAAGCGCAAAATGATGAAATTTTGCCGCGTGGTTTTTCCAAAAAAGAATTGCTCGAGATGACTAATAATCAATTTCGAGGAACTATTGGAGCGGGATTTTCAGATCCTCCTCCTGGTGAAGTTCGGACTATGGCAGAGTGGGAAGAATTGGAAGCTTTGATTATTACTTGGTCAACGGGCTCGAATGGGATTAAAAATATTTTAGTAGAAATAGTACGTCATGCAAAGGAGGAAGCACAAGTAATTATTGTTTGTTCTAACTCAGCAGTTGTAATTAATCAATTGACGCCAGCAGGTGTGAATACCGATAATATTATTTTTGTAGAAACCCAATTTAATAGTATTTGGGTACGTGACTATGGACCAAATACTGTTTATCTAAATGATGTAGAAGAGCAATATATGGTTGACTGGATTTATAATCGACCTCGTCCTTTAGATGATACGATTGTTCCTCCAGCTGTGGCAAATGCCTTAGATGTTGAAATTTTCCGTACGCTAGATGCGCCATATGATTTAGTTCACACAGGAGGAAATTTTATGAATGATGGAATGGGAACTGCTTTTTCATCGAAATTAGTTTTGGATGAAAATGGCCCTTTTAATCAATTTGGAGTAAGTAATCATAGTGAGGCGGAAGTAAAAAGTATCATGAATTTATTCATGGGAATTGATGAATATGTCTTGATGGATAATCTACCTTACGATCCAATTGATCATATTGACATGCACATGAAATTGTTAGATGAAGAGACTTTACTTGTGGGAGAATACCCTGATGGAGTAGCGGATGGACCACAGATAGAAGCTAACTTGCAATATATTTTGGACAACTTTATGACACCATATGGAAGGCCTTATGATGTCATTCGAATTCCAATGCCTCCTGAAAATGGAAACTATCCTGATAGTAGTCCACAAGGTGATTATCGAACTTATGCAAATGCAGTCTTTGTTAATAAAACTGTTTTGTTACCTGTTTATGAAGAACAATATGATACCACAGCTATTAAGATTTGGGAAAAGGCTTTACCAGGTTACAAAATCCAGGGGATTAATTGTAATGATATTATTTATTTGAATGGAGCAATTCATTGCATTACAAAAGAGGTAGGAGTGAAAGAACCGCTTTTAATTAATCATGCAAAAGTTCGTGGTGGATGTATGATGCTAGATCAAGTGGTCGAAGCAACGATCCAACACAAGACTGGAATTGCTGAAGCGACTTTATTTTATTCAACAGATACGACGGGAAGTTACCAAACTTTGGCGATGACAAATACAGTTGATCATACTTGGAGTGCCATGATTCCTGCGACTAATGAAGAGGTAGAAATGTTCTATTATATTCAAGCAACTGCCAATGATGGAAAACAGATAAATCGACCAATGGTAGCTCCGCAGGGATACTTTCATTATGATGTTACTGATTGTAGTGTAGCAACGGAAGATCTTGAAATAGGAATAAGTTTGGAAAATATCTACCCAAACCCAGCCTCTGCAGTTACAGTAATTCCTGTAAAAACTACAAAAAATTTAGAGGCTGAAATAGAGGTGACTGATATTTTAGGTCGTACCATGGAAACTATTTTTTCTGGAGAAATACCAGTTGGTGAGAATAATTATTTTATTCATGCTAATGAATATGCAGCAGGAACTTACTTCGTAAATTTAAAAACAGAAGACAAGATTTTTGTACAGAAATTAATTATTCATTAAAAATTATTTTCAATTTTTGTAGGAAAGAAAGCTGCTAACTTGATAGAGTTAGCAGCTTTCTTTGTTTTGGAAACAATAACATCGCCTATTCGTAGAAATAAAAGAGATTGGTTTATTTCAAAATACTGAATAATCCAAAAATTGAATTCTAAAATATCATAAACCTAATAAATAAGATTAACGTCATGAAACATTTATCTTTTCAACTAAAAATAGTTGCCTTCATTTTTATTTTTTCCCTAGTTAATTTCTCTCTTACTGCTGGATGTATTTATAAAGTAGAACTTCAAGCTAACTCAAAAGAAGATGGTAATTTTCTAACTTGGAGCACTAAAAGTGAATCTAATAATCAATATTTTATTATCGAAAGATCTATCAACGGAATTGATTTTGAGAGAGCAGGTAAAGTAAATGCAGTAGGGAATTCAACCAAAATAAACGAGTATAGTTTTTCTGATTTGAATAAAAATAAAAAGTACACTCGATATTTTTATCGATTAGTACAGTTAGATTTTGACGACACCGAATCATTCTCTCATGTGGTGGTTTTGATTCGAAATTCGGATGAGAGATTATTTCAAATGACATCAATGAATTCAAGTCTCGTTGATCGATATTTTAATCTTAATTTAAATTCAAAAGTCAAAGGTGAATTAAGTTATAATCTTCAAACTAATATGGGAGATATTCTTTTAAAAGGAAAAGTTCCGGTGACTAAAGGGAACAATGCAGTTTCTATCGACTTCAATGATTTGGAAGTAGGTCGTTATCAATTTGCATTGAAAGTGAAAAATGAAATAACTGTTATTCAAGTAAAGAAAGTAAATTCGACAGAATTGCCAACGATAAATTTGGCGAACAAAAACTCAAAGAAGAAAGATTAGATATTAAATATTTAAAAATATTAAAGAGGCATTTTATTTGAATAATAAAATGCCTCTTTTTATTTTAGTGCATTAAAAATTTATTTTCCAAGGTCTCCTCTTTTCAAAAAAATAAAAATAACTATTTACTTTTTAGACAAGTCGTGCATATTTGAAAAATAGTACTTCGGTCTTTTTATCAAATTATCTTTTCTAATTTTTTAAATGTAAAAAAATGAATCAAGATCTACTCGAAAAAATGAAAGACTATTCTGATGTTCGAATCATGAATACGATACAGCAAGCCAATAATTTTGATCCAGAAATAGTTGAAGTGGCGAAACATATTGCTGCTGAAAAAGGACTGACGTCCCCTGAACGAATGCATATGTTTGAACAACGAGCAAAGTATTTGAGCATGGCGAAAGAGCAAATTAATAATGGTGTAGAACCTGAACTAATTAAAAAAAGTTTGATGGATCATGGAGCTGACGAATTATTTGCAGTAGAGGTTTTGGGGGAAGCTGCGCGAACAATGACAGTAGGAGGGAAAAGAGTTGAGGAAAAGGAAAGTAGTGGTCCGTCGATTTGGACGATACTTTTCGTTATTTTTGTTGTGGTTCGTATTATTTTACGAATGGCAAGAAACTAATTCTTTTAAGTTAAAAAATAAATCATGGAAGATGAGATCTTAGATGATGGTCGTGAATTTCGAAGAAAATCGCCTGACGATTATGTCGAAATAATTAATCTAAAACGTGCACTTGCTGAAGATGAGAAAAAAGTGGAACACGGTACTTATGCAGTTTGGGTTTTAATCATAATCACGGCAATAGCAGCGGTTTATGAAATGTCAGTTTATGATGAGACCGCTTTACTTTTAGGAATTTATATTCCGATTTTGGTGATTTATTTTGGTTGTGCCTTTTATATGAAAAGTAAACCTCAAATGGCATTCATCATTGTTTTGTCGGTTTATGGAATAGTCCAGTTGCTAGGGATGCTGGCAGATCCGATGGCACTTATTCGAGGTCTTTTGTTGAAAATAATTTTGATTTATTATTTAGCCGTTGCAATTGGTGCAGCTGGAAAATATGAAAGGGCAAAAAAAAGATTGTATGATTTAGAAGCAGATTGAATTTGATATAACGAAAATGTCAACAAGTGAATTTTTGAAAATTCACTTGTTGGTATTTCTTATTCTAGGCCTAGTTCTTTTCTATAATGAGCATCTTCATTTCCATTCCTTGACCAATAATCCAGCAGGATAGATTTTTTTCTCATTCCTTTAGTTGTCATGGTTTTAGCACTTGAACCAAATCCACTTTTATAGGTTTCTTCCCACGAAATTATTTGATGAGGAAATGCTTTTTCAAAAACAATAGATAATTTTCGGTCAAGATTTTTATAGAATAAATGGAAGTGCATTTCTTCTCCTTTCTCTTTCAAACTAGCGGTTGCTTTTTCATTTTTAAAATCAATATGTTTTAATCTAGCGTATGTGGTGCTTGGAATAATATCAATATTTCCTTGCGGTAAACTGCTAGGATCGATTCTGATTTTTGACCATAATTCATCTTCCAATAAAGTTCGTTCCAATCTAGTTGTTTTATCACCTTCTGATTCGAAGTAGGAAAAGAGTTGAGACTCGTAACTATATTTTCCTAAATTCAATTGCATAAAAGTATGCCCGCACCATTCTTGTGAAGAGTTCGTCACCTTTAATGTACTCGGATTTTTTTTCAAATCAATAGGAGTGAATGAAGACATCATCATCGAGTAAGGATAAATTCCAGTATTGAATTTTCGAGTCATGTTTAGTTTTAAAACAGGAATGGCATCTTTTGGATGACGACTTGGGTTATCGAGTTTAACATGATTTTTTTTCGAAAAATCCTCAGTTACAAAAACGAGAACAGCACTTCCTTCCCGCATCTCTCCATAGCGAACTTGCTGCAAATCGTAACTTGTAATTTCAGCTTTTCCTTGATACCAATATTCATTAAATGGATCAACAGAATTTTTGACTTGCACGGCCAATGGGTTTTTTGAAGGAGTGGGAGAGGAGTCTTGATTCCCACAACTCAACAAGAATAACAAGAGACTTAGCGACAGTATTTTTTTTATATCAATCATGATTTGGATTTTTTTGAAAAATGAAAATGGATTCTTATTCAACTGCTTTTCTTTTTTAACAAAGAATATGTGATTCGGTTTTCTCAAAAAAAAAGAGGTGATAGCATTTGTCGCTATCACCTCTTTTGTATTATTTTTTAGTAGAAAAAAAATTAGCGAATCAACGTGACATCTTGCACATCTGATTTAACACCTGCATTATCTACTGATGAGGTAACAGATTGAACTGTTCCATTAGGATATTTTATTTTAATAGAATAAACATAGACATCAGATGGTCCAGGGTCTCCATCAATCGTTCCATCCCAACCAGTCAAAGGAGTTTCATTATTGTAAACTAAATTTCCCCATCTATTCCATACTGAGAATTGAACAACTTCGATTGAAGGAAGTCCTTGTCCTTGTTGTTGTCCATCAAAAGTAATATTGAAGAAATCGTTTAATCCATCACCATCAGGAGTAAATGCATTAGGCGCAACAAAATCTGGAATTGTTGCATCTATTATGATAGAATTTGAATTTCCTTCACATCCTTCAGCACTTAATGCCACAGCATATATTTCATTTGCAGTACCTTCTTCTAACATCGTAATAGCTATAGTTTCGCCTTGTCCTACACTTACACCATTGTAAAACCATTCGATGGTACTCAATGGTACGTTAGCATTTTGATAAGTGAATTCAATCGTTTGCCCAAGTGCTATTTCTCCAACTATTGGATTTGGAATGGTAATGATTTCAAATGTAGGTGCAACTGCAACATTAACAATTGCATCAGCATTTGCTGGACAATCTTGAATGGTTGCTGAAACATTAAGGACTCCAGAATTTGAAGCAGTCATAGTTACAGTACTCATTTCATTTGCACCTGGATCAATAGTTCCCGCATTGGTTGTCCATACAAAATCATCTTCTCCATTAAATTCTTCATTGGAAATTTGGTCACCTGCACAAACTGAGATAGTATCCCAAGCCAAGTCTAAAATTGGATCAACAACTTCTAGTGTAATCGTCGTCACATCAGTACACGCTCGATTTATTGTTGTTCTTGTATAGGTATTAGTTTCAGTCATTACTAAAACTAAATTCAGATTTTCCAAATCAGAATCAATAGAAGGGTGTGCCCCCCATTGATGCATAATGTCTGGGAAACGAGAAGGCTCATAAGTTGGTGTAACGATCGAAACAATATCTCCCGCACAGTAAATATCTTTGAAAGGAATAGTTTCTACTGACAAGTCAGGCAATGAATCTACCCGAACCGTAATCGAATCAAGTACCGTACATGCTCCTACAACTAATTGAGTATAGTAAGTAGTTGTTTCCGTAGGTGTAACAGTAATTAAGGTATCCGTTAAAGGAGATAAAGTTGGATCAATTGGATTAGATTGCCATTCAAAACCAACTCCTGCCGTTGAAGTATTAGCAGATAAATCTACTGTCTCGCCTAAACAAATTTCGATATAATCATCATTGTTAATATTTGCATTGGCAGGAAGACCTGTTACATCTACGGTTGCAGTTTGTGAACAAAATGCATTGGCACTTGTCGCAACTACAGTATAAGTTACCGTTCCAGCTGCTGCTTGAACTGTTGGATTAGGTAAAGTATTGTCATTCATATTTGCATTTGGCGTCCATTCGTAAACAGTAGATGTTCCTGGAATAGGATTAGCCAAATCAAGGAAATAACTTTCACACAAAGTAGTATCTATAGTCGTCAAATCTGGGAAGTCAAAAGGATCAACATTGACCGTAATTTGATCAGAAACTAAACATCCTGCTACTTCTACAGAAGCAGTATAAGTGGTAGTTACGGGTGGTGTATCAGTAATAATTTGAGCATTTGGATCAGGAAGACTAGTGCCTGGAGTCCATGTTAAATTTTGGTTGCTGACATTATTGACAGCTTCTAACATGATATCAGTTCCTTCACAAATGTCTGTTACGGTAAGCGCGCTGATCGAAATCTGTGGATCAACAATTTGAAGGAAAATAGAATCCGTATCAAAACATGGTCCTACATTTCCTTCTACATATACCCAAGTGTCAGTTGTTGGAGTAACTGTTGGTGTAGCGGAAGTAGCTGGCGTAACCACACTTACTGGAGTCCAGAAATAAGTTGTAGCTCCATCCACCTCTAATACTAGACTATTGTTAGCACAAACTAAAGCAGTATCTGCTCCAAGGTTAATGACTACTTCTGGTTCATCTTCTAACTCTATAATGATTTCTGCGAAGTTAATTGTTCCACAACCGAAGTTATTAGAAAGTGTAATGATGATCGTTTCAGTTCCTTCCAATAAGTTATCTACTAAAGGAATCAATGGAAAATTCAGCGTAGTTTGCCCAGGGTTAAGGGTAACCGTATCAGGCATATTTAAAATATAATCGACACCCAAAGTAGCAGTTCCTCCGATGGTTACGCCATATTGGGCAACTTCATCTTGTGGATTATTTAAAGAAACTATTAATTCGTCATCTGTTCCAGAACAACCTTCAATCAAGTAATCAATACCTGAAGCAAAGTTTACGTTTAATTGAGGAGTTCCTCCTTTAATATCAGAAATAAAAACACCTGAGTCATATATTCCATCTCCTCTATCTGCAATGGCTAATTTTAAATGATAAGTATTACAAGGATCAACTACAGCACTTGCTGTTAAACTTTTTTTGACTCCTAAATAATCAGAAGTCAAACCACCATAAACTACACTTTGTCCTAGTTCATTATTTCGATAGTATTCCCAATTGTCTTCGTAATTCACACTATTAATCGTAACGAAAGTATTATTTCCGTCAGGAAGTGTAGCAATATTTAATTGGTTGGCAATATTTACATCACCTGCAATTCCAGGTCCTGAAATCAAAAATGCAAAAATATCATTAACCGTTCCTCCTACGAAGTTTGGATACTCTTCCGATCCAAAAACATATTCAAACGCTAATTCATCGGTTGCAGCAAATACATCCATTTCTAGAATACACGCATCAAAAGAACCAGACCCAGGAGGCGTTTCTAAAGAAGAAAAATAATCTAAATCAGGATCACTTGGCGCTCCATTATTACTACTTGAGAAAAAACTAGCAGGATTGGCCATGTCAGAAACTTGTCCAGACGAAAGCACAATTCCTTTTTCTAAACCTAAATCAGAATTATCCGCAGTAAAAGTACCATAAGCACCATTTGGACAATCGATTATTACATTAGAAATAACCGTTTGTGGAGAAGCTACGGCATCAATAATTTCTTGCTCTGATGCACTAGCTTGTATTTCAATTACATCAAGTGTTTCACATGGTTGAGCAGAACATTCCCAATTGGCAGCGAAACCTTCAAAAGTAGATGTTCCATCAGATATAAATTCTACGGTCAAACATCCTGTGGCTTGTGTGGTAAAACACACTCCACCATCTGCGGTCATTCCATTATTTCCGAATCCACCAATAGAGGCTATCTGAGTTCCACCTACTCCATTTGTACCAGAGTAAATATTCATTTGATCGCCAGCATCATCAATGTTGTAATATTCTATATTGAAAGTAATACATTCATTATTAGGTACAGGAGGACAAATTTCGAAAACGTAATTCTCTCCATTACTATAATCGTCATCAGGACCACCTGAATCGAATAGTTCACCCGAACAAGAGTTTGAACCTCCTTCATCAATGGTATTCACCTGAGCTAAGGTATCTACACAAAGAATAAAATCTCCCCAGTTTGGAGTAGCGGTTGCTGAAAAATCATCAACTCTCAAAAAATATGGAATACCAGGAGTCAATCCTAATAAATCTAATTCTAGACTACTTTCTCCAACATCAGCTTTGGCACAAAGTAATTCATCTAATTCATTGACGGCACAATCTCCCCGATAAACAGCTACTTGTGGTTGAGTCATTGGAGTTCCATTGGAAGCTTCCCCGCTCAATAAAACAGTAAAATCAACCACACTTCCATCAGCTGGAACGGTGAATTCAAACCAAACATCGTTATTGACATTATCCCAACAGGATGGAATATTCACATTCGATGGTGGATCAAAAATTTGAGATGCTGTGGCATTGATATTATTATAAATGGCGGAGGAGTCGCATAGTGGAGCTTCGCCTAAATTAATTATACCTGTACAATCATCATTTGCTGGTTGGGCAAATAAACTGAAGGATAAAATGGTAAAACAAAAAAGTAAAATTCTTTTCATCATAATGAAATGGTCTTGGTGAAATATATTAGTTACTTCGTTTTGAAAAATTTTTTAAAAAAAGTAATCAGTTTCTTGAACAAAATTACTCAATCACCAAAAATAGGTACTTTTTTGTCGATTCCAATTATTTTATGACATAAAATGATGTAAAATATGTTTCAAAAGGTGGGTTTATTTTTGATGAAATTAGAGTGGGGAGTGGGGAGTGAAATTTTGGATTTTTATTTTATGAAATATTAGTCAGTATGATTAAAAAATAAGAAGTGCTAATTTAAATCAAGCAAGGATAAAAATCGACGTAAAATCAGGAATCGAACTGAATTTTCAATTTAAAAATTCAGCGTTTTTATTTTAATTCAACTTCCCACATCCTGATCGTTTTATCATTACCGACACTCACTACGATATTTTTTTTGATTGGATGAAAAACGGCTTCTCTTACATCTGATGAATGACCTTCTAATTTGCAAAGTTCTTTTACATTTTTTATTTCCCACAATTTGATAGAGTTATCCTCACTTGTAGTTAAGATATATTTACCATCAGTAGAAAAGCGAATGGACATAATTGAATCATCATGTGCTTTGATGGTATGTAAATGTTTTCCAGTTTGGGCATTCCATAACCTTAATTTATGATCTGCACTTCCTGTGATGATTAACTTACCATTTGGAGAAAAGACTAGACACGTTACTGATTTTTCAAAACCTTCAAGTGAAAATAAAATTTCCCCAGAGGTTACATTCCAAACCTTAGCTGTTCTATCATTACTTCCTGTTAAGATGTATTGACTATCTTTTGAAAATGCCACTTTTGTAATTGCTGAGGTATGACCGCTGAGTTGACGCAACTTGTTTCCCGATTTTGCATCCCAGAGAATAGCGGTAAAATCAATACTACCTGTTAAAATATATTTTCCATTTGGCGAGTAAGCAACTGAAAAAATTGCGTCAGAATGTCCTTTTAAATTTCTTATTTCTTTTCCATTTTTAGCATCCCAAACTTTAGCGGTTTTGTCTATGCTTCCAGTTACAATATATTTTCCATTAGGTGAATAAGCAGTTGATGGAACGTAAGCTTGATGTCCAATTAATTTAAAAATTTCTTTTCCATCCATATTTAAGACGCTGGCATAATTACTATTATTTCCTACGACAAAATTAGATCCATCGGGAGAAAATGCCACACTTGTTTGATTAGTAGCTTTGTCAATTTTTAAAATGGAAGGTGGAGAACAGGAGTGATTAGCAGTTTTAGCAGAACGTTTATCTATGGCTTTATTGATCTTTTTGACTAGGTTTTTTGGGAGATCAACTTTTACCTCAGGTACAGGTTTTTGTTCCTCTGGTGCAAGAACTGGAGCTTCTTTTTTTTCGAGAAAAGTAGTTGAGGTGATTGTCTTTTCTTTTCCGGAGACAGTTGGTAATTGCTTTTCTTTTTGTTCGAGGATAGGTTCTTCTTTGATTGGAATTATAGTTTTTTCTTGAAGGTTAGTTTCTTCTTTGATGGATTTTATTATTTGTAAAGTATCCTTGTTCTCTTGTGGAAGATCATTGATGGCTTCTTCATTTTGCTGATTTGGACATTTCCATACTCCCAAAATAACGATTAATAAAATCAATAATAGAATATAGACCTTCTGATTATTTGTTGGTTTATCACCTGCTGTTTTCGACATTGTAGTTTTTAATTTTATTTTTTTCCACAGTTTGCTACAAGCTATTAATGATAAATTCTTCTTTAGTTACATGAATTCTAATGTTATTTTTTTAAAATTTCTTTCAACGGATGCGAATCATAAATCCTATTCCAAATAATAGTATTTGGGTCTCTTTTTAAAATTTCCTTCTTTATTAAATCACAAATTTCATCGTAATCATTTTGTCTTGAATAGCTTTCAGGTAATGGATAAAACTCTTCATGTAATTGTAAATTTGCAACTTTTTCAATTCTTGATTCTTCTTTAAAAATCAAGTCATTTGGAATTCTTATCACATCATATTTTACTCCAGTATAGAAAATAGAATCGTCGTGTTTTTGCTCGAGCTTCTTTAGACTATTTACTAAATCGGTTGTATCACCTTGCATTTTGTAACCTAAAATTCCTGAGGATTTTATTTCTTCTTTAGTTGGAGTTTCTTTGAATAGATCTCCTAAAAGAATAAATCCATGATAAATTTTCTCATCTTCAGAGTACGAATGATGTAGTATTAATCCAAACCTTTCATCTTCTTTTGTAAATATAATGCAGTCCCCTTTTTTAATCATCTTATACGCTTCTTATAAAATTATTTAACAATGAGGATGGAAATGTATAATCGTTTACTTCAATCCAATCATCATTACTTGAATCATTTTCATATACTTTTTTTGCTTTGAATTCATTATTTGCAAAATCAATAGTTATTTCGATTAAAGGATATTTTTCCTTTTTATTTTTTGGGATTCGGAATTTTTTGAACCGATCAGAATTACCTTTTAAACCGAGAATTTTCATGTTACAGTTTTTTTGATTGCAGCAATGAGTATATAAATTATGCACGTACTAGTTTATTTTTAATAATATATCCAACCTACAGTTTATCTCAAATATCTACTATAAACTTATCTTAATAAGAAATCCCGAATTTCTGAAAAATCAAAAATTCGGGATAACTCTATTTTATTAAAAAAATACGATTCTATTTTTCCATCATTTAACGAATCAAAGTCACATCCTGAGAATCAGTATTAGTATCGCCATTAGGATATTTTACGGTAATCGCATAAACATAAACGTCAGATGGCAAATCTTTCCCATCTTGTTTCCCATCCCATCCAGTAGTAGGATTATCATTTTGATAAACAACATTTCCCCATCGATTAAAGATAGTGAACTGGACAATTTCTGCATTACCAATTTCTATGATTTCATCCGTTCCTTCTTTTTTAAATAGTGGGAAAAAGAAATCATTAAGTCCGTCTCCATCTGGTGTGAAAACGTTAGGCATAAATAAATCTGGTTTAATTCCAAAAATTTCAACAGGATCACTACAACTACAACCCTCACTATTGGTAACAGTTGCAATAAATGTATTAGAGGTTTCTAATACAACAACTTCAATCGAATCACCTTGTCCAATTGTATTTCCTTGATTTGTCCACTCAATTGTAACAGAACTTCCTGAAAGGTAATCCATATAAAGATTGACAGATTCTCCAATACCAACTTCATTATTTGGAGAAAAAGAAATACCATTACATTCTGGAGATTCAATAATCGTTACATCAATTGATTCTATATCTTGACAACCTTCAGTTTCTCCGATTACGGTTACCGTACTATTTCCCCAAGCAGAAAGTGTCGGATTAGGACAATCATTACAAGTTAGAATGTCTGAATTAGAAATAGTCCAATTATAATTATCTGCACCAGATGCTTCTAAATCTAAATCTTCTCCTGCACAAAGACTGGCATCTCCAATATTGAGTTCTACATCTACTTCAATAACTTCGATAGAAATACTTTCTGTATTGGAGCAAGCTCCGTTGACAATATTTCGAGTGTAAGTTTGAGAGGCAGTAGCAGTAATGGCTAAGTTATAATTATCATCATCACTCAAAAAGGAACCATCATTTGGTGTCCACTCAAATTCTATGTCTGGAAAAAACCCAAGATCAAGGGAAGGAGAAATAAATGACACCACTTCTCCTTTGCAATATTTATCTCGTTGCGGAATCAATTCTATTGAAGTATCAAAAGGAATGGAATCCACTTTGACGGTAACAATTTCTTCCAAAGTACATCCACCTACCACAAGTTGAGCAATATAATTAGTCGTAAACTCAGGCGATGCAATAACCGAAACATCTGTTCCACTCGTCAAAGAAGAATCAGGTGACCAAGTAAATCCAACTCCAAGTGTTGAAGTGATTGCATTTAAAGGAACGGATTCGCCTAGGCATAATTCATAATAATTTCCTCCTGCAATATTTAAATCCGCTGGAACTACTTCGATACTTACTGAAGCGGTTTCACTACAAAATCCATTTGGACTAGTTGCTACTAATGTATAAGTTGAGTTCGCAGTAGGGTAGGCGATAGTATTAGAAATAGTAGGATCAGAAAGTTCGCCACCAGGCGTCCAAGAATAATCAGTTGTAGAACCAGGTGTACTTGATGCCAATATTAAACTATCTCCAAGGCAAAGCACCGTATCTGTTGTCGTCAAAGTTGGGAATTGAAAGGCATCAACATTGACCGTAATTTGATCAGAAACAGAACAGCCAGCAATCGAAACTGTGGCAGTATAAGTTATCGTTTGTGGAGGACTTGCATTTGGATTAGCAGAAGTCGGATCATCTAGACCAAAAATAGGAGACCAAGTTAATCCAGAATTTCCTACATTATTATTAGCAGATAAAGAGACACTTGATCCTTCACAAATATCTGTTGGAGTGTTCGCAACAATATCAATAGTAGGATCAATAATTTCTACAAAAACATTATCAGTCAAATTACAATTTCCTAAAGTCCCCGTTACAGTATAAACTTCACTTGTTGTTGGAGTAGCAATTGGATTGGAAATATTTGGATTGCTCACATTTCCAGCAGGTGACCAACTATAAGTTAAGGCACCTTCGGCAGTTAGTTGAACGGTACTTCCTGAACAAACAAAAAGAGTATCCATTCCATTCGCTGCGGAAAATTCTGGTTCATCTTTTATTTCCAAAACAACTGTCGCAAAGTCAAATGCACCACAGCCAAAATCATAAACGAAAGTTAATTCAATCGTTTCAGTTCCTTCTACTATTCCATCATTTACGATGTTGATTGGGAAATTCAAATTAGTTTGTCCTGCCAAGAAAGTTACAGAACTTGGAAGGGTTAGATTATAATCTGTTCCTGCGGTAGCTGTTCCCGCGACTTGAACATTTAAAGTTAAATCTTCCCCTAATGGATTGGACAAATTCAAATTCAACTCATCAGGATTAATACATCCTTCTACGAAATAATCAAACGAGCCAATGGCACTCAAAGAAGTGTTTGGTAGTCCGTTGTTTATTTCTCCAAAGAAAACACCAGAATCAGCATTGGTACTAACATCTGCAATCGCTACTTTTACATGGTACGTGCTACATTGCTCCACAGGAGAAGAAGCCGTTAATGTTTTTTTATTGATACTATTAAAATCGGTAGTTAATCCATCGTAGTGTGGTCCCAAAATCGTCTCTTCATTTTTTCGATAATATTCAAAATTAACTTGTGGATTCACATTAACATAATGAACAGGTGTTGTCGTTCCAGGCAAAACAGAAATCAATTCTTGACCATTATAGTTTGGAGAACCGACAATCCCCGGTCCCGAAATCCAAATACCCATGACATCCCGTCCAGCATTGGAACCTATGTTCCCCACATAATCATCTGACCCAAAAATATACTCTAATGACAATTCACTTCCTGCTGCTAAAACGTCCATTTCCAAAATACAAGCATCAGTTAGTGTCGGTTGATTATTGGAAAATGTAGCAGCAAGTGTTGCTAAATCTGCATCTGAATTAGAATTAAGATCAAGATTAGGATCACCATCGGAATCATTTGGCATAAATGCATAGTCAACACTTCCTGTAGTTAACACAATTCCATTCGGCATAAAAATCCCGGTGTTATCACCTCCATCAAAAGCTGCATGAGCATCTCCGTCGCAATTCACAGTTACATTCGAAATGGAACTTGGCAACGAACCTAATTTTTCAATAATTAAAGCTTCGGTTGGTGAAGTTGTCGCATTGGCACCAGTCCATGTTGGACATGGATCAGTCGAACTTTCCCAAGTAATTTCAAAACCTGCGTCATTAATAATGAAGTCCGCATTCCATTCTACTGTAATACATCCGCTAGAAGCATAAACCGTATAACAACTTCCTCCTGCGGAAACATCTTCTCCGAGTTCGGTAGCGTTAGTGCTATTTCCATCAAAGAATTCTAATTCATCAAAACCAGGTTCTGTATCATAAGAATTGACCGTCAAAGCAATACATCCAGGATTGGAAGCAGGACAAATAGTAAACGTACAATTTTCTCCATTCGAGTAATTATTATCAGGTCCACCAGAATCATAAAGTATGCCTGAGTTGGCATCTGAACTCATATTATCGCACATCAAGTTGATGTCAGGTAAAGAATCTACACATACATTAAATGTTCCCCAAACAGGACTCGCTGTACTACTTTGATCATCTACTCGAATAAAATAACTAATGCCTGGTGTCAACCCTGAAGCATCAAATTTTATTTCAGTTTCACCAGCACCAGCAACCTTACAATCTAATTCTGCTAATTCGTCAATGATACATTCACCTCGATAGAGTGCTGCTTTAAATTGACCAATTGGATTTGATCCAGCACTTGTAACAGATACTTCAAAATCAACAAAACTTCCATCAACAGGAGTTTGAAATTCAAACCAAACATCATGATCTACTGAACCCCAACAGGTAGGAATATTATCAGCAGCAGCCGAAAATAATCCAGTCGATAAAGTTGCATCTACATTGGTATATTCTGTAGTAGTACATGTTCCACTAGGGGCAATTCCTAACTGAATGGCAGTACTGCATTCGTCATATATTGGAACTTGAGCTTGAATTTGGGAAACAGAAAAAAGGAAAGAGAAAATGTAAAAAATTCGCTTAATCATAAACTAATGTGTTTTCTACTCTTAGTTGAGTTTTTCGTTAAGTATAGGTTGCCAACGAAATTATTCAATTGGCAATTAGAGATAATTAAATCCACGCAACAAATTAGTTATTGTTATTCACATTTTTGAAGATTAGCTTCTACTTCTCTAAAATCTGTATATTTTCCGTCATTTCCCCATTGATGATTGATGTAATTTATTAATAATGCGACATCCATTGTTCCTAATTCAGGAATGCCAGCCATGGGTTGATTATAAGTTTTTCCATTGACGATCATCTCGCCTTCTACTCCTAAAAGAATAATACAAGGTAGTTTTTCATAATTATTTTTTAAATAATCAGACCCAGCAAGAGGCGGAATCAAACCTCGTAACCCAATTCCATCTGGCATATGGCAAGATTGGCAATGAGTTTCGTACAAGTATTTTCCATCACTAAAAGAATTTTTACAATCTGTTAGGAAGACGATGGAAATGAAGAATAGGATGATTAAAAGAAGGTATTGTCGCATTATTTTTTTTGAGAATATTCAGATTTTAAAAGGTATTCAATATCTTTCATAAATCGATCAACATCTGCAGGATCAGTTCCATGACAGATGGATCGAATGTGTCGATTGGTATCAATTAATACTAAGAGGTCATCGTGGTCAAATCCTCCAGGAGCTGTTTTATCTTTCAATGCATTAGAAAAATAATCATAGGCAATCGATAAAATTTCTTCTTCATTTCCTGTTACTAAATTCCATTTTGGTGCTTCAATTTCTAGTCCTTCCGCATATCTTTTTAAAATAGGAACACTATCCGTTCTCACATCAATAGAATGAGAAATCATTCGCACTCGATCATCCTCTAAAAATTTATCATAGATACGTCCCATATGCAAACTTGTGGTTGGACAAATTGAAGGACAAGTCGTAAAAAAGTTATTACTCACATAAATTTTTCCTGCAAAAGTTTTATTCGTCACTTCTACACTATCTTGATTGGTAAACGAAAAATCACGAATCCTTTCATGAACCATTTTGCCATTTACTTCTTCTCCTCGGTTCAAAATTTTAAGTGGTTGTCTCTCCACACAACTGGTCAGAAATAAACAGATAAGACTAAAGAATAAAATGTTTCTCATGTTTCTTTTTTTAAGAAATGTAAAAAAATAAGTATAAAGTGTTATTTGTTTAGAGCATGTTTAAATGTCTTGAAAACCAGCAATTTGTTTTGCTTTATCCAAATTCTCAATCATTACTTCTTTCATTTTTTGCACTTTTATTTTTTGATCTTTCAAGTATTCAATGGCTTCCTTCATAGCGGTGTTCTCAGGTGGATTTTTGAATTGTTTCATCCAATTCATCATTGCATCGTCCGCTACTTGAAGATGGTCGTAAGCAGTTTGATATTTCGCTGCATTCGTCGAATCAGACTCCATCATCTTTTTCAACTTACCTTGGGCTCCACGAATTTTTCCCATCATCATCATCTCATCATGAACAGCCATGACTTCTTTGTAAACTTGTTCTCTTTCTTTTTGTAATGGATCTTCTTTTGGTTTTGTCTCTCCACAACTCAACAAAAAAATCGAACTTAAGATTAGAATTATTCCAATATTTTTAAACATAGCAAAAGTAGTTTTGTAGGAACAAGTCGCACTTATCAATAACACGTAGCGGTCTGCTTTACCAGACTTGGAAAAAAAGAGTGCAGCGATTTTTTTCATTTTTAGTTGATTCTTTTTTAGGTCAGCTAAAGTAGACCGCTACGTGTTACTCGACATAGGACATTAATCCCCAGATGATAATATTTTTTATAAAAAAATGAATCTCTCAAAATCAATACAAAAGTACAGAGCGATTTTCCAAAAACAAAAAGGCAAGCATCTATTTAGAGCAGATATAAATTTAGGAGCAAAAAAAAAAGGTTAATCATTTTTATGATTAACCTTTTGGCGAGAGACTTTTTTCTCTCCAGTAATTTTCTTTTCCTTTAGTCGTTTTTCATTCAACGATTTAGGTTTTCTAGTTTTCTTTCTAGGCTTCTCGACGGTCAATGCTTTAGCTAATCTTTCAAAAAATTTTGCCTTAGCATTTTCTTTATTTCGAAGTTGTGATCTTGAATCTTGACTAGCAATTTGTAAAATTCCATTTTGGGAAATAATAGCTGCCAAATTTCTTATCACCAATCCTTTTTCTTCATCGGTTAAATTTTCAGAATTCAAAACATCAAAAAGTAATTCTACTCGAGTAGAAACTTTATTGACATGTTGTCCTCCTTTGCCCGAACTCCTCGACATTCTAAAACTAAATTCTTTTTCCAATTCCGCTTGCCTTTCGGCTAAATTTTGCGCTTTCATGTTTTCTCTTTTTTACTAAAAATAATAAAACGGTTATACGGATTATTTAGTTCCAGAAAAATGAAAAAGAAGCGACCGACTATCGATTTTTACATATGTTTTGCCAGTTCAACCTTTAATTGCTCAGGTGTTTTATACCCAACAATTTTTTCAATTATTTGCATGTTCTCATCCAAAACGACTAAAGTAGGATAGCCTCTAACAGAGAAAAAACCAGATAATTGATGTGGTGAATTTCGACCTCTTTTCTTTGGTTGAAATCTAGGATTAGCATATTCTTTTCCCATGAAATTAATTGGGTCAGGGCCTTCGGCGTTGAACTTCACAGCGTAAAAATTCTTCCCAATTTGATTAATGATTTCAGGATTGGTAAAAGTATTTCTATCCATCATTTTGCAAGGGCCACACCATGGAGTGTAGACATCTACGATAGTTTTTCTAGGTTTTTTAGCGACCAAAGATTCAATGTTTTCCATGGTAGCCCAAGGAATTTCAACATAATTTTCAGGTTCTTTTACTTCGGTGTTTGCAGTTTCTTTAGAGGAAGAAGAGGAGCAAGCAAACAATCCAAGCGTTAAAAATATCAGTAGTAAATTTTTCATAAAAAAGGATTTTAAAATTTATTTGTTTTATTTTAATAATTAATTATCTGACAATTATTTAAATTCTTGACTAAAAAGTATCCGTTCATTTTCCACATCTTTATCTTTAAAAAAGAGTAACTCGTAATATTCTCCACTTGCCCAAGTCTTGACCATACTTTCATAAAAAGGACTTCCAGGATTTCCAGATTGTCCCGCAGGGTAGACTCCATAAGCTTTTGGTTCGTCCCCTACTTCCACGATCATTCTCCAAGATGGTCCATGAACATTCTTCCCTCTGATTCCAAAAGCATTGAGTACATTTCCATGTCCACCTGCTGAAACAAAATCAGATTGGAAACCCGTCAAACTATTAATCATGTGAGGGATTTTAATATCTCGATGATTTTCCCAAGTAGCAAAATTGCCATCTTTTTTCCACTCTTGCGCATTTTTAACAACTTCTTTAAAAGTGATCAAAGTAATGTCTTTGGCTGTTTCTTTTTTAGTTGTTTCTTTTATATCAAAAAAGATGTTGTCAGGAGTCTTTTCTAGTAATTCGATCGTTCGCCAATGTTCAGGGAGAAGTATTGGAAATTCTTTTTTTCTCAAAGCATAAATCTCATCCCAAGTTTTTTTATAAAAATTATTATACCAATTATCAAAAATGACTGGAGCGACTTTGTCTTTATCAAAATTATAATCCCACTTTTTTAAGATATCAAAGATTTCTTTTTCCTCCGTGCTTAGATTTTCATTTTCTAAAAATTGTAATAAAATAGGCAAGGTTTCAGCAGCTTTGATACTGAAATTATTACCCTGCAAATCTTTCATATCTTGGATCGTGATATTCGACATTGCTGCTAACGTTCGATTTAAAACCCGTCCTCGAAAATCTTCAAATCCACCATTATAATAATATGGGTAAGTAGTATCAACAGAAAATTGATTAGCAGAACCTACAAAACCCTGAGTTGGGTTTTTGACAAAAGGAGTTTGTTCAAAAGGGATATATCCTTTCCAACCACTTGAAGAAAGACTTCCATCTCTAACAAATCGTCCTTGTTCTTTTTCTTTGATTGGCAATTTTCCCTGAACCTTTAAACCAATCGTTCCATCCTTTATGGCGAATGCTACATTTTGAGCAGGGTTGTCAAACTGTCTCATTCCTTCATAAAATTCTTCAAAATTTTTGGCTGAATTAACGCCTAAAAAGGTTTTTAATTCATTGCCTTTACTTTCGTGAGCTAACCAATGAAGCGCTAGATCTTGTCGAGGATGATCTTTGTTTTCATAACTTACTGGCCCCCAATGAGTATATTTTACGGTATCTAAAATATCAGCTTGACCGTTCACCTTGATCGTTTCAATCACATATTGAGTTGGTTTCGATTCGCCATCAAAAATGTAGGCTTCTTTGCTTTCATCTGCCCATTTAATTTTATATAAATCAGAAACATCATGTCCAACATTGGTAAATCCCCAGGCTAGATCTTCATTGAAACCAATTGTCACTCCAGGAACTCCAGGCAATGAAACGCCATAAACATTAACGTCAGGAGTGTGAATTTGAATTTCAAACCAGATCGCAGGCAAAGTTAAACTCAAGTGAGGATCATTACACAAAATAGGATTTCCAGAAGCTGTTTTACTTCCTGCCACGACCCAATTATTACTTCCGTTTGACTCATGAGGCTTTTCATAAGGTTCATGAAATATTGCTCCGATGCTTGGTGTTTTTATCAAATCGTCAGACAAAGGAGATTCAAAATTCCATTCGACATCAGTTGGTATTATTGGTGATTCTTTATCACCCCGTTCAGGGTATAAGAAGTCAAATTGTACTCGACCAAAGGTGGCTAAAGCATTGGTTGCTTCCAAGTCCGTTTCTCTTGACGAAAGCGATTCCGCCATTGCTTTCATAAATATGGCACTTTTGAGAGGAGTCCATTCTTCCGGTTTATAATTTAAAAATTTAAACTCGAGAGGGTAGTCCTTTGGTGAAAGAGAATTGATATAAGTATTGGCACCTCTTGCATAGGCTTCCACTAATGCAAACTCTTCTGGTGTTTTTTTCCAAGACTTAAGGGTGTTTTGAGCGGCATAGACTAATCCTTTTCGACGTTTGCCTTTATCAAAATCAATAGTTCGTTCTCCTAAGACTTCAGATAGTCTTCCACTTGTAGCTCTAGTCGTAAAATCCATTTGCCATAATCGATGCTTAGATTCAATATAACCTTGAACAGTCATAGCATCCATCAAATTTTCAGCAAAAATATGTGGAACCAATTTATCATCATAGATAACCTTTACTGGAGCTTTTAAATCTAACCCTTCCAAAGAGGCTACTTTTGGAAATGCATCTACTTTTTCAGCATTTTGCCAAAAACCAGTAAATGGGTTTAATAATTTGCCCAAAGGAGGGAGGGGATTAGATTCAAGAGGAATTGGATTGTTGAGTAGGTATGTTAGAGCAATAGTTGCTAATAAAACGATGATAAATTTTAATTTGTCCATTTTAATTGATCTTGATTATTTTTTGAAATGCAAAATATCATTTATAATAAGATTAGCCAATTTTTTCTTTTTGATTGGATATATTAAATTAATTGTGATTTGAATCTTTCATTTAGTCATTTTTAAAAAATATATAAGTGTTGTAATTAAATTTAATGCGAAGATTCGCGAGACAATTATGATGAGAGCACATTATGTTTTTTTAAATGTAAAATAGATGACTAATAAGTGACGAAAATATAAAATGTATTCAAAAAAACCGATTCCCAATTTTTCCTAATTTATCTATGTTTTATAAGGGGTTTGTAAGTAAAATGCCGTTTTTTAATGTCACAAAAAATAACCAATATAGTTGTTGTACTAATAAATTCATCTTACTTTTGTTCAATCGAAAATATTTAAAAGTAGTTTTTGTGTTTATTTGTTTGGGTTAGAGACCCTTGCTTTCAAAGCAAGGGTTTTCTTTTTGTACCCTATCGAATTGAAGTATAAAAAAGAATTAAACCATAAAATAAAAAAGCCTACTCTGATTCCAGAGTAGGCTTTTTATTTTATGGTTGATAAAGGTCAACCAAACTAAATCAAAACGATTTATTGACTTTTACCATTTGGATTCGATAAAATAGTCGGAGCAGCTGCAGGAACAGCTTCTGGCTGAGCAGCTTTTTTATTAACCATTCCTACTACCTTAAGTACTCTTTTTACATCTGAACCTTCATTAGTATAAAGTGTAACTGTTTTATTGATCTTTCCTAAACGATTAGTAGCATATCGAATTTTGATTTCCGAAGTCTCTCCTGGAAGGATAGGTGCTTTTTCGTAAGTAGGAACTGTACATCCACAACTTCCTTTAGCATTTTTGATAATCAATGGCTCATTACCTGTATTAGTAAATGTAATCGTTCTGAATGGATCAGAATCTTGCTCGATAGTACCAAAATCAACTGTAGTTGAAGATAATTCCATTGCTGGACCATCAGTAGCTTCTGTCGCTGGAGCAGTAGATTGAACTTGAGCAAAAGAAATAGTTGCCGCTAAAGACAATAGTGTGAATAATGAGAATAATTTTTTCATTGTATTTTTTATTTAATTTTAATTGATGTCCTGAAATTATTTAACGTAACAAAAATAAAGATATATTTTCCAAAATGAAAGTTTCTTTGTTTTTTATAAGGTTAATAACTTGTTAATAACAAAGACGGTTGAATTATGTTTGACTTTTTGACGTAAAAGATAAGCAAAAAGTAACGTATTTGATAGTATCATTCATTAAGGTTCTGTTTCTAAGAGAGCAAACTTTATGCCTAGGGAATTCAAGGGAAAAGTGCAAATTTTACCTCAATATTTTGTATTTTTGAACTCGATTTAAAGATCAGACCAAATACTTCTTTTTTTATTTTTCATCCACAAACAAATAACGAATTTTATATTATTCAAGAATAGATTTTTGCAATAAAGTTGGGTGTTATTTTATAACATCCTTTTACGAAAAATGTATTTTGGGAAATTTCGTTAAAAAATAAAATCGTTTTACCTCATGATCGACAATCCTATATTAAAATCAATTACTAAGAAAGGGAAAAAAGAAAATACATTTCGTTCAGAAGCCCTTGAGGATTTTTGGACCTGCCTAGTTAGCCGTGAAGCATCATTGATGGCTCGTAAAGAAGTTTTAACTGGAAAAGCTAAGTTTGGAATTACTGGTGATGGAAAGGAAGTTCCTCAAGTTGCCTTGGCTCGAGCCTTTAAAAAAGGAGACTGGAGATCTGGATACTATCGAGATCAGACTTTTATGTTCGCAATGGGATTGAGTACGGTGGAGGCGTTTTTTGCTCAATTGTATGCAGATCCTGATAATGACCCTTTTTCAGGAGGCCGTCAAATGAATAGTCATTTTGCTACGAGTCTTTTTGATGAAAAAGGTGACTGGTTAGACCATAAAGATTTATATAATGTTTCTTCGGATATTTCTTCGACTGCGGGACAAATGGCAAGAGCTCTTGGACTAGCTTTAGCTTCGAAAAAATATCGAGAATCTAAAGTTTTGAAAAATACTCAGTTTTCAAATAAAGGGAATGAGATAAGTTGGGTGACAATCGGAGATGCTAGTACTTCCGAGGGGATTTTTTGGGAAACAATTAATGCTGCAGGAGTGCAAAATGTGCCTTTAGCAGTTTGTGTTTGGGATGATGGCTATGGGATTTCAGTTCCTAAAAAATATCAGACTACGAAAGGAGATATTTCTACGCTTTTAGAAGGATTTAGAATAGATGAGAAAGGAGTTGGATACAATATGTATAATGTAAAAGGATGGGATTATGTTGGACTTCGGGGAATGTTTAAAGATGGAGCGGAGGCTATGCGGAAGAACCATAATCCAGCACTTTTTCATGTTGATGAATTAACTCAACCTCAAGGACATTCTACTTCAGGTTCGCATGAAAGATATAAGTCAAAAGAGAGATTAGCCTGGGAGCAAGAAAATGATTGTCTTAAACGAATGGAGGAGTGGATGATCGACCAAAAGTTTATCTCTCAAGAAGATGTAGAAATACTTCGTGAAAATGCAAAGCAATATGTAAAAGAAGCTAAGAATAATGCTTGGAAAATGTTTATTGATCCTATCAAAAAAGAGATCCAAACACTTTCTGAAATGTATACCCAACTTCAAAAAGAAGTACAAAATCCAGAAGAAGTTCATGCTATTCACAAAAAGATGAATAATCTCTTCAGTCCAATGATTTCGGAAGTTCTAGCCAATGCAAGGAAGATGTTGTTCGCAACGATTGGAGCTGAAAGCAATGCCCGTGAAAGTATTGTTAATTGGATTGGAAGTATCGAGCAATTAGGTGATAAAAGATACCATACTCATCTTTACAGTAATTCTCCAAAATCTGCGTTGAGAGTTCCCGTTATTCCTGCAGTCATTACTGAAAAATCACCTAAGATGAATGGTTTTGAGGTGCTAAATAAATGCTTTGAAAAAGCATTGAAAAGGATGCCGGAAATGTTCGCTTTTGGAGAAGATGTTGGACACATTGGGGATGTAAATCAAGGGTTTGCAGGGTTGCAAGAGAAGTATGGGATTGAGCGAATTTTTGATGCTGGAATTCGAGAGTGGAGTATTATGGGACAGGCCATAGGAATGTCGATGAGAGGGATGCGACCGATTGCTGAAATTCAATATTTAGATTATCTAATTTATGGTTTAGAGCCTTTGACTGATGACTTAGCAACCATGCGTTGGAGAAGTAATAATTTGCAACAAGCCCCAGCTATTATTCGAACGAGAGGGCATCGATTAGAAGGAGTTTGGCATGCAGGATCTCCACTAGGAATGATAATTAATTCATTGCGAGGAATGTATGTTTTGACTCCAAGAAATATGACACAAGCAGCTGGTTTTTACAATACATTATTACAGTCAGATGATCCAGCAATTGTGATTGAATGCTTGAATGGATATAGACTAAAAGAAACTTTACCTGATAATATTGATAAATTCACCGTTCCATTAGGTGTTCCTGAAGTTTTGCAAGAAGGAACAGATGTAACTTTAGTTACTTATGGTTCTTGTGTAAGAATTGCTCAAGCTGGGATAGTACAGTTGGAAAAACACAATATTTCAGTTGAATTAATTGATGTTCAAACTTTGTTACCTTTTGATTTGGAGCACCAAATAGTGGAATCGATTAAAAAAACAAATCGAGTAGTTTTCTTAGACGAAGATTTTCCAGGTGGAGCAACTGCCTACATGATGCAGGAAGTTTTAGAAAAACAAGGCGGATATGAATTTTTGGATGCTCAACCATTGACAATTACTGCTCGTCCAAATCGATCTCCTTATGGTTCAGATGGTGATTATTTTTCAAAACCCAACGCAGAAGACATTTTTGAAGTTATATATAATATGATGCGAGAAGGAGAACCGAATAGATTTTCAAAAATTCGATAAGAAATTAAGAAGTTGAATGATAGATTTCTTTATCATTCAACTTCTTAAAATAGAAAAGCTATGTTAAAACTGAATACAATCTGACAAAAACTCCAAATATTATTTTCCCCATCGAAACATATATTATTTTTTAGTCTTTTGTATAACTAAAAAAAAATTATATTTGCCGTTGTATCAATTACAAAATAATAAAGTAACCATTAATTCTACAGCCTTGTCGGATAGCATTGTCATTATACCTACCTACAATGAGAAAGAAAATGTAGCCAAAATTATTGAGGCAGTATTTTCTCTCAATAAATCTTTTCACATTCTGATCGTGGA
Organism: uncultured Saprospiraceae bacterium; assembly: GCA_937981555.1. Lineage (GTDB taxonomy): Bacteria > Bacteroidota > Bacteroidia > Chitinophagales > Saprospiraceae > CAJQQY01. Next base: position 46,121 of record CALJOK010000057.1, read on the forward strand.
CGATGGTTCGCCTGATGGAACTGGTGCTATAGTTAAACAACTCCAAAATAAATATCCAAAATCACTTTTTATTGAAGAGCGAACAGGGAAACTAGGATTAGGGACTGCCTATATTCATGGTTTTAAATGGAGTTTGGAAAAAGATTATGACTTTATTTTTGAAATGGATGCAGATTTCTCTCATAACCCAAAAGATTTGATTCGATTGTATGCTGCTGCTAAAGATTGTAGTGGAATGTCAGTCGGTTCTCGATATGTTTCTGGAGGGAAATTAGAGAATTGGCCTTGGGATAGAATTTTACTTTCTTATGGAGCATCTTGGTATGTTCGAATGATTACTTGGATGCCAGTCAAAGATCCAACTGCTGGATTTGTTTGTTACTCTCGAGAAGTTTTAGCAAAAATGGATTTTGATAAAATCAGGTTTATTGGTTATGCTTTCCAAATCGAAATGAAATTTGCGACTCGATCTCTTGGGTTTAAAATAGCAGAAGTGCCGATTACTTTTACAGATAGAGTAGAAGGAGATTCCAAAATGCATGGCGGAATTATTAAAGAAGCAATTCTTGGAGTTTTAAATATGAAGTGGAAGAGTTTTTTTAATTCTTATGAGAAAACGAGTTAATATTTCCCATTCCTTCCTTGATTTTTAATTTTTTTCTATTTTTTTCTTGAAAAAATTCTCTTTGCCTAGTTTTCTGATTTAGATCAGTAAACTACATCCACAATTTCCCACCTTCTTTTCATTTTTAGTCAAAAATACCCACCTCTTTTTTTTAAATACATAATTCATTGAAAATCAGTCTTATTTAATCCTTTTTTTATCAGATATGAGTATTCTTTTTCTCTGAAATTCCTTTTTCTATAAAAAAATGACTTCTCTTCCACTTCTTCCCACACTTCTTTCAACTTTTTAAATCAAAAATAATAGCAATATATCCACTTTTTAATTACATAATAATCAATTTTATAATGATTTGACAATCATTTGTTTATAAAAAATCAAAGTCAAGAAATGTGGATAACTTTTTGCAAAAAAAAAGTGGCAGAAAGTGGTAATTTGTGGGCATTATTTATACTTTTGAATTAGGTTCTTACAAAAAGAACTTCTTTTTCACATAAATTAAGTAGAGCAAAAAACAAAATGCCTCAATTATTAGGAGAATATGACTGTAAACTCGATGCAAAGGGTAGGGTAAGGATGCCTTCTCCTCTCTTGAAGCAATTGGGTGAACAGGAAGAAGGGAAATCCTATGTTTTTGTGGTGAATAGAGGAATTGAAGATTGTTTGACTCTATATCCTAAAGCAATCTGGGATGATGTAAGTGAAGAAGTAAATCAGTTGAATACTTATGTAAAAAAGAATAGAGCATTTGTTCGATACTTTTTTAGAGGTGCGACTGAGTTGAATACAGATAGTTCTGATCGAATTAATTTGCCGAAAAAATTATTGGAATATGCAGGAATTGACAAAGAATTAGTCCTTTTCGCACATACTAATAAAATTGAAATTTGGGCAAAAGATAAATATGATGAGGTTCTAGAAGAAGAGCCTGAAGATTTCTCCGACCTAGCAGAAGAGGTAATGGGAAAGGTCAATAAAGGGACTTCGTCTGGAGAGACGTAGTTTTTCGAAACCAATAACCAACTTTAAACTTTATGACCTACCATGACCCCGTTCTGAAGGATGAAAGCATAAATGCTTTGATGATAACGCCAGGTAGCATCCATGTGGATGCTACTTTTGGCGGAGGAGGACACACTAGAGCAATACTTGAAAGACTGGATGAAAACAGTCGGCTTTTCGGCTTCGACCAAGATGAGGATGTGCTGCCGAACTTACCAAACGATGATCGATTTACCTTCGTTCATCACAATTTCAAGTACTTAAAAAGATTTTTAAAACTGCATGGCGTAACCGAAGTGGATGGGATTTTAGCAGATTTAGGTGTTTCGTCACATCAATTAAATGAAGCGGAAAGAGGTTTTTCATATCGATTTGAAGCGGAACTAGATATGAGGATGAATCAACAAGATGCACTTTCAGCTAAAGAATTAGTGAATTCTTATTCTGCAAGTGAACTTCAAAGAGTGTTTAGTGATTACGGTGAAGTTAGAAATTCAAAAACACTTGCTGAAGCTATAGTTAAGGAAAGAGAATTGAAACCTATTCATACAACTAGCGATTTTTTAAGAGTAGCAGGTCCATATATCAGAGGTCAAAGATTACGCTATTTGTCGCAAGTTTTCCAAGCAATACGAATTGAGGTAAACGATGAGATGGGAGTTTTAAAAACATTCCTTCAAGAATCGTTGGAAGTGCTGAAGCCTGGTGGACGTCTAGTAGTTATTACCTATCACTCGATTGAGGACAGATTTGTGAAAAAGTTTTTAAAAGCGGGCAACTTCGACGGAGAACCTGAAAAAGACTTTTATGGCAATATTTATCGTCCCTTCAAAGTCATCACAAAAAAGCCAATACTTCCCTCTAAGGAGGAAATAAAAATAAATCCAAGAGCAAGAAGTGCGAGTTTAAGAGTAGCGGAGAAAGTAGAAGATAAAAGGAAACATGGCAAAGAATAAACCTAAAGAATTAAAAGATTATTTGACGCTAGATTTTAGTGCGGAAACGGTTTTGAAAAATTTGCCTTTTATTTTGTTTATAGGATTGATTGGGATGATGTACATAATGAATGCCCACTATTCTGAAAAGAAATTATGGCAAATTCAAAAATACGAAAATGAAATAGAGGAGTTGAAATGGGAGTATGATGCAATCAAAGCGAATCTGATGTATCAAACCAAACAATCTGAAGTGGCAAAAGTAGTAGAAAGTATTGGTCTGAAAAATTCAACTTCTACTCCAAAAAGAATAACCGTGAAAAAAGGAATTGAGATAAAAGGTACTGAGGAATAAGCCATCAAATTTCTAATACCAAAATTCACAATATTGAACAAGAGAAATGAGTCAGAATAAAAATGAAGTTTTATATCGCGTGTACATTGTGTTAGGATTGTTAGTGATTTTCGCGGGATTCATTTTTTATAATGCTGTAAAAATAAATGTGCTGGAAGGGGAGAAGTGGAGAAAAGAAGGTGAGAAGGATCATTTTCGGAATCATGTGGTAAAAGCCAGCAGAGGAAATATTATGACAGAAGATGGCGCGTTGTTAGCCTCTTCACTTCCGTTCTTTGACATATTTTTTGATTTGACTAGACCATCAAGAGAGTTGTGGACAAACTCTAATCTCGATTCTTTAGTTGAAGGATTGATGCCTTATATAGGCGATGATTGGATGATGACAGATTATGCATTTAGAGATTCATTGATCAAAGCAAGAAATGCAGGTCGGCAATATATGTTGATTAAACGAGGTGTTTCTTATGCAGATTATGAAAAAATAAAACAACTACCAATTTTTAGGAAAGGTCAAATGACAGGTGGTTTTATCGCTGAAGAAAATTTTAAAAGGGAAAGACCATATGGAATGTTAGCTCGAAGAACTTTGGGTTATGTTCTAAATGATAGGAAAGTAGGTTTGGAAGGTTTTTTTGACAAAGCACTAAGAGGTTCTGATGGGAAAAAGTTAAAGGTTTATGAAGCAGCTTCTAAAATTTTGGTTCCAGTTAATGACTTAAATTCAATCAAGCCAAAAAGTGGTGATGATATAGTTACAACCTTAAATGTCAACATTCAAGATGTAGTGCAAAAAGCATTACTTCGAGGAATGGAACATCATGATGCTCAAACTGGAACGGTCATCGTCATGGAAGTAAAAACAGGAAAAATCAAAGCCATTTCTAATGTTGGAAAAACTTCAACAGGATGGTACGAAGATTATAATTATGCTATTGGAACTAAAGTAGAACCAGGTTCGACTTTCAAATTAGCTTCAATGATGGCACTTTTGGAAGATGGATATGTTGATTTAGATGATTCAATTGACCTCGAACAAGGATTGCATACTTTTTATGAAGAAGAAATGCGAGATGCATCTTTTCATCAATTGGATTCTACCACGATTCGAAAAGCGTTTGAAATTTCATCAAATGTTGGGATCGCAAAACTGATTCAAAAGTATTATGGTAACACAGATGATGCAGCAAAGTTTATTCAACACCTAAGAGATTTTAGATTAGATCAATTAGTTGGAATTGAAATCAACGGAGAAGATAAACCATATGTAAAACAAGCTTATAACGCAGATGATAACTGGAGTGGAATTTCTCTACCATGGATGTCAATCGGTTATGAAGTTGAATTGACGCCTTTGCAATTATTGACTTTTTATAATGCGGTGGCAAATGATGGAAGAATGATGAAGCCATATTTAGTGACTCAGATTCAACATTTTGGAGAGCCATTAAAAACATTTAAACCGACTGTCATTAAAAAACAAATCGCTAAACCGGAAACTATTCAAAAAGTAAAAGAACTTTTAGAAGGTGTAGTTGAAACAGGAACAGCTAAAAAATTAAAATCAGATCGCTACAAATTTGCAGGGAAAACAGGAACGGCTCAAATTAATTATTACAAATTTGACCAAAGAGATAATATCAAATATCGCGCTTCATTCGCAGGATATTTTCCAGCTGAAGATCCAGTTTATTCTTGCATCGTAGTTATTACGGAACCTCGACAAAATGGCCGATATGGTTCAGAAGTCGCAGGACCAATTTTTAGACAAATAGCGGATAAATGTTTTATCCAACAAAAAGATTTATATCCCAAAGAAAATGAGCTAAAAGAAAAACTAACAAAAAAACAATTACCACAATTAGATGTGGGCTACAGAAAAGATGTAGATAAAATTTTGAAACAACTAAACTTAAAACACACCGATAGTGGTGTGAAAAATTGGGCAGTATTAACTGCTGACACAGATACACTTCATATAGCACCTCGATATATCAGTCGAGATTTAGTGCCAAATGTAGTTGGGATGGGTTTGAGAGATGCACTTTATGTTTTAGAGAATCTAGGATTAAAAGTAACATTTGAAGGTTCTGGAAAAATTGTCCAACAGTCGCTCAAAGGAGGGACAAAAATTAGGGGACAAAAAATAAATTTGAAATTAAGATAAATGAATTTTTCTGATTGGTGAAAAATGCTTTTAGAAGGCTAAACTAAATTATAGCATTTTTTTACAACCACCGATCTTAAACATACTTTTTTACACAACAAATAGTACGAGAAACTTCTCGCACTTTTGAGACACTACACAAAGTTTTTTTTGAAAAAAAGAAACTACACAACGTTTGGAGTTTTAAACTTTTGTCAGGAAAAGAGAGAAATCAAAAAGCTATTGGAGGCGATTGATTTTACTTTTTTTCTGACTCCAAACAAAACTAAAAATCAAGAATTGAATTGTACGAATTAAATAAAATACTACAAAGGATATCAGTAAAAGAACTGATCGGAGAACAGAAGTTAAAGGCTAAAAATATAACTTTTGATTCTCGAAAAGTAAATGACGAAAGCATTTTCGTGGCGGTCTCAGGAACGCAAGTCGATGGTCATGATTTTATTGAAAAAGCAATTCAGAATAAAGCGATGGCAATCGTTTGTGAGGTTTTACCTCAAGAGTTACACAAAGGTGTGACTTACATTCAAGTCTCAGATTCGAGTGAAGCCCTAGGAATAATGGCTTCTAATTTCTACGGAAATCCATCTGAGCAATTGAAATTAATCGGTATTACAGGTACCAATGGAAAGACAACAACAGTCACCCTTTTGCATGATTTATTTTCCAAAATGGGATACAAGGTTGGCTTACTTTCCACGGTCGAAAATAAAATCGGAAACAAAGTGATTCCTTCCACGCACACCACACCAGATGCGGTTGCGATGAACGAATTGATTTCTGATATGGTCGATGCAGGTTGTGATTATGCTTTTATGGAAGTGAGTTCACATGCTATTCATCAACGAAGAATTGCAGGATTGACTTTTGCAGGTGGCGTTTTTACCAACATCACTCATGACCATTTGGACTATCATAAAACATTCAAAGAATATTTGAATGCGAAGAAAAAGTTCTTCGATGATTTACCAAAAGATGCATTTGCTTTGACCAATTTAGACGATAGAAATGGAATGGTGATGGTGCAAAATACCAAAGCTAAAATCCAAAAATATAGTCTGCGCAAGAAGGCAGATTTTAAAGTAAAAATAGTGGACAACAGTCTTTCGGGACTCCACCTTGAAATAAATGGCAACGAATTTTTTGGAAGATTAATCGGCGAATTCAATGCGTATAATTTACTTTCAGCTTACGCCGTAGGAGTATTGTTAGAAAAGGATAGTTTAGAAACGCTCACAATTTTGAGTCAACTAAAATCTGCCGAAGGAAGATTCGATTATATAAGAAATCAAGAAACGGGAACAATCGGAATCGTTGATTACGCACATACGCCCGATGCTTTGGAAAAAGTCCTAAGCACAATTGACAAATTAAGAACAGGTAATGAACAAATCATAACTGTTGTTGGATGCGGAGGAGATCGCGATAAAGCGAAACGTCCCGTGATGGCAAAAATAGCATGCGCTTACAGCAATCATGTTATCATCACTTCAGACAATCCTCGAACGGAAGACCCTGACGAAATCATTGAAGACATGATGAAGGGAGTTCCGATTAGTTCGCAGAACAAAATTTTGGCCATTACCAATCGCTTGCAAGCAATCAAAACTGCAAGTCGAATTGCAAATAATGGAGACATCATTTTGGTAGCTGGCAAAGGCCACGAAAAATACCAAGACATTAATGGAGTCAAACATGCATTCGACGACAAGCAAGTTTTGAAAGAATGTTTGGAAGTAAATTAAAAGATTATCATTCTCAGATTCACTTTGATTGATAGTTGCGGCGGTAAATTATTTTACTGCTGCAACTATTAATTTTTTAAAAAGACAAAATGAATTTGATGTAAGAAAATATATTTTGACATAATATCGGTTTCAAAAAGTCAAAAAAATAGCAACCAAAAACCTAGATTTCTTTTAAAGAAATCTGTTATATGATTGTTTTTTTGTCAACAAAAAAGAAGGATCAAAACAGCTGAAAAGTTGTGTTGAGTTTACTTTATTTTTGATCTAAAATAAGTAATTATTTAACAGAAAAGGAAAAAACAAAAAACGTCCAAATTTATTTGGAACAATTAAAACGAACGAAGCCAACAATTTTTTTGACCAATGCTTTATCACTTACTTGAGTACATTGCACAAATTTGTCCAGACTGCCCAGGAGGTAATCTGTATAAATTTATATCCTTCCGTGCAGGTATAGCCATGATTATTTCTCTTACAATATCATTATTGTTTGGGGGACGCATAATCAAATTTCTCAAAGCATTACAAATTGGTGAAACCGTTCGAGACTTAGGTCTAGCAGGACAAAAAGAAAAAGAAGGAACCCCCACTATGGGCGGCGTCATAATAATAATGGCAATCCTGATTCCCTTTTTGCTCATGGCTGACTTGTTGAACATGTATTCCTTAGTGATGATACTCGTCACGACTTGGTTAGGAATTATTGGGTTTACTGATGATTATATCAAAGTTTTTAAAAAGGATAAAGATGGATTGGCAGGGAGATTTAAAATATTAGGACAAGTGGTGTTAGGATTGATAGTCGGAGTTGTAATGTTCAATAGTGATGATATAAGAGTAAGAATGGATTATCAAGTTGCAGAAGAATATGAATATGTAGAAGCTATTCAACAACCTGAAAATGAAAATTCAAATAAAACAGATGTAAAGGCAGCATTAACGAATATGCCTTTTTTTAAAAACCATGAATTAGATTATTCCATTTTCTTAAAGCCGTTTGTAGAAGATCCGGTAAAAAGACAAAGATGGGCTTGGATAATTTTTATCCCAATAGTCATATTCATAGTTACCGCAGTTTCAAATGCTGCGAATTTGACAGACGGAATAGATGGATTAGCAACTGGAGTTTCCTCCATAATTGGGGCGACGTTGGGAATTTTGGCCTACGTTTCCAGTAATGCAATTACGGCAGAATATCTTCATATAATGCATCTGCCTGGAGCACAGGAATTAGTAATTTTTTCTGCTTGTTTTCTAGGAGCATGTATTGGATTCTTTTGGTACAACTCATTTCCTGCTCAGATCTTTATGGGCGATACAGGGAGTTTGACTATCGGAGGTGTGATTGCAGCAGTTGCCATCTTAATTAGAATGGAATGGTTGATTCCGATTCTTTGCGGAATATTTGTAGCGGAAAATTTATCAGTAATGATTCAAGTTTCCTACTTCAAATATACTCGGAAAAAATATGGAGAAGGAAGACGGATTTTTAAAATGTCTCCTTTGCATCACCACTACCAAAAACTAGGAATGCATGAGTCAAAAATTGTTTCCCGATTTTTAATCATCGGAGTTTTACTAGCAGTTTTGACACTCATTTCTTTAAAATTTAGATAAGAAAAGGTAATGCCTTTTAAAGAAGTAATCTTTTTTCGTGAGAAAAATTAGGATTATATATAGACGAAAAACCATAGAGATCGGGATGCAAAATGGCTATTCTGTACTCGGTCTCAATAAAAAAAAAGTTTGAGTATTCTATCTCTATGCTGTTTTTCGGCAATTGTTTAAAGCCTTGCTTAGGCTGAATTAAAAAAGAAAATTTGACTAAGAATCAAAAAGGATTTTTGAAATGAAAATAGTTATTCTGGGAGCTGGGGAAAGTGGAGTAGGAGCTGCATTGTTAGCTCAAGAAAAAGGCTTCGAAGTTTTCGTTTCAGATCGAGGAATAATCAAAGCGGAATTTAAATCCGAATTAGAAGAAGCAAAAATTCCATACGAGGAATTACAACATACGGAAAGTAAAATTTTCGAAGCTTCAGAGATTATCAAAAGTCCAGGCATTCCTGACAAAGTTGTTTTAATAAAAGAATTAAAACAACGAGGAATCCCAGTCATCTCTGAAATTGAATTTGCGGCAAGGTTTACCAACGCTACCATCATAGGAATTACAGGTAGCAATGGAAAAACGACCACTACAAAACTCATTTTTCACCTGCTTAAAACAGCAGGGTTAAATGTAGCAGTTGGTGGGAATATTGGGACGAGTTTTGCTCGGCTTTTGGTAGAAGGGAATCATGATTATTATGTGTTGGAACTTAGTAGTTTTCAGCTCGATGGTATTCAAAGTTTTCGACCAGATATAAGTGTATTGTTAAATATTACACCCGACCATTTGGATAGATATGATTACAAAATGGAAAATTATGTCTATTCAAAATTTCGAATAATTGAAAATCAAAAAGATAAAGATCTTTTTATTTATAGCGGTTTTGACGAAAATATCAAGACCTATTTACAGGACAAACAACTGAAAGTTAAAGAGATACCCGTTAATGAAGTTTTTTATAAAAAAAATAAATTGACGGTAGCGGTCTCAGAATTTGATACTACAAAGTGCAGCCTAAAGGGGCAGCATAACATGTTCAACGCCACTTGTGCGATCCACGCAGTTCAAGCAATTGGTGTTGACGAAAAATTTATTCAGCAGGGTTTAGATACTTTTATCAATGCTCCGCACCGCTTGGAATATGTTGCTACTATTGATGGAGTTGAATTTATTAATGATAGCAAAGCAACCAATGTAGATGCTGTTTTTTATGCGCTTTCAGCGATGGAAAAACCAGTCATTTGGGTAGTGGGAGGAGTAGACAAAGGCAACGATTACAAAGCTATCGAAAGTTTAGTTTTAGAAAAAGTAAAAGCCATTGTTTGTTTGGGAGTGGATAACACTCCAATCATTGAAGCCTTTAAAGGTAAGATTGAAATCATTGAAGAAACGCAAAGTTGTAAGGATGCGATTAAGATTTCCCAACAATATGCACACGTGGGCGATGTAGTTCTACTTTCACCAGCTTGCGCAAGTTTCGATTTGTTTAAAAATTACATTGACAGAGGCGATCAATTTAAAACTGCTGTACTTGAAAAGAAGACTAAGGATTGAAGATTCAAGATGATGGATTTCGGAAGTCCTAAATTCATAATCCTAAATCAAAAAGAAAGAATGTCATTTGGAAATCAATTATATGCGAAGTTAAGAGGTGATCGAGTGATCTGGATGATCGTGGCAATTTTGTCCATCTATTCCATCTTAACTGTCTATAGTGCATCGACCACAGAGGCTTATCGATTGAGTGGAGGAAATACAGAAGCGGCGATGATCAAGCATACGACATTGATTTTGTTTGGACTTTTTTTGACCTATGTATGTTACTTAACACCTTATATACAATATTCAAAATTAGCACCCTACTTGATGTTGATTACGATTCCTTTGCTGGTTTATACCATGGCTTTTGGAGTCGAGCTGAACGAAGCGACCAGATGGGTAAGAGTCCCATTTGTAGGTTTGACATTTCAACCTTCTGATTTTGCAAAGATTGCGCTCATTATATATGTGGCACGTGCGATCTCATCAAAACAGGAATACATTGATGATTTCAATGATGCATTTATGCCGATCATTATTCCAATTTTGATTGTAGTGGGTTTGATTGCACCAGATGATTTATCAACAGCAGCGGTGCTGTTTTTTACTTGCCTTTTGATGATGTTCATGGGCCGTGTTAATTTGAAATATATTTTGCTTTTGATGTTTTTAGGCGTGGTTCTTTTTTCATTCTTAGTAACCTTAGGAACACTTGCTCCTGAAACAGTAAGAATTGGAACTTGGATTAAACGAATTACAGCATTTTGGTATGGAGAAGCAGGCGCTGAAAATATTCAAGTTATTCAAGCCAAAATCGCAATTGCTAATGGTGAATGGTTTGGATCTGGACCAGGGAATAGTATTCAAAGGAATTTTATTCCAGCCTCGAATTCAGATTATATTTATGCTATTATTTTTGAAGAGTATGGATTAATTTTCGGAGGATTTGTGATTCTCTTTCTTTACGTTGCTTTATTTTTTAGAGTAGTGACGATTGTAACGAGAAGTCCAAAAGCATTTGGAGCGATGCTCGCGCTAGGATTAGGATTAATGATCTCACTTCAAGCGATGATGAACATGGGAGTAAATGTAAATATTTTGCCAGTAACGGGATTGGCACTTCCGATGGTAAGTAAAGGAGGAACCTCAGTTCTGTTTTCAGGAATTGCCTTCGGAATGATTTTGAGCGTAAGTCGATATATTGAAAAGACAACATAACAATTTCATTTTTGTAAAAATGAAAAACAGACTATAAAAACAACAAGTAAATAGACCCTAAAATTTTTAAAATAATTTCGCATATGAGACCAACGATATTATATTTTGACAAGAAGATAGAATTTAAAGGACAAGTGAGTGAGCAACTGTTAGCTGACACTTGGATTGCAGTAAAAAATATTTCTAGAAAGGAATTGATGGAAAAATTAGACTTGCAAGTTTCTTTGAATTTAAATTGGGATGCTGGTTTATTATTAAAAAATGATGCAGCAAGAGCATTAGGTGGAAATTATTTAATGCCTCCAAGTTTGGATGGTTGGTCAATTATTGTTGGAAAATATTTTAATGATAATTTAGAAATGGTTAGAAAACTCAGAGTGTTGAGTGAAGAATATGGAGAAGTTTATTTTTTCTCAAGTATTGATTCTATGGAGAAAAATTTATGGATTCATGGAGAAGATGGAGTGATGGAAAAATGGGAAACAGAAGATGAAGACTTAGAAGACGAAGTAGAACATTTACCATTTGATTTTAGAAACTTCAATCATCAATTAAAGTTCAACGATGTCCTGCTTTGCAAAAACAAAAAGAGCTTGAACCAAATGAGATTGTGGTAGTGAAAAAACTAAAAGTAATTATAAGTGGCGGTGGATCTGGCGGGCATATTTTTCCCGCAATAGCGATTGCAAATGAATTCAAAAAACAACGTCCCGATGCAGAAATTCTATTCGTAGGAGCAAAGGGAAAAATTGAAATGGAGAAAGTCCCGAAAGCGGGATTCCCGATCAAAGGTCTTTGGATCAGCGGGTTCCACAGAAAATTGACATTACGGAATTTGATGTTTCCTTTCAAACTAGTGAGTAGTTTGTTCAAAGCTTTTGGAATCATTCAAAGTTTTAAACCTGATGTGGTGATTGGAGTTGGTGGCTACGCAAGTGGACCAACACTTCAAGTTGCAACGATGAAAGGAATACCAACTTTGATTCAAGAACAAAATTCTTTTCCAGGTATCACAAATCGACTTTTAGCAAAAAAAGTAAATCGAATTTGTGTGGCTTATGATGGAATGAATAAGTTTTTTCCAAAAGAAAAAATTAAACTCACAGGGAACCCAGTTCGACAAGATATAGTTGAGTTGACTGATAAAAAAGAAGAAGGCTTAAAGCATTTTGGTCTAGACCAAAATAAAAAAACGATTCTACTTTTTGGAGGAAGTTTGGGAGCAAGAACATTAAATGATTCGATGGCAGCAAATAAAGATTTGTTGGAAAAAAATCAAAACGTACAAGTGCTTTGGCAAGCAGGGAAACTCTACATTGAAGAGTTCAAAAATTCTGCTACAGCTCAATTAGACAACGTTAAGATTTTACCATTTATAGATCGAATGGATTTGGCCTATGCGATGGCGGATGTGGTGATTTGTAGAGCAGGGGCATTGACGATTTCGGAATTGTGTTTGGTAGCAAAACCAGCGATTCTGATTCCATCACCAAATGTGGCTGAAGATCATCAAACGATGAATGCAAAGGCACTTTCGACCAAAGATGCAGGCATTTTAGTAGAAGATAAAGACGCTAAAATGATGTTGGAACAGGCTTTGCATGTCCTTGATAATGAGCAAGTTATAAATAGTTTAAAAAATAACATTCAAAAGTTAGCAAAAGCAAATGCTACTAAAAATATAGTTTCTGAAATATTACAAATAATAAAATGAAGCTAGAAGATATTAGAAAGATATACTTCATCGGAATCGGAGGAATAGGGATGAGTGCATTGGCGAGATATTTTAATAACCGGAAAGTTGAAGTTTTTGGATATGATAAGACAGCAACAACGTTGACTAAAAAGTTAGTTAGCGAAGGGATGAAAATCCATTTTGAAGATGATATTTCGCAAATCCCTGAAGGAGTGGATTTAGTGGTTTTTACACCAGCAATTCCAAATTCTCATGGCGAGTTGAATTACTTTTTGGAAAATAATTTTCCAGTAAAAAAGAGATCAGAAGTACTCGGAATTATCAGTCGAAGTAAAAAAACGATTGGTGTTGCAGGGACTCATGGCAAGACTTCGACGAGTTCGATTTTGACTTGGATATTAAAAATTGGAGGTGTTGATTGCACGGCTTTTTTAGGTGGAATTGCTCAAAATTTTGAAAGCAATTTTATTGAAGGAAAAAGTGATTGGGTAGTTATTGAAGCAGACGAATATGATCGTTCATTTTTGCAACTGAATCCTGATATGTCAATTATTTTGTCAATGGATGCAGATCATCTTGATATTTATGGAGATGCTGCGACTTTACAAAAAGCATTTTTTGACTATGCGAATAAGACGAAACCGAGTGGATTTGTTTTTGTAAAAGATGGTTTGCGAATGCCTTTTTCCAAAAATGGAATTACGTACGGACAGTTTGGAATCGATAAAGGAAGTTATCGAGCAGAAAATGTGAGAGTGGAAAATGGTTACTTCGTTTTTGACTTTAAAAGCTGGATTGAAAATATTGAAAATATAAAAATCACCTTGGCAGGAAAACATAATGTTGAAAATGCTACCGCTGCAATTGCAATTGCCCAACAACTGGGAATAAAAGGTGACGATATAAAAAAAGCACTCGCTTCATTCAAAGGAATCAAGCGACGATTTGAAAGAATTTTTGACAATGACGAAGTAGTTTATATTGATGATTATGCACATCATCCTTCTGAACTAAAAGTAGCGATTGAAGCAGCAAGAATGCTTTTCCCTAACAATATAATTACGGGGATATTTCAACCACATTTATTCTCAAGGACGAATGATTTTGTGGATGAATTTGCAGCTGAGTTGGATGAATTGGATGAGGTGATTTTAATGGATATTTATCCAGCTAGAGAATTGTCGATGCCCGGAGTGACATCGAAAATTATTTTTGATAAAATGAAAAACCTCAACAAAGTGATGGTAACAAAATCAACTTTGATGGATGAATTAAAAGATAGAAAAGTAGAAGTGGTGTTGACGTTAGGAGCAGGAGATATTGACACTTTTGTTTTAAAGATAAAAAATTGGTTAGGCGAAAAGTGAACTAATTTTTTAGACTTAATGTATTGATAATCAGTTTTTTATAAAAAATAGAACTGAAAAAATAATTGATTGAGAATGAATGCCGAGACACTACAAACCATCAAACGACTTACGATCATTGCGACCGTATTTGTATTGTTAGGATTCATTGTGTGGTCAGTCAATAAGCGAGAAAGTTCGCTTTCGGAAGGATTGAAAATAGAAGTTGAGCCTTTGATAAATGGAAGAAATCTATTAACCATTGGTGATATTCAAAAAATAATACAACGAAGTTTTGTATATAATTTAAAAGAGGAAAAAGTTCCTTTGGGAAAATTGAAAGTAGGTGAAATAGAGCAAGTATTGGAAGCAGAACCATTTGTTTTGGATGCAGAAGTTTATGTGGATAATCAAAATCAACTGTACGTTCACGTGACTCAACGAACACCTATTCTTAGAGTAATTGACAAGGACAATCAAACCTATTACATGGACATAACTGGTAGACAAATGCCGATGTCCGATCATAGTACGGCAAGAGTATTGGTAGCAACGGGAGAAATTCCACCTTACACTCCTGACTTTCAAGAGCCAAGGAAAAAGCATTTTTTGAAAAAAATGTTTGACTTGACAGAGTACATTAGAAATGATGAATTCTTGAATCCGATGATCGAACAAATCTATGTAAATCAAAATGAAGAATTTACGCTCATCCCAAAAGTGGGAAGGCAGAAAATAATTTTTGGAAAATACGAAGATGTAGAAGACAAGTTTAATCGCTTGGAATTATTTTACGAAGAAGGAATGTCTAGGGAAGGATGGCAAAAGTATAAAACCATTAATTTGAAATATCGCAAGCAAGTAGTTTGTGAGAAACGATGAAATAATAAATGTTAATGCTTAACACCAACCGATATTAAGCATTCACAGTTAACTATTCATCATTAAGAAGAAACTTATTCCCTTACATTATTTAACCATAAAAGAACATAACACTCTTTTTTTAAACTTAGAAACATTATGATGGAGACAAACTTACCGAAACAAGATGTGGTTGTTGCCTTAGACATAGGGACAACTAAGGTCTGTGCCATTGCAGGTCGTAAGGACAAACATGGAAAAATCGAAATTCTAGGAGTTGGTAAAGTAGATTCTGAAGGCGTGATGCGAGGAATTGTTACCAATATTGAAAAAACAGTTAGAGCAATTTCTGATGCAGTTGCTGCTGCTGAACGAGCAGTTGGGAAACCAATCAAAATCGTTCATGTAGGTATTGCAGGTCAACACATTAAGAGTTTGCAACACCGAGGAATTTTGACTCGCCAAGACGATCATGACGAAATTAGTCAAAAAGATATCGATCAATTAGTGAGTGATATGTATAAGTTAGTTTTGCCTCCAGGCGATAAAATTTTGCATGTGATTCCTCAAGAATATACCATTGATAGCGAGCAAGGAATTACTGATCCTATCGGAATGTCAGGGGTAAGATTGGAAGCTAATTTCCACATTATAACAGGACAAATTACTGCTTCACACAATATTGACAGATGCGTTCGAAAAGCAGGTTTGCAAGTAGCAGACATGACCTTAGAACCAATCGCATCAGCTGCAAGTGTTTTGAGCGCTGAAGAAAAAGAAGCTGGAATTGCATTAGTAGATATAGGTGGAGGAACAACTGATATTACTATTTTCCAAGAAGGTATTATTCGCCATACGGCTGTGATTCCTTTTGGTGGAAATGTAATTACAAAAGACATCAAAGAAGGATGTTCAGTAATTCATCAGCAAGCTGAAAAATTAAAAATTAAATTTGGATCTGCTTTAGCGGAAGAAGTTTATGATAATCGAATCATTACTATTCCTGGTTTGAAAGGACGTGATCCAAGAGAAATATCTGAAAAGAATTTGGCAAGAATCATCCAAGCAAGAGTGGAAGAAATTATGGATTATGTGGTTTGGGAAATTCGTCGATCAGGGTATGAGCGTAAGTTAATTGGAGGGATAGTTTTGACAGGGGGAGGAGCCTTGTTAAGCAATATCGAAAAATTAACTGCTTATCACACAGGGATGAATACTCGAATTGGTTTGCCTATTGAGCAATTGGCTCATGGGTATTCAGAACAAATTTGTAGTCCAGTATTTTCAACTGCTATCGGATTGTTAATCAAAGGTATAGATGCCAATGAAAAACGACCTGAAAGAATTGAAGAACCAGCTGCCGAAGTGGCAGTAGAGGAGATGGGAGAAAAAGAACCATCAAACGCAAAAGAAGTTGGTGGCAAATGGTATGACCAATTATTCAAAAAAACCAAAGAATGGTTTGAAGACGAACCAGACTCTGAGTTTTAACCGTTCATCATTAACTATGAGACATTATATCTAATTCCTTTATAAAAAAATAAAACACACTATATTATGTTATTTGATTTGCCAAAAGAAACTAGCTCAATAATTAAAGTGATTGGCGTCGGAGGTGGCGGAAGCAATGCAGTAAATCACATGTTTGATTTGGGTATCGTAGGAGTAGATTTTGCGATCTGCAATACAGACAACCAAGCTATGGAACTCAGTAAAGTTCCTACAAAAATACAATTAGGGCCAGACTTAACTGAAGGGTTAGGTGCAGGTTCAAAACCAGATATTGGTCGCCAAGCATGTATCGAGTCTATTGACGAGATCAAAACATTCTTGGCCAATGGTACAAAAATGCTTTTTGTAACTGCAGGAATGGGTGGTGGAACCGGAACAGGTGCTGCACCGATCATTGCCAAAGCAGCTCAAGAAATGGATATTTTAACGGTAGGGATTGTTACACTTCCATTTTCATTCGAAGGTCGTCGTCGTTCAAAACAAGGCGTTGATGGATTGGATGAATTAAAGAAAAATGTTGATACATTAATCGTGATTTCTAATGATAAATTACGTCAGATTCACGGTAATCTAAAATTATCAGAAGCATTCTCTGAAGCAGATGATATTTTATCAACAGCTGCCAAAGGTATCGCAGAAATCATCACCGTTCCTGGTTATGTGAACGTGGATTTTGAAGATGTTAATACCGTTATGAGAGGTAGTGGAGTTGCCATTATGGGAACTGCAACTGCTGAAGGTGATGACCGAGCAAAATTAGCTGTTGATGAAGCATTAAATTCTCCACTTTTGGAAGAAAATGATATTAGAGGTGCTCAGCACATTTTATTAAATATTACTTCTGGAAACAAAGAGGTAACGATGGACGAAATTTTTGAAATCACAGAATTCGTTCAAGAGGAAGCAGGTTTTGGAACAGATTTGATTTGGGGAAATTGTTATGACGAAACTTTGGGTGACCAACTAAGTGTAACAGTTATCGCAACTGGTTTTGAAGAAAGCCAACCAACTGCTGTCAAAACTGGAAATGCTAAAATTAAAATCCCTTTGGATAGTTCAGAAAATGCTAAAAAAAAGAATGGCATTTTTGAGGTAGGACATGACCAAGGTCAATCTGCAAATACAGTAGAATTTGATAACGTTCGATCTAACTACGAGCAGTACCAAAGACAAATGGGATACTCGTACGAAGAACCTTATGTGAAAAGTGAGGACAAAGAAAGAATGGAAGAAGAACGTAGAAGAAGGCTTGAATTTGAAGCACAAAAAAGAGAAGAACGCTTGAGAAATCTCAGCGTAAAGTTAAATAATCCACAAACTGTAAATGAGTTGGAAAATGAACCAGCTTACTTACGTCGAAAAGTAAATTTAGATGATGTTCCTCACAGTAATGAGGAAACTAATTTATCTAGACTTTCGATTACGGATGATGTAGAACCTGAAATCAAAACTGATAATTCATTTCTACACGACCGACCGGATTAAAGAAAATGAGTAAGCAATTACTCATTAGGTTCCATTAGGATTCCTAGAGTCCGTTATGGTTCTTTTAAGGGATTAGTTTAAATATGAAGGCATTCGCACATTGTGTGGATGCCTTTTTTGATTTTAGGAAAACGTAATTATTTTTCTAAGAGGTATGGCATGTTTTTTTCATTTACTTTTTCATCTTCCCACCTAATCAATCTCCTCCCGTATTTTTTATTTTTAAATAATTTAAATCGATGAAATTAATTTACAACCAAACTAGTCTTATTTCTTTTTTTCCAAAAACAATTTATTGCTTGTTCTTTTTATTGTTATTGACTCAATCCTCAATAGCAAATTCCAATAATTTTGACGCAGATGCTTTGGGGCGTTTTTCAGCAAAAGTTAAAAACTGTGAAGTGAAATTAATCTGGAATACCTTGTCAGAAACTGATTTAAAATTATTTGAAGTGGAGTGGAGTGGAGATGGACATATCTTTCATAAAATTCATACTGAATATACTTCTGGTTATTCTCCAAATAGTGGACTATACGAATTTCTTGATATAAATGCTTGGTACAGTAATTATTACCGTTTGAAGTTGATTAATTTCGATGGTTCTTTTAGTTATTCAAAAACTATCATTGCAAAAAAAGAATGTAAAACGCTTAGTCCACTTTCTGTTTTTCCAAATCCAGTTTCAGCAAATTCTAGTATTATAAATTTAGAATTTACTCCAACTAGAGCTCAGGCGCAAATTTTAATCAACGATATGTTAGGAAGAACGATCCAAAGATTAACGCTTGATGTAGATAGTGGAATTTCTAATAAATTTGAATTAGATATTTCTAATTATCCATCGGGAACTTACAATATGATTCTTGTCGGAGAACGACAAGCTAAAATATTTGTTATCAAGTAAATTGATATAATTTTATTTTTTACAAAATATGAAAAAGACCTACTCATTAATTTGAGTAGGTCTTTTTTTGGAAAATAACTTATGATACTTTTAACCTAAAACTGAACTTAGAGCTTCAATTTTTTTCCTACTTTTGTCTCATAAAAAAGTAGCAATCCATGAGAGAATTTCTTCCATTCGTTTTTCTGATTTTATTTTTTTCATGTCAAAATAAACCGCAAGTTTCCACTTCTAAGTTTGTAAAGATTGCAGGGGAGACGATGGGGACGACTTATCATATTACTTATGACGATGAGTTGGGGCGTAATTTTAAAAAGGAGGTGGATTCGATTTTGGTGGAGATCAATCAAGATGTTTCTACATACATACCAGATTCGTATATTTCAAAAATTAATAAAGGTTCAAAGGAGGATACAATACAAGATCTTTCGAATTATCAACATTTCAATGAGGTTTTCAAAGTGTCAGATGAAATTTTTAAAAAGACAAATGGTTATTTTGATCCAACTGTTATGCCATTAGTGAATTATTGGGGATTTGGATATACTGAGAAACGAGCTATCACAAATATTGATAGTATTAAAGTTGATTCTCTCAAACAATTAGTGGGCTTAAATAAAATAGAAGCTAGGTGTGATGGATCTCCAATTTTAGGTTGGTTTTGTTTTTATCAAAAAGAAAATTCTAAAATTGAAATCGATTTCTCCGCAATTGCAAAGGGCTACGCAGTCGATGTCGTCTCTAATTTTTTCGAAGAAAAAAAATCAAAAAACTACCTCGTAGAAATCGGCGGCGAACTTCGAACCGCAGGCAAAAATTCCAGAGAGAAAATCTGGACCACCGCCATCAATACTCCAAAAATCAACGCTCAACTTAACGAATACGAAGCCATCATAAAAGTTAATAATAAAGCCATTGCTACCTCTGGCAACTATCGAAACTTCCACGAAGCCAATGGTGAATGGTATGGTCATGAGATCAATCCCAAAACTGGTTTTCCAGAAAAAAGTAATTTGCTCAGCGTTACCATTATGGCTGATGATTGCATGAGTGCCGATGCTTACGCTACCGCTATGATGGTCATGGGTTTAGAAAAATCAAAAGCATTAGCTGAAAAGCTAAATAATATAGATGCCTTTTTTATTTTTGCTAATGAGGAAGGAGAACTGGAGACTTTTTATACAAAAGGATTTGAAGGAACAATTGTAGAATAAAATGTATATAAAAAATAAAACGAAACATGGATTTTAATTTAGAACGAGACCTTTGCTTTTTTGATATTGAATCAACTGGGCTAAATGTAGTGCGAGACAAAATTGTGCAAATTGCCATTATCAAATATTCAAAAAACGGAGGTGAACCGGAAGAGTTGGAGATGATGATAAATCCAGGAATTCCGATTTCGGAAGAGGCGATGAATGTTCACGGCATCACTCCAAAGATGTTATCGAATAAACCTTCTTTCCAACAAGTGGCTGATCAGTTGCTCAAATTTATTGGTGATTCAGATTTGGCGGGGTATAATTCCAATCGTTTTGATGTACCGATGTTGATGGAAGAATTTTCCCGAGTAGGAATTGAATTAGATATGACTCGACGAAGAACGATTGATGTACAACGGATTTTTTATAAAATGGAACCTCGTACTTTGAGTGCTGCTCTGAAATATTATACAGGAAAAAAAATAGAAAATGCACACGATGCGCTTTCTGATGTTCGAGCAACTATTGATGTGTTAAAAGGGCAATTAGAAAGATATCAAGACGTTGATTTAGAAGATGGCGATGGAAATATCATTGAGAAACCAGTTAAAAATGATATGAAAGCTTTGCATCAATTTACGACTGATGATAAAATGATTGATGCGACGATGCGGTTAAAATATAATCACGAAGGGGTGATTATTTTTAATTTTGGAAAATATCAAGGACAAGATGCTGCGAAAGTTTTGACACAAGACAAGCAATATTATAATTGGATTTTGAATAAGGATTTTTCCAGTCAGGTGAAACAGTTAGTTAAAAAATTAGTGAAGGAATATGGGAAGTAGGTAAGAGCAACCTTTTGTGGTTGACCAGTCCTGCGGGAAAGAATGGAGGAAATATCTTTTTTAAGAAATGGATGGGGTAGGGCAACCACAAGGGATTGCTACTACGGTAAAATAAAAAATAAGAAAATGAATTCTAGAAATCCTCAAACTCTTTTCAATATCCTAAAATTTATCACTTATCATTTATTACTCATCACGCTAATTTCAAGTTGCTACACGCCAACTGACGGTTGTCTAAACATTGATGCCACCAACTACGATGCCTCAGCTGATGAACCTTGCGATGATTGCTGCAATTTCCCAAATTTGAATTTAAAAATCACACACAGTATCTCCATAGAAGGTACCTTTGGTCAAGATTCTGTGATTAATCATTCAGCTGATTCTACATTTAATAATTTTGCGAATAATTTTTTTCAGATCAAAGGAATGGAGTTCTATTTGTCTGATTTTCAATTAGTTATGACTGATGGGAGTATTGTTGAAGTAGAGGATGAAATGACTTTTATGATCTATGAAGATGCGATAGCTCAGACTTTAAAGGATACTACAGTTAAAGATGATTTTGTGTTAGTTAACCGAAGTTCTTTTAATTATACGATTGGTGAATTTCGGAAACCAGGGACATTTATGGAGTTAAGATTTACAGTAGGGATTGATGAAAAATTAAGTTCTATTGATGCAGATACTTTGTCGAGTGCGCATCCTTTGAGTAGTGAAAATTTAATGTATTTCGGTACTCGAGATTCGGGATTTGTATATCAAAAGTTTTCCATAGTAAATGATACCACGACTAATTCAACAGAAATAGAAGTTTATCAGTTGGGAAAAGAAACGGCTAATTCAGTTCAAGTGATATTCCCTCTGTTTGGAGAAATAGAACCAGGGTTTGATGTGGAAATTCCAATAAGGGTAAATTACACGACGTGGCTTAAAGGCATAAATTTTGCGGATGATTTAGATGAAACGATTAAATCCTTTTTTGTCAGTAATACGGCAGAGGCGTTTGAAATAGGGGAGTAATTGATAAAAATCATCAATATTTTTATCAACTTTAAAAACTGAAAGAGGGATATATTCGTTTAATGAGAGAAACTCAAACAATTGTATTTTTACAAAAGAAAGAAATCCTTTAATTAGGGTAAAAAAAGATTCCTATGAAAAAATTATTTGCCATTCTTCTATTTGCTTCTTTCCTTTTTTTCCAATATTCCTGTAAACCTGATCCGACATTTGAGGCGACTACTGATGTGGAGTTAATTTTTAAGGGAAAATATGCGGATGAAGTTTTGATGATCAATACTGATTATGATTATGATGGGAGTCCAATCAGATTTGACCAATTTAATTTCTACATTTCAAATGTAGTATTGGTTAAAGAAATAGTTGGAAATCCAGAGGAAACAGAATTGTTAGAAATTAATTTTGTTGATTTGAGTTTTAAGCCAGCTGATGTTGATGATGCAACGGAAGGATTTGTGATCACAGCTCCCAATGTTCCAGTTGGAGAATATTCAGGAATCAAGATCAATTTAGGTGTAGCCTCTGATTTGAATAAGACGAGTTGGGAAGATTATGGTAGTGGACATCCACTTCGTATGGCTGGACATTATTGGTCAGCTTGGAACAGTTTTATTTTTTCCAAAACAGAAGCAAAAATTGATGTGGATTCAGATGGTTCTTTTTCTCATAAATTAGCTTATCATACCGGGTCAGATGATGCTTATCGAGCTAAATTCTTTGCCAAAAATATTACTTTAGAAGAAGATGTAACCTCAAAAGTTTCTTTCACAGTTGATGCAAAAATGATTTTTTCAGATATTGATGTGATGACCGAAACTGGCACGCATAATATTAATGATATGGATTTAGTGAATGAGATTATGGATAACTTGCAAGATCTATCTTTAGCGATTGAGTAGTAAAATAAATTAACGATTTAGGATTTTTCGAAAAATCCTAAATCGTTAACTCCCAACTAGTAACTATGAACAAAATATATTTTCTTTTCTTTTTTCTTTTCCTATTTATTTTGAGTTGCGGTGATGATGATACACCAGAAGAATGTGGTGTTACAGGCGATCTATCCGATATTCCATACAATCCTCAAAGCTTTTCAATTACCAAACCTGATGGTTTTCCTTCGATGTTTATTCCTGCGGATAATCCAATGACCGTTGAAGGAATAGAGTTGGGGCGACATCTTTTTTTTGATCCAATTCTTTCCGCAGATAGCACGATGTCTTGTTCTAGTTGTCATCTACCTTCATTAAGTTTTACAGATGGAGGAGCTACAAGTGTTGGAATTAATGGTATTTCAGGAGTGCGGAGTTCGATGAGTTTGTTGAATATTGGCTATGTGGAGAAAGGCTTGTTTTGGGATGGAAGATCTAATGATTTAGAAGATCAGGCAATACTACCTGTGGAAGATCCTATCGAATTACATGACACCTGGGAAAATGTAGAGGGGAAATTAATAGCTCATCCTAGTTACCCTGAAATGTTTCGAGAAGCTTTCGGAATCGAAGATCGGTCAGAAATAACCAAAGAACTTGCAGCAAAAGCTATAGCCCAATTTGAAAGAACTTTAATTGGTGCTGATTCAAAATATGATAAAGTCATCTTTCAAGGGCAAGCGGCATTTACCGATTCGGAAGATAGAGGGATGAGAATGTTTACAGATGCGCAAGGTGGATTACCTGATGCAGAATGTGCACATTGCCATGCTTTGCATTTAGGGACTACTGACGATTTTTTTAATAATGGTTTAGATTCTGTTGGATCATTGACGGAATTTATTGATTTAGGTTTAGGAGGAGTGACTCAGGACACTTTTGATAATGGGAAATTCCGTGCGCCTACTTTGCGTAATATTGCGCTGACAGCCCCTTATATGCACGATGGCCGATTTGAAACATTGGAAGAGGTCATTGATTTTTATAATGAAAGTCCTAATCATAATAATTCTTCAAATGTAGATGTTAATATCCGTCCTTTGGAATTGACTGCTGAGCAAAAACAAGATTTGATTAATTTTTTGCACACACTTACCGATACTATTTTTACCACGAATCCGACATTTCAGAGTCCTTTTTAATATTAGTGATATAAGTTTTTATTCAAAGGAAATTATCGCCTGAGATCTTATCTGTATAAAAGATGATTCCTGTATAAATAGTTATGGATTTAAAAATTCAATTTCCTTTCCAATGAGCATCATGGTGCCTTTGATAAATGTAGAAGGCTAAATCTAACTTTAAGAAGATATGTTTAAGAAGTAAAAAAAATCTTTCCAATCAAAAATCCTTTTTTCTCAAATTGAATTAACTATTGACCTAATACTTGTTATTTTTTTCTAGAAAAACACATATAAATTATCCTAAAATTTATCGAGTTACCCCCCACAGTTTTGCCAATAACGCAATATTGTTTTTTGTATATGAAAACTCTTATTTTTTAATCTTATTGATTTCATTAGGTTTTTTAGTCTAAAATGATTCCACATTAGTTTTTTTTCACATAATTTTTTTTTCATATAAAAATAGAAATCCTTGTCACAGTACTATTAGTTTTTTTATTTTTTTACCTCTTAAATGAGGGTTCTAGGCATATTGTTTGCCTATTAGATAACTGTTCCGATGCAGGATACACAAACATAAAAACTCCCACAATTTTTCCCCGTACTAAGTTTTACAAACAACTACACTATCAACAGTAACACACTTTATTTATTACAGGTTTCTTGAAAAAGCATTAGCTAAAAAATACGATGCAAAAAAAAATAGCTAATGGTTGGATCATTCCTGTGATTATTTCATGAACATTTCAAAGTGTTACGATTTTATGAAAAATGCAATAATGAGTTTTTGCGCTATCATATTTATGATATGCGTAACGGAGATGCACGGTCAAAATCAATCGATCGACAACTCAACCACGAAAAAAATGCAACCTCAACAGTTTGTTGAACAGCAACAAAATTTCCAGGAAGACATATTAGGGGAAGACTATGTAGTCGTTATTTCCTTTGATAAGATTCCTTCAAAATTGGAAATGAAGACCTTGCAAAAAGCAGAGATCGAATTAATAAATTACCAATATAAAAATACCTACTTAGCTAAGGTTCCCACAAAAATGAATGCTTCTGAATTGAAGAAATGTGGTATCCAAACCTTGCGTAAGTACATTATAAAAGAAAAACTTTCACCTGAAATTAGGGAGGGACGATTTCCAGAGTGGGCCGTAAAATCGCCTGGAACTGTTGATGTAGCAATACTTTTGACAGATAATTTGGAAGCCAATCGTCTTCAATTCATTCACACTTTTAGTATAACACACTTGCAAACACCTCTTCGAGGAGGTGATCTTATTATTGGGCGAATTGCTCAAAATGATTTGCAAAGACTTACTGCTTCACCAATGGTTGCGCATGTAGATGCAATCGAACCTGCGGTAGAGCGACTTAACCATGAAAATCGAATCTTACAAAAAGTGAATGTACTCCAATCTAATGTTCCTGGGGCTCGAAACCTAAGAGGTGAAGGCATCTATGTAGGAATAGGGGACGGAGGCGAGTTGGGTGACCACATTGATTTCAATGATCGGGTAACCAACTACGCCAACGGAACTTATTCTTCATTCGGTGCTCACGGCGATCACGTGGCGGGTATTGTAGGAGGTGCTGGAAATGTTGATCCACTTCATCGTGGAATGGCGCCATCTTCCAACCTAATTATTCAAAAAACTACTTCAATTATTTCTAATGCTCAAACGTATTATGACAATCACGGAATGGTGATGACTAATAATTCTTATGGAGTGGGATATAATTGTGAAACCAATGGAACTTATAATTACAGCAGTAATACTTTAGATTGGCAGATGAGGCAAATGCCTGAAATGCTCCATGTCTATGCAGCTGGGAATAGCGGCTATTCTGTTTGTGGAAATTATCCAGATGGATACAAATCTGTATTAAGATATTACCAAAGTGCTAAGAATGTTTTGACAGTTGGAAATGTTCGACAAAGTAGAGAACTGAATGGAGGAAGTAGTAAGGGGCCTGTTGCTGATGGGCGATTAAAACCTGAAATTGTAGCCATCGGTTCAGATGTAATGTCTACTGGAAGAGATTATGATTATTATAATGGAACAGGAACAAGTATGGCTTCTCCATCTACAGTTGGAACGTTGACCCTGTTAAATGAAAGATACAGAGAATTGAATGGAGGTGATGTACCTAAAGGTGGATTAATGAAAGCAATTGCTTGTAATACCGCAGATGATTTAGGAAATACTGGACCTGATTATGCTTATGGATATGGATTAATTAATGGAAGAAGGGCTGCAGAATGTTTAGAGAATACCAGGTATAACGCTGATTCAATTTCAGATGGAGAAACCAAAACCTTTGATATTACCATTCCTTCAGGATTGGGACAATTAAAAGTAATGTTATACTGGCATGATGTGGAAGCTCCTGCTTATTCTGCCAAGACTTTGATTAATGATTTGGATTTAAAATTAACTACTCCAAGTAACTCAGATTATTTGCCTTGGGTCTTGAATCATGATACTACTAATGTAACTGATTTAGCTACTCGAAAACTAGATACACTTAATAATATTGAACAAGTAACACTAGATAATCCAACTGCTGGAATTTACACCATTACTATTGATGGAAGTAGTATTCCAACTGGACCACAAGAGTTTTTTATTGTCTATGATTATGTAACTACTGATATAGTTTTGACATATCCATATGGAGAAGAAGGTATAGAACCTGGTTCAACTCAAATGATTCAATGGGATGCTGCTGTAAATAACACATCTAGTTTCTCCCTAGAGTTTTCAGATGATGGAGGAGCTACATGGGATTTAATTGAGGCAAATATAGCTGCTGCTGATCGCCAATATTCATGGTCAGTACCTTCTGCTACAACAGAAGAAGGTGTTATCAAAATTTTGAAAAATAGTGGTTCTGAAACAAGTCAAAATCTAGTTCCTTTTTACATATTAGAAAGACCAACCAATCTTTCCTCAACGGTAATTTGTGAAGGACACTTAGAATTGACTTGGGATATAGTTCCAGATGTAGATTCTTATGAGATATATACTTTAGTAGGACCAGATATGGTTGCTATCGATACGGTCGCCTCTAATACATATCAAACAGAAACTTTAGTTATAGGAGAAGAATACTGGTATGCTGTACGAGGAATGACTAATGAAGGAAGTAAAACAGAACGTTCTATCGCTCTTCGAGTTACCGCTCAATCAGGAGGCGTTTGTCCTTGGGATTATGATTTGAGTTTGTTGGAGATTTCAACGATTAAAGTAGGTCGAGCTAACACTTCATTATCATTGTCAAATGCTGCATTGATTAAGATAAGTTTGAAAAATTTAGGAGTTAATACTATAGACAGCTTTGAAATGTCTTATCAAGTAGATGGTGGAAATTTAAAATCAGAAATGATTTATGAAACACTCCTTTCAGGAGATACATTAGAAAAAATATTTACCACTACCGCAAATTTTGCAAATCCAGGAACATATCAATTAAATGGATTCATTAATATTCCTGAAGATGTAGATTTAACAAATAATGAGACTGTTGGATCCTATCTAGTAACTCAATTGGCTAATCCACCGATTGCCTTACCATATGAACAGAACTTTGAAGGAATTTCAGTTTCCACCTTTACAGATAGTATTATAGGATTGGAAGGGATTAAAGAATGGGATTTTAAGCCTGATACTGAAGGTAAATTAAATTTTGTCAGCGAAGGTTCCAATAAATGTTTAGAATCAAAAGATTTCTCAAATAGTGGAACTAATGAAGGATTAACCGTCACTTTGAATATGTCTAACTATGTTGGAATCGAAGAATTAGAATTAAGTTTTGATTATAAATATAGTTCGCCAAACAACTTAGGTGATGGAGATTATATTTACCTGAGAGGAAGTGATACAGATTCATGGATCGAAGCCACAGAATTAGTGCTCTCTAGTGATTGGTTGAGCTCTGGACAAATAGATTTGAGTAGTATACTTTCAGATAATGGACAACAATTTAGTAGCAGTACACAAATTCATTTTTCTCAAGGAATAAATTCAGGCTATGCGCTTGATAACTTTAAAATAATTTCTTTGGCTCCATTGCCAATCGAATTGACTTCATTTACTGCGGAAAAACATGGGATGGACGCAATCCTAAGATGGGAAACCGCATCAGAATTTAATAACCATAAATTTGAAATACAGGTAGCAAAGTCACCGCTACCACTTACAGACGAGAATTTTAAGCATATAGGAACGGTACTCGGTAATGGCACAACAACAACTAACCATCATTACACATTTTCTGACAACTCCCCATTGAAATCCGGGTATCGTTACTATCGCTTAAAACAAATTGACTTTAATGGAAATTACACTTACTCAGATATTCGAAGTGTAAATTTTGGAACCTTTACAGATGTAGCTATTTTTCCTAATCCTTTTATAGGAGAAATCAATATTATGAATCTGCCAGAAAAGGGCGTTTTACAAAACATTCAAATTCTAAATACATTAGGACAAGTTGTTTTCGAGTCTACTCAATTTGAGGATGTAAAAGATTTAACGATTGAAATTGATGAAAAACTTGCTTCGGGTACTTATTTCTTAAGTATTCAAACATCCGAAGAAACTTTAACCTTTCCAATTATGAAAAATGGAAAGTAGAGGAATTCGCCTTATGGTATGGTTCTGAAATAGTTTTTCTCGATTTCAGCATCGTAACCATGAAACTCATTTTTATTTCATAGAATTATTTGAGCATGATTTTTTAATTAAAATCATGCTTTTTTTTTGTTTTTTTTTAATGAAAAATTATAATAAATAATTCACAAAAATAACGATTTGGTAAAAGCCTAATATTGTTAAGTTGTTGACTTTCAGTAGATTGCGAATAATGAAGAAGTAAGTTTTAAAATATAATTGATTTTTAAAAGTTCACAATAAGTGATTTTTGTCTTTGTCTAAGGGAGTAGACCGCTCTATATTTGTTATGTAATCGGGAGGAAACGTAGAGAATGAAGGGAAAAAAGATTACAAACAGGTTAAAAAGTTAACCTTCAAAATTGACAAAAAGGATATGTTCATGGGATTATAATTTGTTGTAGTTAGTCAGAATCCTAAAAATTTTAGGATTCTGACCTACTTCTTTTTTTCTCATGGTAAAAAATATAAAAGAGGCGGAAAGAAAAAGAGAGATTGCAAAATGATGCAATTAAAAGCTGAAGGATCAGCACTTGAATTTGGATATGTTCATGGGATTATAATTTGTTGTAGTTAGTCAGAATCCTAGTTAAATAGGATTCTGACCTACTTCTTTTTCTCATGATAAAAAATATAAGAGGAGGAATGAAAAGAAAGATTGCAAAATGATGCAATCAAAAGCTGAAAGCTCAGCACCTAAATTTGGATATGTTCATGGGATTATAATTTGCAACATAGCAAGTCGGATCTTTAAAAATCTGACTTGCTATGCAAATATTTTTTCTCTTCACATAATAAATAAAGTATTAATATAGTTTATTAAGTATCCAACTCACAAAAAAGAATTAAACAGCTAAAATTTTAGCTTGTCTATAAAGAATATGTTCATGGGATTATAATTTGTTGTGGTTAGTCGCGTATTTCAAATACGCGACTTTCTATTTTTTAGGACTAAAAATAAAATCAAAAAGGAAGTCATTTTTTAAATGACTTCCTTTTTGATTTTTATAATAACTGTAAGAATTTAAGAAATAGAATAAAGGGAAATTACGAGATCGCTTAAACTTCTTAAATTTTAACTTCTTGTTGGATAATCGATACTCCTATTTTTACTCTTCTTCTTTAGTTTCTTTTTGGAAAAAACTCAAACAATTTTTCTGCAAATCAACTTCCTCCGATGCCTCATTGAATAAATAGAAAACATAAACCAGTCCTTTTCCTTCTCTATATAATGCTAACATTTTGCAATGATCTTTATCCGAGAAAACTGTTTTAGGTTGAAAAAAAACAACCGCTCCCCAATCTGCTTGATAACTTTCTAAATCTTCTCTTGACATTTCATGCAAAACCAACCGAGCTTCCTCATCTTCATTTGTTGCTGCTGAGATCGCCATGTTTGACACTTTTATATGTGGAAAAGTTATTGCATTTTTTCCTTCTGGAAATAGGGCAAATCCAATTTTCATATCAGCTTTCTTAGCTTTAATCTCAAAATCAAAATCGACTACAATACTTTCGCTTGCCTTTATTTTTTTATAACTATTTTCTAAAGGAGCTAAAAACGCTAAATCCATTTTTGCTGATTTTTGAGCAAAAGATTTAGACACGTTTATTTGCGTAAATGCATTGTTAGAATAACTGAAAAATAAAAGACTGAAGGAAAGTAATCGTAAAATATTTTTCATGATAAAAAATTATTAAGTTTGAATCGGGATGAAATAACATTCCGAATTTAACGAAAAAACAATTCAATTATGAAGAACCTTACTTTTTTAACTTTTATTCTAAGTTCTATTTTTCTATTCTCATGTGAAGAAAAACCACAACTCACAGCGGATGAAAAATTAGAAATACAAGCCAATGAGATTGCACACAAATACATTATTACCGATGGCCATGTAGATTTACCATATAGACTTGATGTTCGAAATTTTAAATTAACCAAGGAGTTTATTGGTATCCCTATCGAAACTGATAAAGGCGATTTCGATTATGTCCGAGCTAAAAAAGGAGGACTGGATGCGCCTTTTATGTCGATTTATATTCCAGCAAGTTTTCAAGAAAATGGCGGAGCAAAAATGTTTGCTGATTCATTAATTGATATGGTTCAAAAAATCATTAAAGCTCATCCAGATAATTTTATGAAAGGGGATTCACCAGCTGATTGTGAAAAAGCATTTGCCGAAGGAAAAATTGCCCTTCCAATGGGGATGGAAAATGGAGCACCAATCATGGATGATTTAGCCAATGTTCAACACTTTTATGATCGAGGAGTTCGATACATTACTTTGACTCATTCCAAAGTAAATCAAATTTGTGATTCTTCTTATGATACCATTCGAACTTGGAATGGCTTGAGTCCTTTCGGAGTAGATGTGGTGGAAGAGATGAATAAGGTGGGAATTATGGTAGATATTTCACACGTAAGTGATAGTACTTTTTATCAAGTAATGAAACTAGCAAAAGCTCCTTGTATCGCTTCTCATTCTAGTTGTAGAAAATTCGTTCCTGGTTTTGAAAGAAACATGGATGACGATATGATCAAATTATTAGGTAAAAATAATGGAGTAATGTGCATCAACTTTGGGTCAACTTTCTTAGACGGGAAATTGAGAAAAAAACAAGATGAAGACCGTGAAAAACTCTCAGGAATTTTAACTGAAAAAGGATTAGAAGCAAGTGACTCTCTTGCAAAACCCATTATTGAACAATTTAAAAAAGACAATCCTAGACTTTTTTCTGATGTGGAGATGGTAGCTAATCATATCGATCATGTAGTAAAATTAGCAGGTATCGATCATGTCGGGTTAGGATCTGATTTTGATGGAGTGGGGGATAGTTTACCAGTAGGTTTGAAGGATGTATCCCAATTTCCAAATCTTGTAAAAGTATTGTTGCAAAGAGGTTATTCTGAAGAAGACATTGCAAAGATTTGTTATAAAAATGTTTTCCGGGTATGGAATGAAGTGGAAAAAGTAGCAGCGAGTATGTAAATTTTGATGGAACACGGATGACGCGGATTGTAACGGATTTTACGATTAGAGGTGTTAATGTTTTTTCTAAAACACTACATTATTGTAATCGTCAAATCTGCTGAAATTCGCTCGATCCGCGTCATCCGCGTTCTATCATCATTCCTTCGAAAAAAGCATCAATTCCTCTTTCTCAAACGGAATCATTTTTTCAAAAGCTAATCCTATTTTTTCCAAAAGGCGTTGCGAGTCTTTATTTTCTAAAGTGGTAATACCCACAATTCGTTTTATCTTAATTTCATCTATCGCCATTTTTAAAGTAGCACTAGCTGCTTCGTAGGCATAACCTTTTTTTCCAAATTTTGCTAGCATAGCAAAACCAATGTCGACATCTTCTAACTGAGGCCGTTTAATCAAACCACAGGTTCCGATAGAAATTCCATCATCCTTTCTTTCCATGATAAACATGGCAATGTTGTCTTTTCCATAATCAGGCAAAAGTTTATTGGTGATATACTGTTGAGCATCTTTGATCGTTCGAATACCTCGGTCACCAATATTATCTATCCAACCTTTCGAGTTAAGTAATTCAAAAATAAATTCATCATCATCAAGATTGGCTTCTCGTAAATGGAGTCGTTTAGTGGTGATTATTCTTTTCATAGAAAATGGAATTAGTTAGAATGATTTTTAAAGTTACAGTTTATTATATCAGATACTTTAGAAATCAAAAAAAAATGCCCGTCTCGAAAGACGGGCATTTTTTTACTTAGTGACTATGTCCATCATGACTATCATGGTCATGTCCATCATGAGCATCAGTTTTACCTGCTTTCTCATTAGCTACATAATCCATTTTACAAACTGGACAAGTTCCAGCTGCATCACTTCCACTTCCTTTGCAATGCATCGGGCAGATATAAGCTGCAGTATATTCTTTGCCTTGTTCAGCAGATTGTTCAGTCTTAGTAGCATCACCTTTTGCTGCGCCATCGCCACAAGCAAATACTAAAGTTGCCATAGCAAATAAAAATAATGGGAGAACTAATTTTAAATTTTTCATAATTGATAAGGTTTTAAAAATTTATTTTAATTATTTGAATTTCCAAAATGCGGTGTGAACAGTTGATTTTTTTCCTTCAGAAACTGTCCATGCGAAGATCAATTTATCTTCTGTTTTTTCTATCTGAGGAAAGCCGCTTCGTCTCGAAGTGTTTGATTTAGAGAGTGTTATGAGTTTAGGTTTTTCATCGCCTGAAGAAACTTGAGCTAATTTTATTTCTGCATTTTCTCCTACTTGTTCTAACCAACTAACCATAGCAAAATCATTAAACAACTCAATTCCAACTCTTCCCAAAGGATTGCCTTCATCAATTCTAATTGGTTTTTCAAAACTTGTAATCTCATTGTTGTAAAATGAGACATTTACTTTTGGTTTTTCTTCAGCAGCTGTAAACCATGCGATGGCAATATCATCCTTATGATTAGCTAAGGCTGGTCCGTTGACAGGACAACCTGCAATTTTCCAATTATCAGCATGAACTAAAGATGGACTTGACCAACCCTCATTAGTTTTTTGGACAAAAGAAATATCTCGAATTTCATCCACAGAGCGATCTCGATAAGCGACTAAGCATTTGTTAGGGGTGACGACAGCAGCAGTTTGGCAGCAGTCGCAAATTCGATGGTCCAATTCTTTTTCATCATAAAGTTTTCCTTCAATATTAAAAGTAGCGGTGCGTAAAGTCATCGCTCCACCTCCTCCGTGACCATGATCGTCATGTGAGTCGTGAGCAGTTTCTTCACCTTCCACTTTTGTAAAACGACCGTCCAACCATGCAGTAAATATTTTTCCATCATCCTGAGGGAGCATTGTTACAAAACCATGTTCGGCAGCGATACCATCAGTATGAATGATAAAAGACTCACTCCAAGTTTTTCCACCATCTTTAGATTGAGCAATGTGAACATCGTAATCATAAGTTCCTTCTGCTCGTTTTTGTAACCAATGAGCAGCCATGTGTTGGTCGTTGTTTTTGTAAACAACCAACGATGGAAAATCTGCCCAATTGACAAACCAATCTGAACCTCTAGCAATTTCGGTAGGAGCAGACCAAGCGTCATTTTCAATTTTGGAAAACATCAAAGCATCAGTTGTATCATTTACATATTCCACCCAACTCAAATAAACTTCTCCTTGCTCAGAAACAAAAAGATTAGGTTCCCCTCCTGAATCAACTGGACTTTTTAAATCACTCAATACAAAATTATCCAAGTCGATGGAAGGTTTTGAACTACTTGAATCTTGTTGACATCCGAACTGTAAAAGTACTATCGTTATGGAAAAAAGGAAAACTATATTTTTCATTTTGTCTGTTTTTGAAAAAATTATTTAATGGAAAGAGTATCAGTCACTAATCCACATTTCATCATTTTATCTCCGAAATAAGGATTTCGAACTTCGTTGATATCACTAATCCAATCAGCTCCTTTGTTGTCAAAAGCCATCGGGCAAAATTGCACAAATAATTTATTTTTTGTACCAAAAGCAGTTATTGAGTTTATCATTGCATCTGACAAAAAATCAAATTGTTGGCGTTGAATTTCTACGTCATCAAGTGTAGTTATTTTTTTTCCATGTCCTTGAAGAGCGGCTAATTGTTGCATCCAATATTGATGAGCATCGCTCTTGATTAAAGTCATATCTACATTTTCTAATTGCATTAAAAAAGTCGTTGCTGCTTCTTTTGCCACTTCTGCATTTGTCTCAACGAATGCATCTTTTAACAATAAATATTTATCAGAAAGTGAACTCAACTGTGCTTTGAAGTTATCGGGTGTACCTTCCGTAAAGTCAGGAATGGCTGGCGTTCCAGCATTTTGAGGTTTAATATTTACATTTTGATTCATCATTGATTTTTGATTATTCAATTGAGAAGCTGCATCAATTACGAATGCCCCATTAGTGACTACTTCATCACCAAGATTTAACCCTGCTTTGACTGCATAGAATTCCCCAAGACTTTCGCCTAGTGTAATTTCTTGGTATCGGAAACTAGGGACTTCAGTTTCTTGATCTTTGAGGTAAATGACGGATCTAGTGCCTGTCCACAGCACGGAAGTTTTAGGAACGGTGATCTTTGATTTGGATGAACTGGCAGTTTGTAACATTCCTTTTACAAACATTTCAGGTTTAAGAAATCCACCTCGATTGCTGACTTCAGTTCGGATGGCTACGGCTCTAGTCGCTGCATTTAAAATCGGATCGATGTAAGTAACTTTAGCCGAAAATGTTTTTCCAGGAACAGCAGGTGTCGTAAATTTGATGATATTGCCGACTCGAATATTAGACATATTTTCTTCATAGCCGTCAAATATTACCCACAACCTTTCGAGTCCAATTGTTTCAAAAAGCATACTTCCTTCTTGGATATAATCGCCGACAGATACTTTTTTATCCATGACGATTCCTCCCTCATCTGCATAAATATTCATTAGACTTTGTACTTTGCCACTTTGCTCAATTTGGTCAATAGAGCTTTTAGGAATTTTCCAATAAGCTAATTTTTGTCGAGCAGCAGCGGCAAGATTAGGACTGATATCTTTTAATTTTAAAGCCTCCAAAAGCTCTCGTTGTGCACTCACTAATTCAGGTGAATAAATGGTGGCAATTTTTTGACCTTTAGCAATTTTCTCACCGGTGAAGGTGACAAATAGTTTTTCAATTCGACCAGGTAAATGACTAACGATGCTTGCTGAGCGTCTTTCGTCAGGTTTGATTTTACCATTGAGCATAATACTTTTGCCTCCACCTTTTGAAGAACCAATAATCGTCGTTTGTATATTTGAAATTTTTACAGCCTCTTCAGTCATTTGAAAAACCAAAGGATCGCTTGATGAATTTGTTTCCACAGGAATCAAATCCATTTCACAAATAGGACAAATACCCATTTCGTTTTGACGAATTTGAGGATGCATCGAGCAAGTGTAAATTGTTTCTTCAACTGCACTTGGTTCACTCATTTCTGCAGAATGATTGTGTCCTTCCATTTGATTAGCTGCTTCATTTTTATTTTTTCCAAAAACAAAATAACCAATCCCAACTCCAATTGTTACTGCTAATAACAATACTATTACATTTTTTAAATTTTCCATGTTTTTTTAAGTTTAAATTACCAACGAGAAAAATTAACCATTCACCGTTAACAGTTCACCATTATTAAAAAACTATTTTTTCAATTTTTGCTACAGCTAAATGACTCATCACAATGGCTTCCAAAATCATCACATCATAATCCACCAAATCCATTTGCATTTGCAATAAATCTTCAAAACCATTTCCACTTGTACTGAAGTTTCCTTCCAGAATTTCGATAGCCGAACGAGTCAATCGTTTTTGTTTTTCATACAAATCAATTTTAATTTTAGCCGACTCATGTTCTGCTTTAGCTTGCTCAATCATCATAGAAAACTGACTGATGATTTCCTTTTTTTGATGATCGATGGCAATGATCTTTTGTTCCTCTTCTTGCGTTTTTGCTCGATATTGTTTGGTGTAGATAGGAAGACTAATTCTAGCTAATGCTATCTTCATATCACGACCATTTGCATCAAAACTAATGTTAGGATATTCCTGAACATAGGTCCATTGGAAACCGACTCCAAAAGATGGTTTTTTATTTAAATCATTGATCATCAATGATTTGCTGGCTGCTTGTTGTTGGAGATTCAATTTTTGAATAATTGGATGAGGTTGATTTCCAACGATTGATAAATCACTCTTGTTAATAGGAAGTACTGCGAAATTAAGTGTCGATTTTATATCAATTGTTTGATTTAAATCGGATTGTAAAAGTTGATTGAAGGTAGTTAAAGGAGCAATTTTCTGATTTTCTAAAAGAGCTAATTCTGTCTTTATTTTTTCTTTCTTTAAATTGATTTTAACCACATTGATGGTGGAAGATTTGCCTGTTTCGATATTGGAAAGCGTTACATCTTCTAGTCGATCTAAAAGTTGTAAGTTTATTGTTAAGTATTCTTTTTTCTTTTCCAATTCATAAATTTTTAACCAAGATTTTTTTAGTTGAAAAATAATTTCCAAGGAAGCAATAGGTACATTCTTATTTTTCACTTCCGCTTTAGCGAGTGCTAGGTTTTTTTTCGCTTTCAATGTTCCGAACCAAGGGAATGATTGCATCGCTCCTAGATTAAATCTATTGATACCAGTATGCCCCTGCATTTTTGGCAACATGACACCTATATTTATTTCAGGATTTGGTAAAATATTGACTTGGTCGACTTTAGATAAAGCGACTAAATAATCTTGATGCAATGCTTTTAAATTTTCATTTTTTTCAGCCGCTTGGCTAATATATGATTCGAGTTCTGTCTGTGTAAAAGCATTGTTATGAAAAACTAAAAAAACGATTATCCAAATTAATTTATTGAAAGAAACCATATTTGAAATTTTATTTATTTTTTCCATTTTCTATTTTTTAAAATTATTGATTCGCCAATCCCACTCTTTCCACATCGAAAATAAAACAGGAACAGTAAACATCGTGATCACTTGAAATAACATTCCTCCAAATGATGGAATAGCCATTGGCAACATAATATCCGATCCACGACCCGTCGAAGTCAAAATGGGAAGCAAGGCCAAAATAGTAGTTGCCGTCGTCATCATCGCAGGACGAACTCTTCTTTTTCCACCTTCCACTACTGCATCTCTAATTTCTTGAATGGAATCAGGTTTATTTTTTTCGAAAGAATCTTTTAGAAAAGTTGCGACTAAAACACCATCATCTGTAGCGATTCCAAAGAGTGCCAAAAAGCCTACCCAAACAGCAACACTTAGATTAATAGTCTGAACTTGAAATAAGTCGCGCATATTTTTGCCAAAAAATTGGATGTCCAAAAATGCTGGATCAGCATACCAATCCAATAAAATAAATCCTCCCGCAAATGCAATAAATACTCCTGTGAAAACCATCATCGAAATAAAGATGGAGCTAAACTGGAAGTATAAAATCAAGAAAATTAAAGCTAATGCCAATGGAATCACAATGGCTAACCGTTGATTAGCTCGAACCTGTTGTTCGTAATTTCCAGCAAAAGCATAACTCGTTCCCGCAGGAATTTTCAGGCTTCCTTTTTCGATTTTTTCTGCAAAAAGCCGTTTCGCATTTTTAACAATTTCGACTTCGGAGTAACCATTTTCTTTATCGAACAAAACGTAGCCAACTAAGAAGCCATCTTCACTTTTGATGGATTGTGGACCACGTACAAAGTTTATTTTTACTAATTCACCCAAAGGAATTTGTGCACCAGTAGGAGTGCCCACCAAAATACTTTTGATGACTTCTGGATTGTCTCGTAACTCTCTAGGGTAGCGCAATCGGATGGCATATCGTTCTCGACCTTCCACCGTTTCTGACATTTTCATTCCACCGATGGCCGCTTGAATATGATTTTGAACATCCAGTATGGTCAAGCCATATCGACTTATTACCTCTCGTTGAATGTCTAATTCCATGTAAGGTTTTCCTACAATCCGTTCCGCAAAAACAGCGGCATCTTTAACCCCATCCACTTCTTTTAATTCATTTTCTAACAATAATCCTACAGATTCGATAGTAGCTAAATCTGTTCCTTTTACTTTTATTCCCATGGGTGCTCGCATACCCGTTTGGAGCATGATGAGTCGAGTTTCGATGGGTTGCAATTTCGGAGCAGAGGTAACGCCAGGCAGTCTTGTTGCTTTAACTATTTCATCCCAAATGTCATTAGGTGATTGAATCTCGTCTCGCCATTGTCGAAAGTATCGACCATTTCTGTCTTCGATGAGTTCGCCAATTTCGTCTCTAACATATTCATTTTTTTCATTGATCTTGAATCGAATCCGATGACCGTTTTTATCCGTTTTGTATTCACTTTTATAATTAATAATATTCTCGTACATCGAGATTGGAGCAGGATCGAGCGGAGATTCTACTCGACCTAATTTACCAACTACATTTTCAATTTCAGGAATGGCGGTGACTGCCATGTCTAGCATTCTGAGGTTTTTTAAATTCTCTTGCATGCCTGAGTGAGGCATAGAAGTAGGCATCAAAAGAAAACTTCCTTCGTTCAAGGCAGGCATGAATTCTTCTTCCGTTTGTTGGAAAGATTGATAGCCAAAAAATAGAATCAATGCTGGAAAAATGAAAAACAAAAACTTGAATCGTAAACAGAAACTTAAGATGCTTTCATAGAAATATATCATCGTTTGGAAAAATAATAACAATGCAATTACAATTATTCCAATGAAGAAAAAATTGGCCATCAAACTTTTATTAACTCCCAATGGCATCCATATTTGAGTTAAAAAATAAATGACGATGCCTGCGTAAATAACATTTTTTAAAATATTAAACCAACGATAAGTACGACTCGAAGTATATTTTTTTACCAAAAGACTCAGTAGTCCAAGAGAGCCTATTGCAATGATTACATTTCCAGAAATGGTATTTTTATAATAAAATAAAACGACTAACCCTGCTCCTAAAATAAGTAAGTTGATAATCCAGGTTCGCCAGTCTTGTCCAGTTTTATTTTTTTTGCTTGAAAAAATTGAGTGGGCGAGTGGTGGTAAAATAGTGATGGCTACAATGATCGATGCGACTAAGGCAAAAGTTTTGGTGTAGGCGAGTGGTCTAAATAATTTACCTTCCGCAGCTTCCATGGTGAAAACAGGAATAAAACTAATGACTGTGGTTGCTACCGCTGTCAAAACTGCTGAAGCTACTTCTATTGTCGCTTCATAAATTGAAGTCAAGGTACTTTCTTCAGGAGGTGCTTCTTCCAATCGCTTGACCATACTTTCTACCAAAACAATTCCCATGTCAACCATTGTTCCAATTGCAATTGCAATTCCTGAGAGTGCCACAATGTTGGCATCAACTCCAAAGTATCGCATTGCAATAAAACACATCAAAACTGAAATAGGCAAAGTTCCTGCAATCAGAAGACTACTTTGGAAATTTAATAACATTAAGATTACAACTATAATCGTAATCAAAATTTCTAAAGTCAATCCTTCCTGCAACGTTCCCAAAGTCTCTTGAATCAATTGTGATCGATCATAAAATGGAATGATTTTCACTTGAGAAATTGTTCCATCCGCTAAGACTTTGCTAGGGAGACCAGCTTCAATTTCGTTGATTTTTTCTTTGACATTTTGAATTACATCCATTGGGTTTGAACCGTATCGAGCGACTACAACTCCACCTACGGCTTCTGCACCAGATTTATCAATTGCACCTCGACGAGTGGCTGGTCCAATGTTGACCTTACCAATATCTCGAATTCGGACCGGCACGTTTTCATTAACAATGACAACACTTTCTTCTATGTCAGAAATGCTTTCCACATAACCTAATCCTCGAACGAAATATTCTGCCAAGTTGATTTCGATGGTTTGCGCTCCTGCATCGAGATTGCTATTTTTGAGCGCACTCATTACTTGATTGAGATTAATTCCGTTAGCTTTCATTGCATCTGGATCAACATCAATTTGGTATTCTTTGACATAGCCACCAATAGAGGCAACTTCAGAAACTCCTTCTGCAGCATTCAATCCAAAGCGAACATAATAATCTTGAATAGAGCGTAACTCATGTAAATCCCAACCACCGGTCGGGTTATTTTCAGCGTCTCGTCCTTCTAAAGTGTACCAAAATATTTGCCCCAAACCAGTTGCATCTGGGCCCAACATTGGACTAGCATCTGAAGGCAAAGTATTTGGGGGAAGTGAATTTAGTTTTTCCAAAATCCGAGATCGGCTCCAATAAAATTCCGCATCTTCTTCAAAAATGAGATAGATACTGGAGAATCCAAACATGGAATTACTCCGCACACTTTTCACTTTTGGAATACCGAGCAAGGCGGTGGTCAAAGGATAGGTGATTTGATCTTCGACATTTTGAGGTGAGCGACCAGGCCATTTAGTAAAGACAATTTGCTGGTTTTCGCCAATGTCAGGAATAGCATCTACTGCAACGGAATCACGTGGTAATTGCGAAATTCCAAAATCAAATGGCGCGGTGACTAATCCCCAGCCAACGAAAAGTACGAGTAGCAATACGGCTACCAATTTATTTTCTAGAAAAAATCTAATGGTTGATTTTAACATAATTAAATATTAACGAAGAATGATGAACAGCAAATGGTTAACCACTTGACTGTATCAAAATAGGTGTAGCCCATTTTTCATTTTTGAAAGATGAGCACTCATTCATGTTAATATTTTAAATAAGAAAAGCCTGCAATTCAGCGGTGTAATCGCAGACAATGAGTGGTGGTTTGTAATTGAAATAATCAGTTGATTTTTTATCAGCTGAAGGTAATTCAATATTAAAAAGCGTAAATAAAATCGCAGTTAAAACCTTGATGTTCAAAGGCTTGAATGTAGTAGGAGCAGTTTGTTGGTCAAGGTCGAGTTGGTAAAAATCCGACTTACTTTCACAACATCCTTTTTTGCAAGACTTAATATTTTCGTCAGCAACTTTATGACAACTTTCTTTCTCTGCTTGAAGTTCACCACAAGTTTTTGCTTGACAAAAGAACTGCAGATCTTGCAATTGACTTTGGCAAAAATGCGTGCTTATTGAAAAACCAGAAGTACTGGTTAACAATAAAAATGCAAGGATAATATGTAGTGATTTTTTTAACAAAGTCATTATTGAATTCTAACTAAAAACATTATTTCTTCAAAGTTAACGTTTTTTTCGAAATGAAGATTGTAATTATTGTCCCAGGGAAAACTTTATCTAGTAAAAACTAAATCTCGTTCGCTGCTCAATTCTTCATTATAGACATATCTGTCCATGTCGAAACCGATCAAGTGTTCAGGTTCTGTCAATTTATTTTTGATAATATAATTACACATCATACCTCTTGCCTTTTTTGCGAAAAAAGCAACGATTTTAAATTGCCCGTTTTTCTCTTCTTTGAAATGTACATTGTACAAATCGGCTTGCAATAATTTGGGTTGAACGGCTGAAAAATATTCTTTGGAGGCTAAATTGATAATCGCTTTTGCTTTTGATTTCTTGACATCCTTGTTGATGGTTTTGGTGATTTTGTCATCCCAAAATTGGTAGAGATTTTTGCCAGCATTATTTTGCAATTTCGTTCCCATCTCTAATCGATAAGGTTGCATTAAATCTAATGGTCTGATCAAACCATAAAGTCCTGAAAGAATTCGCAAATGATCTTGAGCAAATGCTAAATCCGCATCATCAAAACTGTCTGCATCCAAACCTGTGTAAACATCTCCTCGAAAAGCTAAGATTGCTTGCTTTGCATTTTTTAGAGAAAAAGGTGTTTGGAAATTATGATAGCGTTCTACATTAAGGTTGGCAATATTGTCGCTGACCTTCATTAAACTTTTGAGGTCGCTAGCTGATTTCTGTTTCAACACATCGATCAGTTCTTGACTTTCAGGGAGAAAACGAAGTTTCGTTTTTTTCTTTAAATCAGTTTTGTCAAAATCTAAAGTCTTGGCTGGCGAAATTAATAATAGCATATTTTGTAAAAATTGTTTTTGTCAATGTTGAAATTATAACAAGTGCAAAGTTGATAAGTTTAGGTTTCTTTTGGAAATTTTATTGAAAAAATATTACAAATAATATGTTGGACAAATAACACGTAGTGTCAGCTAAAGCAGACCGCTACGTGTCTTATATGTTTGGTGTTAGAGCTTGCCTTCCCACTCTTGGTAGAATTGATCTAGATATGTTTCCATAAATTGATGCCGTTGTTCTGCCATTTTTTTTCCAGTTGGCGTGTTCATTAGATCTTTTAACAAAAGTAATTTTTCATAAAAATGATTAACTGAAGGAGCGGTGCTTTTTTTATATTCGGCTTTGGTCATGTTTAACTCTGGCGGAATATTAGGATCGTAAATTGCTCGGTTTTTAAAACCACCATAATTGAAAGTTCGAGCAATTCCAATAGCGCCGAGTGCATCCAAGCGATCAGCATCTTGCACTACCTCCAATTCTGGTGAGTGGAATTTTTTCTCAAAATTACCTCCACCAAACGAAATATTTTGAATGATTAAAATGACATGATCTATCGTTTTTTGATCAACTCCGATGGAAGTCAAAAACTCGCTCGCTTTTCGTGGGCCGATAGTTTCATCTCCATCATGAAATTTAGAATCTGCAATATCATGAAGCAATGCGCCGAGTTCAACTACGCGAATATCAACAGGTTCTGAAGCAGCGATTTGTTTGGCGGTTTTCCAAACGCGATAAATGTGCCACCAATCGTGACCGCCTTCGGCATTTTCTAATTCGGATTTTACGTAGTCGATGGTTTGTTGAATCATTTTGTAAATGTATTGTTATGGGGTTTTGTTTGTTAAATTTGTAGGTACTTGTTTTACTTTTATTTCTTTGACGAATTCTGATTTTAATCCTAAAAAAAAGTTAACTGTTATTTTAAATTCCCAATAAGATGAAACATTAGGATGTTCAAAAGTAATTGGCAAGTTTCTCTTAGGGAAGTCAAAAGTGAAATCATAGTTTACTTCTTGAAAATCTAAAACGCTTTCTTCTACAGGTTTAATTTTTGATTTTTTGATAGAAGGTGAAATGAAAAAATCAATTCCGTATGGGACTTCCTCATGTGTACCGGAGAAAAGAATATTACCAAAAACACCATATTCAGCTTTGACACTTTGGACTTGTTGCCAATTTTTAGTCACATCTAAAAAGATGCTGAACTGATTTTCGTTGATTTGAGTAATATTTATTCCAATGCTTTTCAAGATATATTCTTTGTATAATTGAGGAAGAACAAAGATGGAAAAAAGTAAAGCTAAACAGATAGGTAATACATAATAACTATGAAATAGTTGGAATGGAGAAATAATAAAAGCTGCAATGATTGAACTAATGATGAAATATACCCAAGGGCGGAAATTTCTATTAGTAACAGTATGACTTTCTTCTTCAATCAGATAATTCCCTTTTGCGTTGACTAAGGAAAATTTTTTACTTGACCATAATAATTGATTTGTATCTGTTAAAATGTTGAGGTTCTTTTTTTCTAAATAATCGTTTCTGACTTTTAAATAACTACTCGTTTGTAATTTGACAATTGTCTGAATCGATGATTCAAGGTTTAAGTTTTGTGAATTAAAGGGCAAAGAAAAGGTTGGATTAAATTGAATATCATAACTATAGTCTTTCCCCTTTTTCATAGTTTTATTTCGGAAAAATATTTTAGTTTGTAATGAAATGTCTCGACTTAAGTAATTATTGTTTGCCGTTAAAACTACTTGGTATCCAAGCTCCTCTAAACTCAAATCTATTTTTGGAGTAAAAGTTATCTTTCCAGAAATGGATAGTTTGGATGAATCTTGAAGATCATCTTCGTGGAATAATATTAGAGTATCGAGATAGTCGTTTTGCATTTATAAGGCAAGTTTCAATTTTAACTTTAAGGATTCCAATTCACATCTTTTTGTTCAACAAATATTTTTTGAGCAAAAGTTGATTCTCCTCCATAATCAAATTCAATAATTACATTCACTTCCCAATAAAAACTGATGTCACCGATTTGAAATGAGACCATAGTATTTGTATTTTTATCAGGGAAGTCAAAAATGAATTCTGTATTTTTTTGAGGAGTTCGTTTTTCTTTGGTAGCTGATCGGTAAATAGGATGATGATAAGTGTAAGAAGATGTTCCCCGGTCATCAATAACCTTTTCTACTATTTTATATTGAACTTTTAGTTTGGATATTTTTTTCCTGTTATCAGGTAAGATGAAATTTAAAGAAAGCTGGTTGTTTTCAGTAGTATTTGCTACGAATTCAATTTTGTCAAGTAATCTGGCTTTATAATAATGAGGGATAACAAATGCAAATAACAATACAATTGCAAATAAAATAATTGCTCCAAGGTTAGCTGGGTAATCTAAAAGTCCACAAGCAAGAAAAAAGAATATCATGAAAACAAGTCCAATACTTAGTGGAGAGAATCCTGTTTGATTTAAAGATAACGGGATAGAATTAACCGA
This sequence comes from uncultured Saprospiraceae bacterium, assembly GCA_937981555.1. Lineage (GTDB taxonomy): Bacteria > Bacteroidota > Bacteroidia > Chitinophagales > Saprospiraceae > CAJQQY01. The sequence goes on from CALJOK010000057.1 coordinate 90,981, forward strand.
GTAAGGAGTATCTGGAGCTTTAAAATATACACTTTTAAAAGTTGATAATTTTTTATTTGGATTTATTGCAGCAAGGAGTTTAAATTTTTTAAGAAGTGAATTTCTAACCTGATCATAGGATTTTCCTTGTAGCTCAATAAAGGTTTCTACTCTCCAATAAAAACTAATATTTTCGCCTGCATAAGTTGGGGGAAGTACTCCAACAATTTCTACATCATATCGATACGTTTCTCCTTTTAGTAGTTTGACATTTTTTATTAGAACTGTTTCATTATTTAATTTTGTTATGACGGCAGTTTGTCCTCGACCTTCCATCGCAACGTGATAACCAAATAAATGTACCTCTAAATCTATTTTTGGTTTTAGTATGAGTTCTCCTTTTCCAACTTCTCCAGGAAAGAGAGTGGAATTTTGATTGGAGAAAACAATCTGAGTTTCAAGAAATCTGTGGGGCATTTTTAATGTTTAAAGTTTTCATAAAGATGGTTTAATATTCCTCTAAAATTATCTTTAAAAGTAAGAATTAATTGAGAAAGATAAGCTTCATTAATTTCTATTTTTTCTTTTGTAGGATGGAGCAAAGCTGATTGAATTCTATTTTCGATTACTTGTTGTAAGTCTTCTTTTTTCAATCCCCTAAAATAGAAGTTGGTGTGTTTTTGTCTTGCCCATTTATATTCTAAAATACGAGTTTGATGAGTAGTCAAAATAACCTTATCAAAGTGACGATAAATTTGTATTCTTTTTTGGAAAGAAAGATGATGAATACTGTCCAGGAAAATAATTTTTTCGGTAAATAAATTATCCGTAAGTGTATTGTTATTTTTTGTAAGATGAACGATGGGAAGGTGAGGGAATAGTTGTTGCAAAAAAGTGAGGTGAGTCGTTTTCCCTCTACCTTTTTTTCCTACCAACTCAATAATTATTGGAGTTGGAGATTCGATGAGATTTTTAATTTTTGAAAAAAAGGATTTTGGAACAATGATTTGATTTAATTCTTCAGGGGTAATTCCCCCAAATGGATTAAATCGAAAGGTGAGATTGTTATTGAAAAATATAGATTGATTATTTAACAATGGTTCGTTTATGTTTTCTTTGTCAATTGTTTTTTAGATCTATTAACGCATAATCCCAAATGGATACAGCGTAAAATTCCCACCCATCATTTTATTATATTTTTGATTCAACGCTTTAATGCCGAACTCTTCTGAAACGACTGTCATATAATTATACAACACATATTTTTGAATAGAAGAAGGTGGATGATTATTTAATTCTGCGTCAATTTCAAAAAGTAATGCTTTGGCTTGTTGCTTTAAATCATTCATGGAACCACCGAATAAATTTTCATTCGCCAGAACAGAATCCCAAACCATTTTTAAATAAACAGTCTGATTAACCAAAGGATCGTCCGTCAAACCATCGATGAATTTTTCGATGGTTTTCAAATTTCCTCCCCACTTTGGTTGAATATTTTCGGCATACTCGATGTGAGCCCACAAGTGAGTTGGGTTGAGTGCGAGACATTTGTCAAAATAAATATCAGCATTTTTGAAGTCGCCAGTTGTACCTGAAATTCGAAGTAATTGAGCATACGCCTCAGCCTTCAATTCATCGTCTGAATCAATGTTTTCCAACAAATCTTTTGCCTTGTCAGAATTATCAAAGAACAATTCTTCCTGTTTGGCAGACAATGCATCCATTGGCAAATTTCCTCGATCAATCGATGCTTGGTGAATATAATAAACGCCTAGAAACAAATTAACCATTTGAGAATCAGGCAATGCTTCCTTCCAATCTAAGATAGTTTTTCCATCACCGTTTAAGGTAACATGATCGATTGCTTGACGTAAATCATCGGCATCTAATTGATTGATTAAAAATTCGGCAGAGATATATTCTTGTTCCTCTAGTTTTGATTTTATTTTTTGTAAGGCAGGATCTCCAAAAGAATAGTCCACCTCTTTTCCGGCAAAAGTTGGACGCTTTTGGTACAAATAATAAGTGACTAATCCGAAAAGTATGATGGAGGTAATTATGGGCATGTGAGGGATTTTGGTTTGAATTTAAAATTTGGTTATTGAGTTATTAGATATAAAGTTAATCATTTTAATGCAGCAAAAATAACGTAACAACTCAATAACCTAATCACTTATTTTTTCTTTGGTTCAACATATTCCATTCTAATCATTTCACTTTCATTCAAGTTAGAATTTAAGACAACTTGTTTTCTTCTTCCGTTAAAATAATAAGTGATCGCACAAGTATTAGGTGGCGTTTTTCCAAGGTTTTCGGCATGCAATATAATATAGTTTTCGACTGCTGGATTTATCTTGATTTTTACTTGAAGTGGTCGGTTTTTTAGAACTTGATTTTCGATGATCCATTTGCCATTCAAGTTAATAGAAATGATGTCTCCGTCTTGCTCTTTATGATCAAAAATCTGAAGCGTAAATTCTGTTTTATCCACCACAATGTTTTGTTGTCGAACAACTACATTTCGATCGTTAACAACCATGGGAGCGTCTCCCACAATTGGTTGGTTTTCAGGTTTTTGTATTTCTTTTTCAGGGTAAATAACTTTTAAAATATGAGGCTCTTCCAGAAGAAATAAGCTAAAATCTGATTCTAGTTTAATCAAGTCGTTTAAGGATTTAATCATACGTCCTGAGTAATTGTTAAACGAAGCGACCAACTCAACATTGTGGTAATAATAAGATTTCCCGTAGAGTTCATATTTAGAATCAAATTGATTGGAATTTTGATATTTTTTCAACTCTGTCAAAAACTTTTTTGCAGCCGTCTTTGCCGTTTTATATCGAGCATTAATATTGACAATTTCGTTGAGTTTTTTAATGTTTACTTCAAGCTTTTGAGTGTACTCAGGAAGGTTGCCAGAAACATCATATCGCAAGGATTTTAAAATTGGAAGTATATTGTTATGAATTTCAGTTAAGACAGGGACACCTAAACTTTTATGAGGAGATTCCTTGTAATAATTTTTTTGATAAATCTTATTCAGGTCTTTGCGAAGTTGTTCTTTTTCCAAATAAAAATTCTCATACAAGTCAACTACAACTTCCATTTGACGAAAAATTTCCGTTTGATTTTTAGGGTCTTGTAAATCTTTATTTTTTATGAAGTCATCTAATTGGAATCGCAATTTATTAGTCCGATCAATTAGCTTTTTGATATTGTCGGCATGCGCATTTAAAGTTTGGCTTTCTGTTGTTTTTAGAAAACGACTTTCTGTTTTCGCAGTTTGATACCATTGGTAAGGTGAAATTTGGTAGAACCATTGTTCTGGATCTAGAAATATATTTTTAGGTAAATCTTTGTTTCCATAAAAATTAATTTGCTCACTTGGAGAATCTACTGAGCGATTAACTTCTTGATTGATATTTTCAAAAATCCGATGCGCAATCATCATCCCATGAATACTTTCATTGGTGAATTGGACATAATTGTTGAGAGCTTTGACAGAAGCTTTGGAAGGGTTTTGGGCAAATGCAAAAGTAGCTAGGCAAAGGAATATGCTTGCAAAAATGTGTTTCATGTTCATGTGAGATTTGAAAAATAAGTTTAATGTAAAGTACAAAGTTAGTGAAATTTGAGAATAAATGTGAAATTCCAATACTCTACGCTTCGCTAAGAAATGTTCAATATTCGAAGAAAGTTAAACATGAAAGATGTTGAAGATTGGATATTCAATTAAAATCTATTAACCTTCTTATTCATCACGACCATAGAACTAAAACGACCTGTATTATATTATTTATCAATCGTAGATTTTTTATCTATGAAAACGGAGTAACTTAATTACTTATATTACGCAAACAAATTATTCTAAAAATCACTTCGTGGCTTTTCTAATTCTGTGTGTATCATCATTTAATTAGTTTTTAAATTAAAAAACATGGATTTCTAAAACATTCCCTCCTTTATTTGATTCTATCAATACGTTTTTATTTATTTCAAAAAAGTATTTCAATTTGCCCATTCTACAAAGTGATTTTCAATCTTATTATCGGATATTTCGCAATACACATGTGAGTACTATTTACGCGTCATTAATTCGTCGATGGATTCCAAAAGTGAAATTCCAACGAGAGCGATTGGAGACGCCTGATGGTGATTTTTTGGATTTGGATTGGTCAAAAAATGATAGCGAAAAGCTTGTCGTTGTGCTCGCAGGTTTGGAAGGAAAGTCAAACAGTTTGTATTCTAGATCTGCGATTCGTTTTTTTAATCAAAAAGGATGGGATGCTTTGGCGATGAATTATCGAGGTTGTAGCGGTGAACCTAACCGAAAATTACGAGGTTACCACATGGGGGCAAGTGATGATGTGAAATTTACGATAGACCATGTTTTGCGAAAAAACGATTATAAAAAGATAGTAATTATTGGCTATAGTTTGGGTGGGAATTTAGCGTTGAAATATGTTGGAGAGGAAGCGGATAGTTTGCCAAAAGAAATTAAAGCGACCATCTCATTTTCTGTTCCGATGGACATTCAAGCAAGCGATGAACGATTGAATAAATGGTATAACTGGCACTACTTAAAATGGTTTATGATGCCACTTAATTACAAAGCGAATCGAAAGAAAAAACAATTCCCAAAAGCGTTAGAAAACTATCATGGATTTTTTATGTCAGGTAATTTTGTTTATTTCGATACTCATTTTACTGCGCCAGCCAATGGTTTTGAAGATGTAGTCTCTTATTGGAAATCCAGTAGTTGTATTCCTGTGTTGGAAAAAATAAGAATTCCTTCCTTGGTGGTTTCTTCAACGGATGATACTTTTATTTCTGAGAATTGCTATCCTTATGAAGTTGCGAAAAAAAATAAAAATCTATATTTAGAATTACCAAAGTATGGTGGACATTGCGGATTTATCCGTCAGTTTTTTGAAAAAAGTGGATGGATGGAAGAGCGAGCTTTCGCTTTTTTGGAGGAGAAAATTTAGTCGACTTTATTTTTTCAAAATTAAAAAGAGGATAGGGTTTTAGTTAAACTTCTTAGATTTAAACATTTTGAGAAAGAATCCACTAAGAATTTTTTCACCACATAGGCTCATAGGAAACATAAATTATTATTTATTAAGACCTATGTTTTCTATGTGTCTATTTGGTAAAAAAAATAATAGCGGTTATTCTCTTTTGAAAATAGTCTTTGAGTTTTAATTAAACTTTAGACATCACATAAAACATTTCCCTTCCAATTTGTCGCACTCTTTCGTCATATTTTTCACTTTCCAAATCTGTATCATCAAAATGTTTTGGATCATCGAAAGTCAAAGCAAATCGATTTTCTGCGCCCAAAATTACAGGACAACCTTCATCAGCATCTGAGCAAACCATGATAGCTGCAAATTCACTTTGAGGATTTTCAGCATGATCATATTTTTTCGAAAACATTTTTAAAGGAGTGTGCGAAAAACCAAATGTGGAAAAATAAATCGGATTTTCAACAGATGAATCAGCGGTCACTATTTCAAAACCTGCTCGTCGTAGTGCTGCTACAGATCGATGATTAAAAGCTGTTGCTTCCGTTCCACCAGAAAACGTGTGTATATTGTTTTTTTTGTAAAAAAGCGCAGCGGCAGCTAGCCATAATTGTCCAATATGACTTCTGCGAGAATTGTGCGTGCAGATAACGTTCAACTTCGTCGGTTGATTGTTTTTTTGTTTTTGGGAAATATATAGAGCAAGTTCTTCGAGTTGCTTTTTGCGATCTTCTGAGATGTGATGAAATTCATTTTTGAAGCTTTGGCTATAATTATCTAGTTGTTCGAATAAGTTTGGTGACATCATGATTTTTATTTTTTAAATTAAGGAAGTTGTTTTCTAACCAAGCAAGGCAAATTAACTAACTTCATAATGCAAGAAAAAGAAATTTATCTAAAAAAGAAGATTCATCGACATCTTCTATTGTTTCCTCGAAAAAAAACAAGAACTCCTCTCTATTTTATAGTATCTTTTAGTAAATTTCACACGTAAAATATTATGATTAAGTTGAAACCATTTTTTACAAAATTAAAAATCACCCAACTATGAGTTTAAGACGTTTCTTTATAGAAGAATTTGTTGAAGTTATTGAATGGAGAGAAGAAGATCGAGATACAATTCTTTGGAAATTTCCAGATCGAGATGCCAATATTAAATATGGAGCAAATCTGACGGTTCGAGAATCTCAGACTGCAATGTTTCTCAATGAAGGACAATTTGCTGATCTCTTTGAGCCAGGTCGTTATGAATTATTGACAGAGAATATGCCCTTGTTGACCAGTTTGAAAAATTGGAAATCAGGATTCAAATCACCTTTCCTTTGCGATGTTTATTTCGCAAGTACCAAAACTTTTACAGATTTAAAATGGGGAACTGTTAACCCGATCATTTTGCGTGATCCCGAATTTAAGCAAGTAAGAGTAAAAGCACACGGAACTTATTTTATCAAAATAAAAGATCCAGAAGTGTTTTTCAAAAACTATTCAGGTACCAAAGGAGTCGTTAAAATTCAAGAAGTAGAAGCGAGTTTGAGAGATATCATTTCACCAAAATTTGCGGAGGCTTTAGCAGAAGCAGAAGTTTCGGTTTTAGATATGGTGAAAAGTTATACAGAATTAGGCGATCAAGTTGCGCCAATTTTGCAAGCGGATTTAGATCCATTTGGAATTGAGTTAGTAAAGTTTCAAGTGTCAAGTGTTTCTCTTCCAAAAGAGGTGGAAGAGTTTTATGATAAAATGACCAATATGAATATGGTCGATGACATGAATAGATTTCAGCAATTTCAAACTGCTCAAGCAATGGAAAAGGCTGCGGGAAATCCTTCTGGTGGAGGGAGCGAAGGTATCGGTATGGGTATGGGATTTGGAATGGCGAACATGATGATGAATCAACAAAATACTCCAGCTACACCAAAAGCTGCTCCTGCTACTCCAGCAGATAATTCAGGTAAAGCAATTACCCGAGAAGAGATTATGGTTACACTTAATCAATTGGGTGAACTTAAATCTGCAGGAATTTTGACTGATGAAGAATTTGATGCGAAGAAGAAAGAATTACTTGCTCGATTGTAATTAACTAACAGTTGGCAATATTCAGTAAGCAGTTACCAAACGGTCAAACTACTAACTGAATATTGCCAACTGAAAACTGCCAACTGAAAAAATGCTCAATAGCGAAGACCAACAACAATACGTAGAATCCTCTGTCGAAATGCCTTGCCCATCCTGCGGCAGTCGGTTGCATTACGCAGCTGAAAATCAAAAAATATCCTGTGATTATTGCGGTTATATAGAAGAAGTCAATAAGGCTAATGACAAGGTCGTGGAAAAATCTTTACATGATGCTGTTGATAGCGTGGCAGATTTTTCGCCTGAGGAAAAGGGAAAGAAGGTCTATGATTGTGGAAATTGTGGAGCAAATTTTATGGTCGATAGTGATCAAGTAAAAATCAATTGTGGTTTTTGTGGATCTACGAAAGTGAATGTGCAAGCTTATGATCATCAATACATCGAACCATCTGGAATTATTCCATTTTATATCAGTCGATTTGAAGCGGATAAGATTTTTAAAAAATGGGTTCGTTCAGGTTGGTTTCATCCCACTAAATTAAAAAAGTTGGATGAGATGGAGCAATTGCATGGCGTCTATTTGCCCTTTTGGACTTATGATGCCAAAGCTGATGCTCAATGGAGTGGGGAAGCAGGACATTATTATTACGAGACTAGGCGAGTGCGAGTAAATGGAAAAATGACAACTCAGCAAGTTCGGAAAGTACGTTGGAGTCATCGAAGCGGAAGGATTAATCATTTTTTCGATGATGTTTTGGTAGTGGCTGCTGATGGATTATCGCAAGCAGATGTAGAACGAATTCTTCCATTTCGATTAAGTGAGGTCGTGAATTTTGATCCTCGTCTGATGGTAGGTTGGGAAGCCGAAATTTACAATCTCGAAGTCGATGATGGTTACCAGCAAGCTGAACACATTATGAATTATAAATTGCGTAACATGTGCTCAGCTCAGCTTGGAGGAGACACTCAACGTAATTTGCATGTACAAAGTCAAAAGTCCGCTCAGACTTTTAAACATATTATCCTACCTATCTGGTTGTGTTCTTATTATTACAACAACAAATTATATCACTTCACTATTAATGGTCAAACTGGGAAAGTTTATGGTAAAAAACCTACTTCCTGGTGGAAAATAACAGGGCTTATTTTACTTTTTGCTTTGTTTATTTTTGGAGTTTGGTATCTTCGTGAAAGTGGAGTGTTCCGTTGATTAAGAAATCAATTCGGCACTTTTTAATTTTTGCAAACAACTTTAATAAGAAATAAAATCATGGTTCAAATTTTTGTAACTGGAGGAACCTTTGATAAAGAATATAACTTTATCACGGGTAAATTGTATTTTAAAGACAGTCATTTGAAAGATATGTTTCAGCGAGGTAGGTGTACAATAGATATTGATGTAAAGACTTTGATGATGATCGACAGCCTAGAAATGACAGATGAGGATCGAGGCATTATTATCCATAATTGTAAGAAATCTGCTCATGATAAAATTATCATTACTCACGGAACAGATACCATGGTCGAAACGGCAGAGAAAATAGCTGAGGCAAATTTGAAAGGAAAAACGATCATCTTGACTGGCGCAATGGTACCGTATGCTTTTGGAACTTCTTCTGATGGGTTTTTTAATTTGGGGAGTGCGATGGCATTTGCGCAAGCTTTGCCAGAGGGAATTTATGTGGTGATGAATGGACGTTATTTTGATTGGGCAAATGTGAAGAAGAATCGTCAAACGGGAAATTTTGAGGAATTGAATTGAGGTTTTTTTAATGCCCTTATATGGTTAAAATTCTTTTTTAAAAAAAATTGGAATATGAAGTTCATAGCATTATTTTTTGAAATCCTTATTCTTGCATTTGCGGTGTATGTTTATCTTTTTTCTACGGGGAAATTAAAAGTGAAGGATGCGAAGTTAAATGAAAAAGCAGAGTCGTTTAGAAAAGAAAATAGCACGTGGATGCGATTACTTTCTTTATTGTTGATTGCTTTGATGTCGGTTGAAGTTTTTTTAAATGTGAAATCTTTTTTATAAAATGATGGAAACCCAATGCTGCGGATCCGCTTCAATTCGCTCGATCCACGGCATCCGTGTTCCATCGCAATATCTCTTCAAATCAGAAAAATAAAACCCATCGGCTCATTTTTCCCACAGGACAAAAACGGTTTTATCCTCAATGATACCTCCTTCGAAAAAGTCCAAAAACAATGGCTTTCTGTCATTGAAAGAATAAAAAAATCTTACATAGATAATTTTGGAAAAAAAGTTCATAGCATTTATTTGCGTGGAAGTGTAGCTCGTGGAAGTAATGTCGACGGCTTTTCAGACATTGATATTTTTGCGGTGATTTATGATTTGGAAGAACGATGGAAAATGGGGGAGTGGCAACCTGATTTACAAAAAGAATTGCAAAAGGAATTTCCATTTGTTCGAGAGGTAGAAATAATGCTGACGCTATTTTTTAAAGATTTTTACCAAGAAAATCCAAGATTAGCGATGATCATAAAAACACAATCGCTTTGTATTTTTGGAAATGACTTGAGTGAAAGTATTCCACCATTTTTACCTAATAAAAAAATGATACTCAACCTTACTTGGCTCGAAGAAGACGTCAATGAATTTTTGCAAAAAGAAAAAATCACCACACAGAATTGTCAAGAAATCACTAAAATTCTGATTCGAAGTGGATTTGAATTAGTGATGGAAAAGGAACAAAAATTCACTACAGACTTATATTTGTGTTACGATGTTTTTTCTAAATACTTTCCAAATAAAGAAAAAGAGATGCGAGAAATGTTGCATTTATATTTGAATCCGATGGAAGATGAGATTTATTTGAAAAAATTGGTTGAAAAATTAAGCAAATGGATACTTGATACGATTGTAATTTTCCAAAAGAAAGCATAACAGATTACAATTAATTTTTATAGCAATTGCGTTTATTTTCTTAATATTGCAATTGCTTTAATGCATTATAATTAAAATTTATTTATTATATCGAATATGAAAAAATTTACCTTTTTCTTTTTTATCCTTTTTTTAGCCCTTTCCAATTCCTTTGGGCAAGACAAAGATGATTTGTACAACCTTGATCAAGTACATGAAATTCGCCTAGAGTTTAAGCAAGATAATTGGGCAAGTGTGATGGATTCACTTCGATTATATGGCAATGGACTGTTGAAAGGAATTGCCAAAGTTGATGGAAAGGAATATGTTGATATTGGTGTAAGATATCGAGGCAATCGGTCATTTCGAATAGGCAACAAACGAAATGCACTTCATATAAAATTAGATCATCAAGATGCTAAGCAGAATCACCAAGGATATCAAACCTTGAAATTATCCAATGCACTTCGTGATCCAAGTATGGTTCGAGAAGTATTGGGATATGAAATTGCAGGCAAGTATATGATTGCACCACGAGCTTCTTATTCGCGAGTTTATGTCAATAATGAGTACTATGGATTGTTTATAAATATAGAAGCGATTGATGATAACTTCTTGACTAAAAACTTTCAATCTAATGAAAATACTCTGATCAAATGTACACCTGATTTGAGTAAAAAATCTCCAGAAGGTTGCAAGCAAAATATTTTTTCTTCTTTGGAGTATGAAGAAAATATGGAATGCTACAAAAGTAATTATGAATTGAAATCAGAGGAAGGTTGGAATGACTTGGCAAGTTTGGCGAATGCATTGTATAAAAATAAAAATAATGGTGATCTAAGTAAGGTGTTAGATGTAGATGCGACTTTGTGGATGTTGGCGTTCAATAATGTTGTGGTTAACTTGAGTAGTTATAGCGGACAATACAGTCAAAATTATTATTTGTATAAAAATAATCATGGGCGATTCGTACCAATGCTTTGGGATTTGAATTTAGCTTTTGGAAGTTTTAAAAATACGGGAGATGGTTCTGATTTGAGTTATAAAGAATTAATAAAATTAGATCCACTTTTGCATGTTGATAATCCATACAAACCATTGATTAGCCAATTGATGAAAAATCCTTCGTACAAAAAAACTTATCTCTCACATATGAGAACGATTTTGTACGATAATTTTATGGACAATAGTTACGAGCAACGAGCGAAAGAATTGCAAAAATTAGTTCAACAAGCATTTTCCAATGATCCGAACAAAACGTATACGTCAGGAGATTTTGAAAGAAGTTTGTATTCTACGATTGGTCGTCGAAGTAAAATCCCCGGAATTTATTCTTTGATGAATAAGCGAGCTAAGTTTTTGAAAAAACATAAAAGTCTTGGAGCTATTCCTCCAACGATTACAGAAGTGGCTGTTTTGGGTAGAGAAAGATACTCTAACGCACGAGTTAATGATTTTAAAATTCAAGTAAAAACGGCTAACAAAGCGAAGCAAGTAAAAGTATATTATCGTTTCCGTTCGGTGGCAGATTTCAAAATGGTTTACTTGAAAGATGATGGTGATAGTAATGATGAAGCTAAAGGGGATGATATTTTTGGAGGGATGATTGCAAGTAATGGAAATGAAACTATCGAGTATTATGTGGTGGCGGAAAACCCGCTTTCGGTTGGTTATGAACCAGCCAATTATATGTTTGAATTACGAAAAGCATCATTGAAAGAATTGAATAATTGATGTTAAAAATAACTTCAATCAATGAAAAGCCACTTCGAAATTCGAAGTGGCTTTTTTTTTGGAAATATAATATTTGACCAGCTTGATTAGTTTTATAAAATGAAAAAACATCCTATTTTCAAAAGAAACTTTTAATCAAAAAAATATCGAAATATTGCATATTTACTTTTTTCCAATAAAATATATTATTTTTGAATTCACTATCACGAAAGCTGCAAACCTATCTTATCAAGTTTGCAGCTTTTGTTGTTTTAAGAAATGATTAAATTTATTCTTTCTTTTAAAATATTAAAAAATGTATTGTGTTGATTATCAACACTTTAGGTACTGTTATTAAACTAATCAGCATGAGGAAAATTTTATTCACTTTAGTTCTATTGTTCTTATCAACTGTTTTTTACGCCCAAGATTTATATAGCTTGGGATCGGTGAAAGATGTAAAATTGACTTTTAAACAAGACAATTGGTCCGATATTTTAGATCATTACAAAGAGGAAGGAAAAGATAAAAGATTGAAAGCTTCGGTGACGATTGATGGAATTAAGTATGATTCTGTTGGAGTTCGGCATAAAGGAAATAGCTCCTATTTTAATGTTCGAAAAACGGGTTCTTCTAAATTACCCTTCAATATCAAGGCTAATCATGTGAAGAAAAAACAAACCTTTCCAGGTGGATATACTTCCTTAAAGTTGTCCAACGTATTTCGGGACCCGAGTTTTCTTAGAGAAGTGATGGCTTATGAAATTGCGAGTAAATATATGCCTGCACCACGAGCGAATTATGTTCGATTATATGTCAATGATGAGTTGTTAGGTTTGTACAATAGTACAGAATCTGTGGATGAAAAATTCCTCGAAGAGAACTTTGGTACAGACAAAGGTACCCTCATTAAGTGTGATCCTAATTGGCATGGAAAAACCAAAAAAGGATGCATGAGAGGTCATAATGGCTCATTAAATTTTTTGGGACAAGATTCGGTTTGTTACTATGAATTTTATGAAATGAAGTCAGATCATGGGTGGAACGATTTGATTCAATTAGCGCAAACTTTAGAAACAAAACCAAAAGAAATTGAAAAAGTATTAAACGTAGATCGAGCATTATGGATGTTAGCTTATAATAATGTGCTGGTTAATTTGGATAGTTATACCGGTCGACTATGTCATAACTTTTATATTTTTAAAGATGCCGATGGTCGATTCAATACAATTCCTTGGGACATGAATATGAATTTTGGTGGTTTTCGTTTCTTAGATGATAAGACTGTTTTGACTGTGGAGAAAATGCAAAAGATGAGTGTCTTGACCAATTACAAAAGTATTACTCGTCCACTTATCAGTAAGTTATTGGAAAATAGCATGTATCGAAAAATGTACATCGCACATGTTCGAACGATTGTAAAAGAGAATTTTAGTAATGGAGAATATGAAAAGAGAGCGAAAGCAATTCAAGCTTCCATTGATTTTTATGTAAAAAGTGATACTAATAAATTGTACGCCTACGAAGATTTTAAACAAAATCTTTCGGCGACAACTAAGGCTGGGAAAACTCCAATCGTAGGAATTACTGAACTCATGTCAGCTCGAACTCAATACCTTGAAGCGCATCCTCTTTTACAAAAAACGCCACCAAAAATTTCTGAGGTAAAACATAAAGTGGGAAGTGATGATACAGTTATTACTGCAAAAATTGATGGAGTTAGAAAAGCATTTGTGTATTATCGTGATAAAGGATTTGGAACTTTTACACGGATAGCAATTGAAGACAAAGGATCAAATGGAGATACAGAAGCAGGTGATGGAACTTATAGTGTGATTATTCCTAAGACTTCAAAAACGGAATATTATGTGATGGCTTTGAATAAAGATGCGGCGATGTTTTCGCCTGAACGAGCGGCGTTTGAAGTAATTGAAATCAAATAAAAAAAAGGTGTTTGATAATTGAAAAGCCCGATCAAAATTGATGAATCAATTTGATCGGGCTTTTTTATTTAAGTAATTAAGTTTAAAATTTTCTACTCACTCCAAAGTTTATATTGATGATTTGCGGTTGTAAAGTCAATGTTGAATTATTGAGTAATTTAAGATTAGAGAAAGCATGCTTGTATCCGAAACTAGTAAAGATTTGATTGCTTTTAATTTTATAAAATAACCTTACCTCAGCACCAGCACTAATAAATAATTGTCGATCCGCAGCAAAATATTCAATATCAATGATCGATTTATCATCATTAAGGGTTCTGCCTGAAGACTTAATCCTAAAGGAAGGATTAATATTTAGAGCAATCTGACTGCCCCAGTTTTTTGCAAGAGTAAACGATTTTCCTCCTCCAATATTTAATTCTACTAACTGAGAATAGTTATTATAGAAAACTTTTTTTGTTCTTTTAATTTGTTGAAACTGAGTGAAGTCTATAATTGGATCTAATATTTCACGATAAGAAAAAGTATGATGTAGGTTTTGAAAAGAAATTCCAATTGTAGTAAAGAATCCTTTTTTGAGTTGGTATTGCAATCCCAAATTATAAGTGGTTCCAATTGCTTGATCCTCTGCTGCCCTCAATAAATCAACTTGCTCTCCAGAACGATAATTACTTAAGAAAGTGTTTGCTCCAAAGCTTAACGAAAGAGATAATTTTTTATCCTTTGGATTATCCATAGGAAGCTTAAAGAAAATTGGAAGATTAAGTTCTTTTTTCTTTTCGAAGGGTATTTCAATCAGAGCATAAACACTTTGAATTCCAACTAGATTAATTTGAACTTTCTGATCTTGTGAGGTAGGAAGCTCATTTGTTTGCATAGGTAAAAGAGATTCGATGTCTAATGCTTTTTCACTTGTCGAATCAATTAAACTAAAAGATTTAAAAATTAAATCAGATGATGGTTTTAGATCAACTTCGATAATGTTGTTGGAAGATGAAATACTTGGACGTGTGTTAGTTATATTTTTATTATCAATAGTTTCGAAGGTAGAATTAAATGGTGACTGTGATATTTTTACTTTTTCGATAGTTTCAAATTCCATCTTAGAATTTGCCTTTCCATTTTCTAATTGAGTTATATTTTTGATCTTTTCATTGGTGGTAGTTTTAGCAACATTTAAATAAATGAATGTACTACTAGCCAGAAAGAATAAACCAAACCAAAGGAGAAAGAAAAACTTACGATTCTTTTTCTTGGGAGGTAAAGGAATATTCATGTTGTCCCAATCTAAGCCTTCAGGAACATCTAAATTCTTACGAGAATTAGATTTTATAAATTTATCAAAATCTGCGTTTTCCATTTGTTAATAAATTTTATACAGTTTTTTTAAAATTGGAAATCGAATCTTTAAAGTGAACCTTCAATTCTTTCATTGCCCAAACTCTTCCTCTATGCAGCAAAATTCTCGATGCGTTTTCGGTAATGTTTAAGGACTGAGCAATCTCTTTATGTGAATACCCATCAATGATGAATAAATTAAAAACGGTAATATATTTAGATGGCATCTTACTTAGAATCCCATATAAAATTTCTTTATCCATTTTTGATTCAATCGGCACTTCAAAGTCATTTTCAATTAAGTTTATATTTTCGTTTTCCAAAGTAGTATAGTCAATCTTAGCTTTTCTTTTTTGCATCAAAATTTGATTGATCGTAATTCTAGTTAACCAAGTTTTGAATAGAGATTTATTAGAATCATATTTTTTAAGTGATTTAAAAATCTCCATAAAAATAATTTGCATCGAATCTTTTACTTCAATCACACTCACTCCATACCTTATACATATAGTGTAAACGTACCCTTTGTAGTTTTCATAAATAGCCTTAAAGGCACGCTGGGTACCTTTAAGGCATTCTTGAATTAGTTGTTCTTCATTTTTTTTCACAGAAGGATATTCAAGTGATGATTAATAACAAAAAACTGGTGTTACACTTGGATTAACTTCAGCTGAAAATTCAACTGAATAATCTGCTGTTTGCGCATTTGGTCCAGGGATATCGATAAAGAATGTTCCGCTCATGCTTCCATTAACGAAGTCACTATTTGCTTCGTCAATTGTAACCGTAGCTTCTGTATCTAGAGATAAAGTTAATCCAGGTTGACCGTTGACCTCTGTAGCGAAAGCTGCCCCACCCATAGTTGTGATAAGAGTTCCATCATTACGATAGTGAAGAATAAAGTCATCTTCTGCTAGATTAGCAGTCCAAACATCTGTATCTAGCAATGCTTCGTTATTCGATACCGCAACAGCTTCTACTCCATTTACATTACAGTAAGCAGCATAAGCAGTATAATTAGTAGTGGTTCCACTAATAGTAAGTGCCATAACTGGTTGAATTACCTCTACCGTTTCTTCGATTTCTTCTACATTTTCTTTTGAACAAGAAGTCATAAAGAAAGTTAAAGCGAACATGCAAAAAGCGAATTTAAAAAAGATTGAATTTTTCATAATGAATTAAATTTTATTCACATCAATGAAATGTGATTAATGAGTTAATGTTTATCACTTATATTATTTGCAGGTTGCTTTCGTTTCGTTACAGAAAAATTCATTTTTTTTTATTGAAGTTTGTTTATTATTTATAAAGAATTGATAGTCAATTACTTGTAAGGAGTTTTTTATTTAGGAAAAATATATAATTACAAATGATCATAGAAATTAGAGATTCATTTTTGTTGTTTTCAAGATTGAATTTGAATTTTTACATAAATCATTTCTATATGATTTCTACATTTTTAGGAAAAATCAATTATCTTTAAACGTGAAGACGTGATTAATGAATTAATGTTTATCACCTTTTAGTTTATGAACCACTTCTTCTATTTTACAAAAAGAAAACCCGAAGTTTTATCTTAAAACTTCGGGTTTTTTCTTTGATCAATTATTATCAACTTATCGAATCAAACTAATATTTCCTTTCTTAAAATACTCTTCGCCATTCACACATTTTATCCTCAAATAATAACCATACACATCAGGTTCGAGTAATTCATCTTTATACATTCCATTCCAGCCGATTGATTTATCTTTCGACTCAAAAACCTTTTCTCCCCAACGATCATAAATGGCTAAGTACATTTCATCAATCACATTTCCTTCTACAAAAAGTATATCATTTTCGCTATCACCATTTGGTGTAAAAGCATTTGGCATAAAAAGATAAGGCTCCTCACAAATTGTACTTAGTACCACCACTAAAATTGAAATCGTATCAATGCATCCATTTGCATCTGTAACGATGGTAGTATATTCTGTGGAAGCGACAGGTTCAGCAACAGGATTAAAAATAGTAGGATCATCCAAACTTCCAGTTGGTTCCCAATCATAAGAATCTAGATTGTTTCCAGTCACTTCGAGTTGAGAAGTTTGTCCTACATTAAGTGTGTCAGGTGTTGCTGAAATATTTAATCCTAAATCTACTCCACTATTATTTACCACAATTGAATCTTCGAAAATACATCCATCATCATATTCAACTGAAAAATAATAGGTATCGGTTAGAGTTAAATCAACAGTTGGAGTATTCGTATTTCCTCCTGAAATAATTCCTGCAGATGGCATCCAAGTCCAAGAAGTAATATCTGGATTACCCACTACATTAACTGCCAAGTCGAAAGTTGAAACAGGTTCGCAAGTGGCCGTATCATTCGAATATTCTAAATCAATCCCAATATTAATAATTTGAGTGAGGCTATCTTGACAACCTTTTTCATTGGTAATGATCAGTTGGATTTCAAAATCTTCGTCATTATTATTGGAGATAAAAGTGGGAGGATTTTCACTATTTGAAAAAACAGTTCCATTTACAGTCCATTGCCAATTCGTCAAATCAAAAACAGTATCTACTGAGGAATTTGCAAAATCAATATTGATCGGATCTTCGCAATCGACAATATCTGCTAAAAATTCTGGAATCAATGAATGCTCATAAATTGAAAAAGTTTGGAAAGAGGTATCTGTACAGATCGCAGAATTGATGGTTGCTTCGATGGCAAGCATTACGGTATAAGTTCCTGTATCGGAATAAATAAAGGAAGGGTTTGAAATGGTTGACATTGCTCCCGGATTTGCAGGATCATTAAAATTCCATTCATAATCCAATGCATTGACACTTTGATCATCAAAATTAACTTCTAAGCCTTCACAACTAACTTCTGGAACAAAGAAAGAAGAAACAAATTCACCACAAACACCAACATTATATTGAAAGTCTCTACGGGTCGTTGAAATTAAATTTCCATCTCGATATTCTTCCACACAAATTCCAACTACAAATTGCCCAATTGTATTAGGCACTCCTGTCAAAAAACCAGTTTGGGAATCAATTGACATAGCTATTCCCCCCATCACATTATTTAAATCATATGGAGGATTTAACCAAACGACTTCAGTAAAGGGAGGTGCGTTTGGAGGTTGAGGCATCGGAAAGTCAGGACTTGCTCCTTGGAAAGGAGTACATAACTTATAGACCAGAGAATCTCCATCAATATCTGTTGCTGCATGATCAAAATCAAGTGGTTCATTTACGCAAACATAGATGGGAGGCCATTCATTAAAAACAGCATTACTATTACATTCTAGCAAGGAAGTTTCAGAAATTTCTACGGGGTAAGTTGCTCCTGTATCAAGTGGATCAATAATGTTTAGAATATTCATATTCCGACAACATCTTTGATAAGCTAAGGTATATCCACCTGCTCGAAATGGTAACGAAACAGTATCAGTATAAGTAGTGGTATTTACACATACATTTGGAGGAACGACTAAACATGGATCAGTTAAAACAGGATCAAGCGTATCATTATTAGTCAATGGAATTAATAATTGTCCCATTTGCCCAACTCCTGTATCCAAAAAATAAGAATTGGTTATTGCATCAAATGCAAAAATTCCAATCGAAGCTGGATTATCAAAATCTGGAATTCCAGTATCGCAATCTCTAAATATAGTTAATTGGATTTCATATTGATCGTTTCCCAAACATCGGTAATTCATTTCACCACCAACAATATGTGTTCCCCAACTAAACTGAGGCAAGACCATTAATAAGATTCCAATCAATAAGGAGTAGTGTTTGTTTTTCATATCTCTAAAATTAAAAAATTATGTCTAATTATAAGAACCCAAAAATGACTTTTAAGAAATGGTAAATGCAACGGTCTTTACTCTTTTCGTTTCCGAACCATCTTCCAAGGTTTCTTTCAAAATCATATCCCTCGCTTGTTCCAATTCAAAAACTTCTTTCATATTTCGAATACTTCCAGCTGGCACACCTTCTTTTTTTAATAAATTTAAAAGGGACTTTCTATCAAAATGAATAATTGCTTTTCCCAATTCATCAGCCAATTCTTTCCTGTTTTTTACTCGTAAAGTATTGATATTGAATCGGTTATCATCTTTTAAAGAATCCACTTTCAAAACTTTGCAAAGCAATTGAAATTGTTTTTCCGTTCCTATCGCTAATACGATCGGTAAATTATCTTTGGTTAAAAAAACATCTCCATAGGGTGAAATGTTAGGATGTTGACTTCCCATGCGTTGCGGAATTGTATTTCCCATCAACCAATTCGTAGCCTGATTTGCTAAAGAAGCGACTGCCGATTCCAACAAGGAAGTAGTAACGAAACTCCCTTCTCCTGTTCTCATTTTTTTCAAAAGTGCCAACAAGATCCCTTCTTTTAATTGATGCGCGGCCAATAAATCAATCAGCGCTACCGGCATTCTCACAGGGTTACGATCAGGTTCCCCACACATGTATAAAAACCCCGCTTCCGCTTGCATGACAATGTCAAATGCAGGGGTGAAATCTTGTTTTCCGTACGAAGTCAATTCGGCATAGATGATTTGATTATTGATAGTGCGAAGTGACTCGTAATCCATTCCCATCTTTACTGCGGAAGCAGGTTTAAAATTACTGACTACTATATCTGCCGTTTTAATCAAGTCTAACACTTCAGTTCGATCTGATTCATCTTGCAGATTTTTTAATAAGATACGCTTTTGCCAATTTACGCTGCAATAGTAAGCGGAATGAAATGCCGATTTGTCTTCAGATGGCAATTTCCATTTTCTAGTGACATCTCCGCCGGTACTTTTATTTTCGATTTTGATGACTTCAGCGCCTAGTTCTGAAAAGAACATTCCAACCGCTGGACCAGCTAAAACACTAGCTAATTCAATTACTTTTAGTCCTTTAAAAAATTGATCTTGCATGGCTGATTTTTTTTCGAAAAAATAAAAACACAATTTACAAAATGAAAAACAATCGGATATTTTCTAGTAATTTTGATTTGAAAAATAATGTTCTTTATTCATAATTGGGCAATATTCAATTTTAAGTCACCTAGGGAATAAAGAAAAGTACAAATAAAGAAAAAATAAAACTATGTCAAAAAAAAGAATAACAGTTCTCACAGGAGCAGGAATATCAGCTGAAAGCGGCATCAAAACTTTTCGAGATGCAGGAGGATTATGGGAAGGTCATGATGTGATGGAAGTTGCATCACCTCAAGGCTGGAACAAAAACCGAGCACTTGTCATTGATTTTTATAACCAAAGACGGGCGCAACTTTTGGAAGTAAACCCCAACGCAGGACATCAGGCATTAGTCGAATTAGAAGAAAAATATGAGGTTCATATCGTCACTCAAAATGTCGACGATTTACATGAGCGAGCAGGGAGTTCCAACATTATCCACTTGCATGGTGAGTTGACCAAGGTGCGAAGTTTGGGAAATGAAAAATTGGTTTATGACTGGCGAAAGGATTTGTTGGAAGGAGATTTATGTGAAGAAGGTCATCAGTTGCGACCTCATATTGTTTGGTTTGGAGAAGAAGTTCCTATGTTGCAAAAGGCAGCAGAAGTAGTAAGTCAATCAGATATTGTTTTGGTGGTTGGGACATCAATGCAGGTATATCCCGCAGCAGGATTAGTTGGAGTTGCGCCGAAGTCTGCGCCGATCATTTATATTGATCCGAAGCCTTCGTTGAATTATGAAATGAAAATGGCAGAAAATTTAGTTACCGTTGCTGAGGTTGCGACCACGGGAGTACGAAAGGTAGTTAATGAGCTTTTAGCTGATAATTAAAGTTAGCTTTTTGAGTTAGAGAACTAATCGATTAACCTATTTTGATTTCAAAAAACAACATCAGATGAAGCTTAGAAATTTTCTTTTTTTCATATCTTTTATTCTTTTTTCACAAAACCTTTTTTCACAAAAAACAGAAATAAAGATGCCTACCCATCCTGATGGTAGTCCAATCTTTTGTGAGAAATTTGATTTGTTAGAGGAAAATTTAAAATATATTTTAGATCAAAGAGGTAGTTATAACAATGTAATTACAAATTCTGTTTATGCTCAAATTGCAGTCGAAAATAGAACAAATGAAGATGTTCGAATTGGTGACGCAGGAGAATCTGAATTTGAAATTCATGCAGCGGTTAATCCATTTGATTCTTCCAATATTGTGGTAGGTGCAATGAATATTTCGGCCACAAGTGGAGGCTCATCTTCTTTAAAATTTTCGATTTATTATACTAATGATTTTGGCACAACATGGGCGAAAAGTCCCTTTGAGGGAATGCTTCCAAATGAGTCTGTCATTGGTGGTGGAGACCCGATGATTGCTTTTGATGAAAATGGAAATGTTTTCTTTACGTGGATATTGTTAACTATAAATAATGCAGATCAAATAGGCCGGTGGGGGATGTATCTTGCAAAATCAACTAATAATGGTGCAAATTGGGTAGTAAGTGGAAATCCAATAGAGGTGGATACTTTTACTGATTTTATCAATTTAGGAGATTTAGATCATGTGGTAGACAAGCAATGGATGGCAACTGACCACTCTCTGACGAGTGATTTTACGGGTAATATTTATCTTACGTATGTTGATATAGAAACGATGACAGGCACTTATAATATGAAGGTGAAAAGGCGATT
The DNA here is from genome assembly GCA_937981555.1 of uncultured Saprospiraceae bacterium. Classification (GTDB taxonomy): domain Bacteria; phylum Bacteroidota; class Bacteroidia; order Chitinophagales; family Saprospiraceae; genus CAJQQY01. Next base: position 112,604 of record CALJOK010000057.1, read on the forward strand.
ACCGGGGAATGATTTTTTTGAAAATGGATCGGTTATTATTTCTACCCAAAATTATGCGTTGGCTCAATTTGGAAGTGTCGATGTAGGAATAGATGGGACAGTTTATATTACTTTTTTTGCAGATACAGGTAATGATAATTATGGAATGTATCTGACTAAATCTATCGACGGTGGTGCCACATTTTCTACTGAACAAAAAATTTATAACATTGCTTTTCCAAAATTATTTTCAGGGAATTTTTCCATCGAAGGAATCGATGATAATCGAATATATCCTTGTCCACATGTTGTGGTTGATCCATCTGACCCTTCCAAAGTTTATGCAACTTGGACTGCTTTTGGAATCGATTCAAAGGTCTCGAATGGCTTAGATATTTATTTGTCAACATCAGAAGATAACGGAGATTCGTGGTCCACCCCGATCGTAGTCAATAATGATACGGATGATGAGATAAATCAATTTTATTCCAGCATTGCGGTCAATCAAGAGGGAGTTGTTTTTGTAAGTTGGTACGATCAGCGGGACAAAGATGGAACGGAAGACACGAATTTTTTCATGGGATATTCAATAGATGGAGGAGTTGTTTTTGAGCAAAAGAATGTGACGACTTTGGCAAGTGATTTTAATCAAATTGATGAATCTAATATTGGAATTGGTCCTGGTGAGTACAATCAAATTATTACGGTGGGAAATTATACGATTCCATTTTGGGGAGATGGTCGAACGAATGATGGTCAAATTATGGTTTATGCAGCTTTTTTAAATGTCTTTGAAGAAGAAGAAATTATTTCCATTAATACTCAATTCGCCTTTGATGGGCCGAAAGTAAATCCAGTCAATAATACCGCAGTCTTTGAATTAATTTTAAAAGAATTTTCCGACGTAAATATATTTTTGTTTGATGTATTGGGAAGAGAAATTAAGTCTATCCCGAAACAGAGTTTTGCTGTAGGACGTCACACTATAAAAGTGAAAGTGGATGAATTACCCGTTGGCGAATATTTTGTGACGGTGCATACCGATTTTGGTTTTAAAACAAAAAAAATAATTGTGGCGAGATAATTTTTTTTAGGAAAATTTAATTGATGTTGGGAAATTAAATTTCGAATACCGTCCAATTTTCTAGTATAAATTTTTTGTTTTTGAATGTTGTTGAAATTACACTAAGTCTATCCTTTTTTTACTAAATTTAACCATCATTGAAAAAACAAAACTTAGACTCAGATGAATTTAAACTTAAGGTCAAAAAAAGAAAATACCTACGATGCAATAGTTGTCGGGTCAGGTATTAGTGGTGGTTGGGCTGCAAAGGAACTTTGCGAAAAAGGACTTAAAACTTTAGTCCTGGAGCGAGGTCGCAATGTAGAGCACGTCAAAGATTATCCAACCATGTACCAAGATGATTGGGATCTTCCTAACCGAAATAAAATCACCGAAAAGGAAAGAGAAAGACAAGGTAAACAAAGCAGAACTGGATATACCACTACTCCTTCTAGGAAGCATTGGTTTGTCGATGATGTCGATAATCCATACACCGAAGTGAAACGATTTGATTGGATGCGTGGGTATCATGTCGGAGGTCGATCTATCGTTTGGGGACGTCAAAGTTATCGATGGAGTGACTTGGATTTTGAAGCAAATAAAAGAGATGGCAATGCAGTAGATTGGCCGATACGATATAAAGATGTTGCGTCTTGGTATGATTACGTAGAAAAATATGCAGGGATCAGCGGGCAAAAAGAAGGTTTACCTCATTTGCCTGATGGACAATTTTTGCCTCCAATGGAATTGAATGCAGTAGAAAAACATGTGCGAGAAAGAATTGCAAAAAACTTTGATGATCGAATTTTGACAATTGGGCGAACGGCTCATATTACAACTCAAACTCATAATGGTCGAGGAGGTTGTCAGTTTCGAAATAGATGTATGAGAGGGTGTCCATATGGTGGATATTTTTCTAGTAATGCTTCGACTTTGCCAGCAGCTGTAAAAACGGGAAATATGACTTTACGTCCATTTTCGATTGTAAATACTATTATTTATGATGAGAAAACGGGAAAAGCAACTGGAGTGAGAGTCATTGACGCAGAAACGAATGAAACATATGAGTATTTCGCAAAAGTGATTTTCTTAAATGCTTCAGCTTTGGGTTCTACTTTTATTATGATGAATTCAAAATCAAAGCGATTTGAAAATGGATTTGGAAATGATAGTGGTGAGCTGGGGCACAATGTAATGGATCACCATTTCCAAACTGGAGCAAGTGGAGAGATTGATGGTTTTAATGATAAATATTATAAAGGTCGTCGTCCTAATGGTATTTACATTCCTCGATTTAGAAACTTAGGAACTCAAAAAACAAAAGGAAAAAATTTCCTTCGAGGATATGGTTATCAAGGTGGTGCAAGTCGTTCCAATTGGACTCGAAGTGTCAAAGAATTGAGTTTTGGAAAAGATTTAAAAATTGATATGCTAGCTCCTGGACCATGGAGAATGGGGATTAATGCTTTCGGTGAGTGCTTACCTTATCATGAAAATAAAGTAATGCTCAATGAAGAAGTGCGTGATAAATGGAATCAGCCAACCTTGACCATGGATGTAGAATGGAAAGAAAATGAATGGGAAATGAGAAAAGATATGCGGGAGCAAGGTGTGGCAATGTTGGAAGCAGCAGGTTTTAAAAATGTAGAATCATTTGAAAGACCATGCTACCCTGGACTTGGCATTCATGAAATGGGAACTGCTCGAATGGGTCGTGATCCAAAGACTTCTGTCCTTAATGGTTTTAACCAAGTACATGCTGCCAAAAATGTTTTTGTTACAGATGGTGCTTGTATGACTTCAGCTGCTTGTGTTAATCCTTCACTAACTTATATGGCGTTGACAGCTAGAGCTGCGGATCATGCAGTTAAAGAATTGAATAAACAGAATTTGTAATTTTAATTTGTTAAACGTTTTACGTTATTACAATGCAATTTTTTCGAATTTGAATTATTATTTTAATAAAAAATTAAACTGCTTTTTTTTGTAAATGTATTGTTAAGAGTTTTTTATAAAAAAATAAAACAATGTATTTACGTAAAAATAAAAATCAGTTTTTTACATAAAAAATAGAAAAATGAAACGTAGAGATGCCATAAAAAATACAGCCCTTTTAATGGGCTATGCAGTATCTGCATCTGCGATTGCTGGATTGATGAGTGGTTGTCAAGCTGACACTAAAACGCCTGTTGATATGTGGAAAGCCAAGGCTATGTCAGATACTCAAATAAATACGCTTCGAGAAGCTGCAGAAAGAATTTTACCAGCTACAGAAGGCATAGTCGGAGCAAAAGACGTGATGGTCGAAAGATTTGTAGATGAGATGTTAGATGGTGCTTATGAACCTGCAGAAATTGCTTCATTTAAAAAAGGTTTAGATGATCTTGAAGCGACTGCGCAAGCTACTTATAACAATACATTTGCAAAATTGAAACCTGAAGAAATGGATGCCTTAATTACTAAGATTGGGGAAGCAGCAATGGCAATAAAAGATGAGGAACATGAAGTTGAACCTTTCTTTTTTGCGCTCAAAGGAATTACACTTCTTGGGTTTTTTACTTCTGAAAAAGTAGGAGAAGAAGTTTTAAATTATTTACCAATTCCAGGAGGATATCAGGGTGACGTTCCGATGTCAGAGATTCCTCAAGGAGGTCGAGCTTGGTCGTTTTAATTATAAAAGATCAATATCTTAAAATATTAAAGGTGTTAGCGTTTTAAACGCTAACACCTTTTTTAATATTTAAATCATTGATAATCAGTTGGTTGGTTTAAAAAGAGCAGATCACACCAATCCATTTTTCATACCATGGATATATCAAAATGTCTTTGATTTTTTGAAAATCCTCACATGCTAAGTCGTTATTCTTTAAATTTAAATGCATGATTCCTCTAAAGTATAACCACTCCGTATTGTTTGGCGAATCTTCAATAGCTTGATCCATGATGGCAATTCCTTCTGTTGATTTTCCTTCGTCATGCATTGTAACAGCTTTTTCCACCTTAATTAAATTGGCTTCATATTCGTTAACTTTCGTTTTGCAACCAGCTGAAGTTGGACGGAATTCTACTCTAATAGGATAGACACTAGTAACTTGTTTTCCTTCGTAAGTGGCTTGCTTCCATTTACCTTCAGTTTTAGGCACTAACTTGATTACTTCAAATAAAAAATCAGTTCCTAAATTACTATAATCAATTGTTTCTAAAAGCTGAACTGATCCATCTTTCTTAACAATCAAATCACTTTTTAAACTTCCGATTAGGCAGCTGTCTAAACCACTCGCAGGGTATATTGTTTCAGTTGCTAAAAATATATTTAAAGCATCTTCTCCACCTTTGAATTCGATGCCAGTTTCAAGTTCTAAATAAATAGAATCACTTTGATAAATTGTATATGGTGGGGGAGGAGTGTACTCTTCAATTTTGAATTTCACAGGTAGCGTATATTGAACACTTACCTGTTGTCCATCTTTTATACCGGGCTTCCAGATTACATTTCTCTCTTGCATCAATTTAAGCGCACGGAGTGCTTCTTCACCACAGCCATCACCGATATCTTTCAATATTTTTGGATCACTTACTTGGCCATTTTTTGTCACGACAAAACTAAGGACAACTCTTCCTTCTGTTCCATGTGCGCGTGCTGAGTCAGGATAGACAATCGTCGAATAAATAAAACTAAGCATGCTTTTTTCAGCACATTTGTATCTCTCCTCGAGTGTCATGATACCTACTTCGCAACCAGGAAAACGAGGCATCTCTTCTACTACTTTATAAATTTTTTCGTCTGGTAGATTTCCATTATCCTGCGCAAAAATATTTTGTGAAGATATAAGCGATAGCGTTATAAAAACTAATAAAATGAATCTCATGTTTTTGTACTGTTTGATTTTTTCTGAAAATATGTTTGTAATAATAAACGATGAGTAACTATAATTCGTGATTTTTTATTTGAAAAAATTAATTTGGCTGTTTTAATTTTTCTATTCCTTCCCTTAAAACTTGAAGACACAAGTCAACAGTTTTTAAATGAGTTCGGAATGCTAAGATGGCAATTCGTAACCAGTATTTTCCTTCAATCGTAGTCGAGGATAAAAAGACTCGTCCATCGTGTTGAACGTGTTGAATTAATTTTTTATTAAAATCATTGGCATCTCCTTCGTTTGGAACGTAGCGATAAATCATTACTGACAACTCTGGAAATGGACCTACTTCACAACCTAGTTTTTGAATTTCATGGTAAAAATACTGAGTTAACATTAATTTTTCATCTAAAGCAGATTTAAAAGGAGCAAGTCCAAAAAGTTGAAGAGGTAACCATAATCTCAAACCTCTAAAATGTTTGGTCAATTCAGGCGACAAATCTGCAGGAGAAAGTTCTGCCGTATCATTCAACGCATCTTGCATATAGTTTGCTTGATATTGATGAGCATCCTGTTGGGCTTTAACATTTTTTATTAACACAGCTCCTAAACCATAAGAAAGAAATAAACCTTTATGTGGATCAATAACTAAAGAATCGGACCGTTCGATTCCTTTCATTTTCTCTCTGCCTTGTTCCGTCAACATAAAGAATCCTCCGTAAGCACCATCAACATGAAATCATAAATTGAATTCTTCAGCAATGTCTGCTAAGTCATTTAATGGATCAACTGCGCCAACATCTGTCGTCCCCGCTGAACCAATTAAAAGGAATGGTTTTTTGCCATCGGCTAAATCCTTTTGGATTTGTTTGCGCAAAGCATTTAAATCCATTTTGAAATTTTCATCGACAGGAATATATGTCGTTTGAGCTTGGTTGAGTCCTGCAATTCTAATTGCTTTTTGTACACAATGATGAACTTGACTAGTCAAGTAGATGACCGATTTTGGAATTATTTGAGGTTCTATTTTTTTAAAATCTCTCGCTGTGACAATAGCAATTAAATTTCCAATTGAGCCTCCTGATGCTAAATTTCCAGAGGCAGTTTCAGGGTATCCCATTACTGAACACATCCATCGAATCAACATGTTCTCAATTCGAACAGCACCTGGTCCTCCGAAGTAAATTCCAGCATATCGATTTGTCACCGCTGCTAAATAATCGCCAAGTGCAGTTGGAAAAATTCCTCCTCCAGGGATATAACCAAGATGGCCACCTGAGGCAGGATTAAGCCCAATATTGTCGACATTTTTTTCCAAAATATTTAGTGCGTCTTCGATCGGAATGGGTTGGTCAGAGATCGGATAATTTAATAAATCTTTTCCTCCATCTTCTGTGGGGATATAAGTTTTGGAGTTTGATAAATCATCAATAAACTTAAATGCATACTGTTCCACTTTTCTTTGCCAAAGAAGCCGGTCTTCGTCATTAGGTTCAAGTAGAAGAGATTCTTTTTCGAGTTCCTTTATTTTTTCAATCATATTTCAAAACTAAAATTTTCTGAGGAAAATGCATGTTTTTGAAAAAAGAAAATCCCGAATTTTTATAATTTAAAAATTCGGGATTTCTAGATTTAGTACTTTGTAATGTTTTATTTTAAAATACTAAATACCTGCACATTATCATTATTATTAGAAACCAAAATGGATTTTCCTAATTTTGGATTATTGATTAATTGTAAATCTTTCGTGTCTTTATTGGAGAAAAAACCGCTTTGCTCAACAGACTGAGGATCGAAAGTTGCATCTCCGTTCCCTAATAAAAGTAGACCAACACCAGCATCATTTCGAGGCGTTTCAACTTCAGAAACGAACAAGTTTCCAGCTAGTAAAATGTCCAAATTTTTATCATTATTAAAGTCCTCGATAACAAAAGAATTCGTTGAAGAGATCTGAGCATTAGCTGGTAATTTTTTTAATTCAAATTGACCAGAACCATTGTTGATCATAATGCAAGTTGCAAAATTTGTTGCTTGCAAATGATAAGAGTTTTGAAGTGCTTCTCCATAAATATCATCAACAGTTGCCACAGCATAGCTTCTATAAGTTGGAAATTTTTCTTGGATGGAAGGTACTTGTTGAGATGAACATTCTCGACCTCGAACAGGGTAGGCTATCCCTGTTTTTTTATCTTCATAACTCAATACAATATCCAAATTTCCAGAGTTGTCAAAGTCACCTGAATAGATATGGAAAGGAGATTCTTTACTTGCTTTGTATTTGTAATTTAGTCCAAGGTTACCTACCACAAAATCTATATCACCATCATTGTCAAAATCACCTTTGGCAATTGAATTCCACCAACCAGTTTCAGCACTTATATTATCAGGAGTAATGTCCACCAAATTCGATTTTGTGTTTTTGAAAATACGTACACTCATCCATTCACCAACTACGATTAGGTCATCGATTTTGTCACCATCCACATCTTCTAAAATGGCATCTGTAACCAATCCTATACTTGATAATTCAGGAGCATACTCTGCTGTTTTATCTAGGAATTTTCCATCTTGCTGAATTAGAATATAGCTATTGGAAGGGACTGGATAATTTCCTGGTTTCATTCTTCCACCAACAAAAAGATCAGGTTGACCATCTCCATTAAAGTCGGAGGAGACAACTGTTGAACCACTCGCAATCATACTCGGAAGAGCATTGTTAGATTTTGAAAATTTTCCTTTTCCTTGATTGATGTAAAGACGATCTTGAAGATTTTTTGAGTTTGGTTCAAATTCATTTCCACCGCTTACCACATATAAATCTTGGTCACCATCTTTGTCAAAATCAAAAAATAAACATCCCATATCTTCCGCTGCTTTATCAGATCCCCAAGGTTGAGTAGTTGCAGATTTGAAAGTTCCATCTTGATTTTGAAGATATAAGTTACCACTAGAATTAGCTGCACCGCCGATGAAAAAATCATCTAATTGATCACCATTAACATCAGCTGTTGCAATGAATGGGCCATGCTGTGAATTTTTATGAGGTAACAAAATCTCTTTAATAAAGTCATCATAAACGTTCTCTTGATGTTTGTGTGAAAGCTTGGTTTGATTGGTGTTGTCTGCAAAATAAATCCCTTTAGATTTTGGATACCAATGCTTGTCTTTTGCTTGACTTCGATCTATTACTAATTTTTGATTAGCAGTAACATCAGTCAATCTTTGTTTAGAATTATCGAGCCAAATAACAACTACACTATCCACTTTTGTATTTTGTCCTAAGCCAAAATGTAAAATATTATCAACTGCAGATTGGTAACCTCTAGTCAGCGTTAACTCTTGATATTGCATTTCCCCTCCAGCATAAATATTCACTTTAGCATTCAACCCCATTGGATTTTTTTTGATCCCTTTAAGTTGAATTTGGAGGTAATTATTTCCTTTTTGGTTTTGATGGTTTTCATATAAAAAAACAGGATCGTTGAGGTTGTTGATGATAATATCTAAGTCTCCATCGTTATCCAAATCAGAGTAAGCAGCTCCATTTGAAAAAGTCAATTCACTTAATCCCCAATCTTCCGTGGTGTTTTTAAAATGTAAATCGCCTTCATTTTTATAGATGAAGTTTTGTAATTTTTGAGAAGGTAATTTACTTAACCATTCCTCTCGTTGTTGGTTATTAAATTTTCCTTTTAATTCTCTTTTCTTAGCTTTCAATGCATTGTTAAAATCATTGTCCATCACATCATTCATGTAGCCATTTGTGATAAACATATCTTTCAAACCATCATTATCAAAATCTGCCAAAAGAGTAGCCCAACTCCAATCAGTTTTATTCACCCCTGCTAGTTGAGCGATCTCACTAAAATTATTATTTCCATGATTTAACTGAAGTGTATTAATCATGTATTGATATTGAAACCCATAGTTGTCATGCATATTGTAAAACTTCTTTGGATTCATAGAAGCCATCAAAGTTTTAGATCTAAGTTGATCAGGAGGAGTCATGTCCATCACACTAATTTCAGGATGTCCATCATTATTTATATCTGCAATATCAACTCCCATTCCATAATAAGAAATATGTTTTGTGGCCTGATTAATTACATTTTCAAATTTGCCTCCCCGTTTATTTTTAAATAAATAATCAGGAGTGTCGTAATCGCTTGTTGCATAAAGATCCACCCAACTATCATTGTTATAATCTGCAGCAACTACTCCAAGACCAAAAGCATGGTGAAGCAATCCAGCCTCATCTGTAACTTTTGAAAAAATACCTTTATTGTTTTTATACATATTTCCAGAAACGTCTGCGACAAATTTTTTGTCCAAATTCATTTCCGTATAACTTTTTAGAGTAGCATTGAAAATAAAAGAATGATTTAAAACATATAAGTCTAAATCGCCATCTTTGTCATAATCAAAAAATGTAGCTTGAGTTGAAAAACCAGGATCATTAATTCCATATTTACCAGCTTGCTCTGTAAATGTCAAATCTCCATTGTTGACAAAAAGGAAATTTTGTTTTTCAGTTTTACCTTTAAATGGACCAGATTTACAAACATAAATATCTAACCAACCATCATTGTTAATATCAACAGTTGTAACTCCTGATGACCACGTTTTTTGTTTTGGATTTTTGTCGGTAAGAATTTTTGAGCTTTCGGAAATATCTTCAAATTTCAGTTTTCCTTTATTTAAATATAATTTATCAGCTACTTGATTTCCTGTAAAATACAAATCTTGTAACCCATCATTATTAAAATCACCTACAGCAACTCCACCGCCATTCAAGTAGTAGTTATACCGTAATACATTGAGTTCTCCAGATTGCTTGAGTGTATTTTCAAATGTTAAACCAGAGGAGCTTGGTTTTTTTAAGGAAAAAAGAGATCCTGTATAGTTGCTGTCTTCAGAGGAGTTTGAATCTGAACTGCAGGAAATAAAAAATAAGGAAAGGATAATTCCCAATATGAAAAGGGAAAATATTTGAATATTATTTTTCATGAGATTAATTTATCAGCAAGTAATTAATGTTGCAAAATTAGAAATAATTTAATAATAAACCTTGCTGTTATTTAAAAACTGAACAAGAATTGTTTTAGACCTTTTTTTGGGTCATATGATTTGGAGAGGCTCAACTCTTTGTTTCTATTGAAAATTACTGAATAGTAGAATATTTAGGAGAAAAAAGCAAAGAAGGTATTGATCTTCGAGTGTGATCTAAAAGCTTTAATTTTTGAATTAAAGCTTTTTAAATGTGGATAGATTATTAAAAGAAAACCTAGGAAGGTGCAGCCCCTAGGGAATCAAAATGTTAGTAAATAAATATATTTTATAATTAATTGATAACCAATAGATTATGTTACGTTTTTAATTTCTTTCAATTTTTAGTTGAGAAAAGGATAAGAAATATGAATAAGAACTCTATCTTCGTAAAATATATCTTTGTCATGTAATTATTTCATTGAAGATATTAAAAATAAACAAATTTAAAATTTACGTATTTTTAGGTAATGAATTTGAGAGAATTTATTTTATATTTACAAATAAATTAATCATAAGAACATATTATCACTTCTATCAAGTCGTACTAAAACTTCACCTTACCCACTTACCGTTTTAACAAAATTTCAAAAACTATAGAATTCTATTCTATAGAACCGTTTACTTCTACTTAAAGAAGTTTTTCCCAAACCGTTAATTAAGAATTTAACAATTATTTTTATAATTGATAGGAGACCTATCTTTTGTACTAAATAATGTCTAAAGACATGATTTTCTTAGGAGAATTAAGAGGCTAATTGGATTGTACATTTGTTAAATTTCTTACACTCACTTTCTTAAATATTCTGACCAGTTGTTGACCAAGTTGTCAAGAACTGGATATGTATATCTATATATTTTACTTAAATTTTTCACTTACAAAAAAACATGATATCTCATGAAAAAGACAATTCTAAAAGCAATGTTATTTTTTGCTTTTCTAACGGTTGGTCTGCAAAGTGTTTCTGCACAGTATGTTACTTCAGATGAAGCTACCATTCTATTGACTGCTGAAATTCAGGAAGCTACAGATTTAACTGCTGCTATGGCTCCAGCAAGTAAGGCCACTCAAGGTCCTTATCTGGATAAAAAGATCACTCTATTCACTTATGTAAAGGATCAAATAGCAGCTGGTGAAACAGTTGAAGATTCTGTTAAGCAAGGAGCTGATCGATTTAATCACACAGTAAACTCATTTTCAAATGGGCCAACTTTTGGTAAAAATCCATATGTCACTCCTGTACATCAAGAAATCCTTGATTTATTAACTCTGTAAACCAACTTATTAGATGGTTTCTTTTTTTATTAATTGAAAAGAAAAATTTCTCATGAAAAAAATTCACTTAAATTTATTATTCACATTTCTAGTATTACTAGTATGGCAATCTAATATCTCAGCGCAAGCTTGTAGTTTAGATTGTGGTACAGGAGTACTTACTGTAAGTTCTGAGGCAGGACTATGTGAAGCAAATGTAACAGTTGCTAATCCAGCATTAGTTGGAGCTTGTTCTTCTGTTACTACTGTATTCTTTGAAGGGTTTGATACACCTACTCAAAATGCAGAACCAACTGGTTGGTCTGTATTATTTGAAGATGATCCAACAGGAAATATGGGCGGAAATATTGGCCCAGGAGCTTGTGGTGGTAACTTCTTTACATTCGGTTGTACTTCTACAGGTACATATACATTGGCTGCAGTAGATAACGCTAATTTTGCTGGAAACATCGCAAGTTTAGCTGATGATGATGCAGGTAGTGCAGCAGATGGTGTAGGTACTATTACAAGTCCTGTGATGGATTTATCTGCTCAAGCAGCTTGGTCTTCATTGAACTTCTCAGTTGATTATGGTTTTGATGCACTTGGTTCTGAATTTAGAATTGAGGCAACTTCAGATGGAACAAACTGGGATGTACTTTTAGCACAAACTACTGATGGAACAGGAAGCCCTGTTTTTGATTTTTTACCATATGCTACAGCAACTGCACAAGTAAGATTTGTACATGATGACCTTAACAACTCATTCGCATGGGGAGCAGGTTTTGATAATGTATTGGTTGAAGGTGTAGATCCAGCAGCGGCTCCAACAATCACTAATGATTTTAATGGAACTGAAGATGCAAGTGGTGTATACCCAGTTGGAACAACAACTGTAACTTTCACAACTCAAGATGCTACAGGTGCAGATGTAACTTGTACTGTAGATGTAGTTGTTGAAGATAACGAAGCTCCAGTATTGGCTTGTCCAGGTGATCAAACTATTCACTTGGATCCAGGTGCTTGTGATCAAGTATTGAGTTATGATGTAAGTGCTACAGATAACTGCCCTATTTCAGGAGGGTCAGTATCTTTTACAATGAATAATGATATATCTTTAGCATCAGCGACTACAGGTCTTAACTGTGGAAATGGAACTTCAATAAGCTATTTGCAAGTATATGATTTACCTGCATTAGGAGCTACAGCTGAATTATCAGTAACTAGCATAGATATCGTATTAGCAGGAAATGTTGCTGCAGGTGATGTAATTGCGAATATTTATAGTATTCCAGCATTACCAGGAACAAATGTTAATTTTAACTATTCTGACCTTACATTATTAGGGACTAATACTTTTAATTATACTCCAACATTTGCATTCTTTACTCCAACGCTTGCATCTATTCCAGTTTCGGCAATTATTCCAACTGGAACTATTGTAGTATTGGAGATTGTTGCTACTAATGACCAATTAATTCCAGCGGTTAATACTGCAGGAATGGCAACTGGTGGAGATTCTTATGTTGCTGGTTGTATTGGAGCTTTTGCAAATCCAACATCAATTGGTAATACAGGATTAGCAGGAATTGGACAATACATGATGGCTTTAAATGCAGAATTACCTGCTGCTGAGCCAATCCAAACTGCAGGTATCGCAAGTGGGGAAGCATTCCCAATCGGAACAACTACAAATACATATGAAATTACTGACATAGCAGGTAACACAGCTACTTGTACTTGGTCTGTAACAGTTGTAGAATTTGCACCTACTTCAAATGATATTACTTGTAATTCATTAGTTCACGTTTCATTAGATGAAAACTGTGAAGCAACTGTAGGAGCTGACCAAATTTTGGAAGGTGATAACTACGGATGTTATGATAACTTTGATGTAGTATTTGCTGGATCAGGTTTACCATTAGTGTTAGACGGTTCACATGTTGGTCAAACTATCGAAGTGATGGTTACTAATCCAGCAGGTGTACCTTGTTGGGGATATATCTTAGTAGAAGATAAATTGATTCCAGAATTGGTATGTACTGATATTGAAGTTACTTGCGCAGATCCTACTGCAGCAGGAAGTTCTTTTGATGCAAGAATTGACTATGCATTTGCTTCTTTACCTTCTTCTGATAATAATACTGTAACTGAAACATTAGTTGTAGATGCAGGAACAACAGTACAAGACTTAGATGTATCTATTTCATCTACTCATACTTGGGTAGGAGATTTAGTAGTTTCTGTTACTTCTCCTGATGGAACAACAGTAGAATTATTAAACAACCCAGGTGGTGGTGGAACTACTCCTTGTGGAGGTTGTAATAATTTGGCAGGACAAAATATGGATGTAACATTAGATGATGGAGCGGCACAAACGCATACAGAATTTGATAATACTTGTCCTCCAGTAGGAGAATACCAACCAAGAAGCCCACTTTCTGCATTTAATGGAGAAAACGCTCAAGGGACATGGACATTATCTGTTACTGATCTTTGTGGAGGTGATGCAGGTATCCAAGATGTAACATTACACTTGAAAGCTGCTAACTCTGGAACTATTGACTTCCCTGTACCAGCAGGTGTAACTGTAATTCCAGCAGGTGCAAACACTTGGACTTTATTAAACTTTGATCCATGTGGTCCAGCTACATTGACAAACTCTGATGTTGAGTCAGGTGAATTATGTTCAGGAGATGCTCAAATCGAGCGTACTTGGACTGTAACTGATGGTTCAGGAAATACAACTTCTTGTACTGAGATCATTTCAATTACACCTACAACTCTTGCAGATGTAGCAGCAGGTCTTCCTACTGATATTATTGTAAATTATGATGCTAATTGTAATTTAAATATTCCAGATCCATTGGATGAGATTGGATGTTCTAATATTGGAATTACTCTTGACGGAGCTCCAGTAATCATTGATATCTGTGAAGGTTCATACAAAATGTTGAGAAAATACATTTTGGTTGACTGGTGTGATAACTCAACTTTAGAGCACTTACAAATTGTTAAAATCTTAGATGAAGAAGGACCAAGTTTAGCTTGTCCAGCAGATCTTACGATTTCAACTAACTCAAATGGATGTGAAGGTGGAGTAATTTTACCTTACCCAACAGCTTCTGATTGTGGAACA
>CALJOK010000058.1 GCA_937981555.1 uncultured Saprospiraceae bacterium
TCCTGCTGTTGGGTCAACTTCAAAAATTCTTGGTTGACCAAAATCAGTTACATAGTATTTTCCATCAACAATAGATACTGTATGTCCGATTGAACCTGCTGGTAAATCCCATTCGCCTGTTTTGGTTTGGCTTGCTATATCGTACTCTACTAACTTAGCAGCACCTGGTGCTCCTCCTGCAAAATCTGCATTATCAAGTATGCTCAATAATTTTGTCCCATCACTTTTCAATCCCCAAGCTTGGGTGTAACCTGCTTCTGCATCAGCAAATGTCTCACCTGTGGGATTGGCTAAACTCAAATCAAACATCTTCACCGTCCCATCTCCTAATCCACTTACGTAAGCTATGTTATTAGCTATCACTATGTCTTCTGGGTAAAAATCTAAATCATCTGTCGTAAGGTTCGATGGTATTTGACCTACCATGTTTATTGTTACGAGTAGTAGGATTAATACTTCTAGAAAAAATTTCTTCATTTTAGTTAAAATTTTATGAGTATAAAAATTATTAAAAAACTAATGTCTATAAATTAAAATTTACCATTGTCATTCTTCCATTCTGACTTTGGAGGAATAGGTGCAATCACATCCCAATGTTCTACGATTTGTCCATTTTCAAGTCTGAATAAATCATAATAGGCAGTTGGTTCCTTACCTAGCTTTCCTTCGCTCAGGGTAAGAATAAAATTACCTTCGCCTAATACTTTATGAATCTTGCTATATTCCATCATCATCCCTTGTTCAGCCATCATTTTCATAGCACTACCTAAACCATCTAAGCCATCTGGGACATTAGGATTATGTTGTAGGTATTTAGTTGGATTGATGTAGGTCGCAATTTTATCCATTTGACCTTTCATGAAAACATTTTGCAAAAGATCCTTTACGACCTGCTTGTTTGATGCTGTTTTTTCTTTATCAGTTATGTCGCTAGCTCCATCTGTTTGAGTTCTACCGCTTGGATTAGGGGGCTGTACTTCAATCAAGTTATCCCAATGTTCTACTATCAATCCTTCTTCAAATCGAAAAACATCGAAACCAATTTTTGGGCCGAAAAAATCATATTCGGTATGTGTAAAAACAAAATCTCCATCTTGAAATGCACGGACAACTTTTGCTTTGAATCCTTGCGGTGGAGCATGTTGCATCACTGCGCCAAAGCCTGCTAAACCATCGGCAACACCCAAATTGTGTTGGATATATTTATTAGGATTGATGTAAGAAATAGGAGTTTGATCTCCTGTATTAAAACTGTTAAGTAGTGCTACTACTTTTTCTTTGTTGGTTAATTCCACGTTTAAAAATTTATAACGTCCCATACTCATAGAGCTTTGGTTCATTGCTTGCATGAATTCTTTAGATATTGGTGCTTCCATGAAGGGTTGTAAAGAAGCGTCTGAAAGCGTTTTGTTTGCCCAATAAACGGCAACTACTTGCCTACCCGCTTCGTTAACACCTGTCAATCTTTGTAAAAAACCTTTTCTCTTACCCGTAAAATCAGTTTCCACTTTTTGATTTGTTACATCAAACTTAGTCATGTCTGTATCTGATTTTACGTCAAAAGCCATGATCTCAACAAATCGACTATCTTCTGCACTAAAAGATTTATCCATAGCATACCTCGCCATTTTCATAGTCGGGGCATCAATCATTTGGGCATAATCAGCGACAGAAGCATCGCCCATAAATTTATTCATTGAGGCAGTTGCATGAGCTAAACTTTTCCAATAAACCACTACCACATAATTCCCTTTATCATCCACCCCGCTTTGGCGTTTGATAAATCCTGGCTGCTTACTTGTAAAGTCACTTTCTACCTGTGCATCTCCTTTGGCAAAAGTCATCGGATTTGCATTGGAATTAATGTTGAAAGTGGTGACTTCCATTATTGTTTTTCCGTCCATAATTGTTTTTGAATTTTGATTCGTTGCACAACTGGTAATGAACAATGACATTACCAGAATGAAAATTGAATTTAAATTGATTCGCATTTTGTTTAATTTAAGGTGATTGTAAATGTTGCCCCTGGTTTGAGATCAAAGCCTTCATAGATCTCAACAACCAAAATTTTATAAGAATCAAGTCTGAGACTTACCGAAAAATTATTTGACCTAAATTCTGTTACTTCTTGAGCATTATCGAAAGTCAAGTAATACCTATCATAAGTATCTGCTTCCAATATTCTAAATAAAATTCCGCAGTTAGGGTCATCCGATTGAGCTACTACTTCGAAAGAGATGCTGTTTTGATCAATATCAATATAGATTTAACAGATAGGCAGGGAATTCAACAGCAGCACAAATATTAGCTGTTGCTGCTAATGAGCCTGTGGGTACTTGGAATAAACCTTCGATTGCTAGCTCAGCTCTCATTGTGAATGCAGTTGACTAAAAATATTAGTTACAGTTACACTAAACCCTAAGGTGATAGGAATAATTTAGTTATCATCATCGTCATCACCACAAGAAGTAAACGGGGCAAATGAGAATAGAAGTCCTAAAAACAAAAAATTGATTTTTGAAAAGTTTCATTGAAAGATATTTGGTTATAGAATACCACAAAGGTATAGGAGGAGAAAATATCAACAATGGTAAGAATGTCTCAAAGGACTGTCAAAATGGGAAAGATTGACTAATGTGCTTGGCGAAACACTTCTGGTGAGCTGCCTGCAAACTTCTTAAAATACTTAAAAAAATTGGTCGGGTCGCTAAACCCACTAATATAAGCGATTTCTTTTATGGAATGGTCGGTACTGATTAACAGTCTTTTTATCTGCATGATAATTCCACCAATTATTTGTCCAAATAAATAAAATTACCCTAATTTTGGTAGACGAAAAATTAACGAAAATTAAAATATAACACCATTCAAAATAAGATTAGACAATCATTAAAAAATAGAAACTAACTTAATAAAGTTATCCTTCTTTCTATTCTTAACTTGATATTAATGATAAAGCAAATAGAAGTACTATAGTGAAAGCAGCCCCTCACCTTCTGACAATTGGTTGGAAAAGTGAAAAATGAAGAAAAGAAAGGAATATTTTCTGTCACAGATTTGGAAGAGAAGAAATTGAAAGAAAAGGATAGTTCGTTTTGGAATGTTGTACCTATGTTGTATCCTTAATAAAAAAACCCTCATAACTCATTGAGTTACAAGGGTTTATGCTTCTTGATAGTAGCCCCTAGGGGAATCGAACCCCTCTTTCCAGGATGAAAACCTGGCGTCCTAACCGATAGACGAAGGGGCCAAAAATATATAGCATAAAGTTTTTATGATATATATTTTCAGCCTTGATTTCGTTACTGTCCGATTGGATTCTATTTCAATTTTAAAAGCTTTTCTCTTAAAGCGATGCAAATATATGTTCAGTTTTTTAAAAAATCAAAGTTTAGATTGTTTTTTTTTAAAATAAATAATCTTTTTTTTAAAAGCACTTTTTATTCGCCCATTTCAGGTTTTTCCAAAACAAAAAATAGATTTTTTTCGTTCAAAATGTATTTGATAAAATAATTATTGTTACTTTTACACTAAGTAAATAGTCTAATAGACTAAACTCTTGACATATTATAAACCTATTTGAATTTTTTTCGTTTTACTATTTTAATCTAAATCAAAAACATTTTCTCAAATGACAAAAAGAATTGCAATTAATGGATTCGGTCGAATTGGACGATTAACCCTCAGAAACCTTTTAGCTAAAAAAGATATTGAAGTTGTTGCGATCAACGACTTAACTGATAATAAAACTTTGGCTCACTTATTTAAGTATGATTCTGCTCAAGGCGGATTCAAAGGTAAAGTAAGTGCAGATGACAAGTATATTACTATCAATGGCAAAAAAATTATGTCATTGACAGAAAGAAATCCTGCTGCGCTTCCATGGAAAAAGTTGAAGGTTGATGTAGTTTTGGAATGTACTGGTATTTTCCGAGATAAAGCTAAGGCTGGAATGCATTTAGAAGCTGGTGCTAAGAAGGTAGTACTTTCTGCTCCTGGAAAAGGAGAAGGAATTCAAACTATCGTACTAGGGGTAAATGATCAAAACTTGGATATTAAAAATAATATCTTCTCTAATGCATCATGTACTACTAACTGTTTGTCTCCTGTGATCAAAACTTTAAATGATACATGGGGAATCAAATATGGTTCAGTTAATACAACTCACGGGTTTACAGCTGACCAAAATATTCAAGATGCTCCGCATAGTGACTTACGAAGAGCACGAGCAGCAACAGTTAATATAGTTCCTACTACTACTGGAGCTGCAGTTGCAACTGGTTTGGTTATTCCTGAGGTTGCTGGAAAATTATCAGCAATGGCCTTTAGAGTTCCTGTAATCACAGGTTCATTAGTTGAAGTAAATGTTGTTTTGGAAAAAGACGTAACTGCTCAAGAGGTAAATGCTGTTTTTGCCAAAATGGCTAAAGGGAAAATGAGAGGTATTTTACAGTATACTGAAGATCCAATTGTTTCTTCTGATATTATTGGAAATAAGTACTCTTCTATTTTTGATAGTTTATTGACCAATGTAATTGGTGGTAATTTTGTAAAAGTAGTCAGTTGGTATGATAATGAAGCTGGTTACTCTGCACGATTGGCAGACTTAACGGTTAAAATTGCGAAGTTATCTTCTGCAAAAAAGAAACCAGCTACAAAGAAAAAACCAGCTGCAAAAAAGAAAGCAGCTGCCAAAAAAACTAGGAAACCAGCAATGGCTTAAACCTATTTTTATAAAAAATAAAAACACCGTGAAGTGAATTCTTGACGGTGTTTTTTTATTTTCGCACTCTCCTATCCTATTTAATCATCTCTAAAAAACAGATTATGAATATAGATTTTAAAAACAAAAAAGTATTAGTTCGAGTGGACTTCAATGTTCCTTTGGATGCTAAATATAAAATCACAGATGATACTCGAATCAAATCTGCCTTACCTACCATTAAGCATATATTAAAAGCAGGCGGTGCAGTAATATTGATGTCGCATCTTGGAAGACCTCAAAAGAAATTAAATGAGGACGGAAGCATCAATGTAAAAAAATTCACCTTGGAACATCTTGTTTCTCACTTGAATAAAAAATTGAGAATAAAGGTTAAATTTTGCAAAGAAACGGTTGGTAAAGAAGCCACTAAAATGGCCAAAGCTTTAAAGTCAGGCGAAGTTCTATTGATGGAGAATACTCGGTTTGAAAAAGGCGAAACTAAAGGTGATCCTAAGCTTGCTAAAGCAATGTCAACCTTAGCTGATATCTATATCAACGATGCTTTTGGAACTGCTCACAGAGAACATGCTTCTACTGCTGTGATTGCTAAGCACTTTAAAAAAGGAAATAAAGCATTTGGTTTTTTAATGGAAAAAGAAATTGAAAACGCGAATCGGTTGCTTAATAATCCTGAACGACCGGTAACTGCAATTGTAGGTGGTGCAAAAGTTTCTGATAAAATTATGTTGTTAGAAAAATTAATGAACTTGGCGGACAACATTATTGTCGGCGGTGGAATGGCGTATACTTTTATGCGAGCAAAAGGTGGTAATACAGGGAATTCATTAGTTGAACAAGATAAAATAAAACTAGCAACTAAGCTTTTAGAAAAAGCAAAAAAGAAAGGGGTCAAAATCTATTTGCCCAAAGACTCTGTAATTGCTGATTCATTTTCTGAAAAAGCAAAAACAGAAACGAAATATTCTATGCGAATCAAAAAAGGTTGGATGGGGCTTGATATCGGACCAAAGGCGCAAAAAGAATTTACAGAGGTTATCCTAAAATCAAAAACGATTTTATGGAATGGCCCAATGGGAGTTTTTGAAATGAAACCTTTCGCAAAAGGAACGATGGCAATTGCTAAGGCAGTAGCTAAGGCAACTTCAAAAGGTGCGTTCTCACTTGTGGGTGGTGGTGATTCTGTAGCAGCGGTTAATCAAATGGGACTCTCGGATAAAGTGAGTTATGTTTCGACTGGAGGAGGTGCGATGTTAGAGTTTTTGGAAGGAAAAGAATTACCAGGAATTGCGGCGATGAAGTAAATTTTAAATTGATAAAAAAAACGTGTCCTCTCTTTAATTAGATTGGACACGTTTTTTTTTTGTAAAGACAGTAAATAGAAAACGGTTAACTACCATCTAGTAATTAACCGTTCACCATTAAGCATTAACCGTTATTTAAACTCGGTCTGCGTACATCTTATCATAATACTTTTGGTAATTTCCAGAAGTAACATTTTCCATCCATGCTGTATTTTTCAAATACCATTGTACGGTCAATCGTAATCCTTCTTCAGATTGAATAGAAGGCTCCCACCCTAGTTCATTCTTGATTTTCGTTGCATCTATTGCATAACGTTTATCATGACCGGGGCGGTCTTTTACGAAGTGAATTAATTTTTTAGAACTACCTTTTTCCCGACCTAACTCATCATCAACGATTTCGCAAAGTACATGAATCAAATCAATATTTTGCCATTCATTGTTTCCGCCGATGTTATACGTTTCTCCATTCTTTCCATCATGGTAAATGACATCAATTGCAGTTGCATGATCCATTACCCACAACCAATCTCGCGTATATTTTCCATCTCCATAAACTGGAAGTGACTTTTCGTGCTTGATATTATTGATAAAAAGGGGCAATAACTTTTCTGGAAATTGATTCGGTCCATAATTGTTAGAACAATTCGAAATCACAATCGGTAAACCATAAGTGTGATAATATGCTCTTACGATATGATCAGAACTTGCTTTACTTGATGAATAAGGCGACCGAGGATCATAAGGTGTTTCTTCCGTAAAGAATCCAGTTTCACCCAAAGAACCATATACCTCATCAGTAGAAACATGATAGAATCTTTTGCCAGTAAAATCTTTCCAATTACTTCGAGCAGCATTCAACAAATTGACTGTTCCCAAAATATTGGTTTTGATAAAAGACATCGGATCTTCAATGGATCGATCAACATGAGATTCAGCAGCTAAGTGAATCACTCCATCAAAATCATATTTTTCAAATAAAGAATTAACAAAATCGGTATCGACAATATCACCTTTTTCAAAAGTGTAATTTTCAGCAGAATCAATATCACTTAGGTTTTCCAAATTACCAGCATAGGTTAATAAATCTAAATTAACGATTCGATAAGTTGGGTATTTATTGATCAATAATCGAATTACATGAGAGCCGATAAAGCCTGCTCCTCCTGTTACTAAGATGTTTTTTTCAAAGGCCATAATAAGTTATTTTTTAGTCAGGTGTCATATAAACTATTCACAAGGTGAATTGAAGTCATCTTGTAAATCAAAATTAAATTAAGATGTTTTATTCTTCTACTTTAACTACAGTTTTAAAATATTCGTATGTCTTTAACATTCCATCATGTCGAGAAACTTTTGGTTCCCAATCTAAAATTTCTTTTGCTTTAGTTATATCTGGACGACGTTTTTTGGGATCATCAGTTGGAAGTGGATGATGAGTCAAAGTCGCTTTTGGATTTCCAACCATTTCTAAAACTTCCTCTGCAAATTGAGTCATCGTAATTTCATGAGGATTTCCAATATTCACAGGTTGAGAATAATCACTCATCAATAATTTATAAATTCCTTCCACCAAATCATCTACATAGCAGAATGATCTCGTTTGAGTTCCATCTCCAAAAATAGTTAAACCTTCTCCTCGAATCGCTTGTGAGAAAAATGCTGGCATTACTCGACCATCATCTACTCGCATCCGTGGCCCGTAAGTATTAAAAATTCGAATAATCCGAGTTTCTAATCCATGAAATGTATGATAAGCCATTGTCATTGCTTCTTGAAATCTTTTTGCTTCATCATATACTCCCCTTGGTCCGACTGGGTTTACATTTCCCCAATATTCTTCCACTTGTGGATGAACCAATGGATCTCCATAAACTTCAGAAGTAGAAGCGATTAATAATCTTGCTCCTTTAGCTTTAGCTAAACCACATAAATTATGAGTACCCAAAGCTCCAACTTTCATCGTTTGGATAGGCATCTTCAAATAATCAATTGGACTTGCTGGAGAAGCAAAATGCAGGATGTAATCTAAATTGCCAGGAATATGAACAAACTTAGAAACATCATGGTGATAAAACTCAAAATGCTTTTCCTTAAAAAGGTGAGCAATATTATCCATGTTTCCTGTAATCAAATTATCCATTCCAACTACGTGGAATCCTTCTGCCAAAAATCGATCACTTAAGTGTGATCCTAAGAAACCGGCTGCTCCGGTGATGAGTACTTTTTTCAATTTACTGTAGTTTTATTATTAATAAATCTGTAAGGTTAAAATATGTTTACGAATGAGTTTAAGTTTTAAATTTCAACTAATGAAATAGAATAGTGTAGTTCAAATACATTATCAATTATAAATCATTTGGTAATTTTCTCAAAAAAAGGAGGGCTTCGGAATAACTTCAAAATCATGAAGTTTTACTATGTTAATAGTTTTGGAACGAAAAATTAAAAGTAGAGTTGCATTTTCAAAGTTTGAAATCTTATAATATTGACTACTTTTTTCGTTATGCAGGCAAATATACTTAAATAATAAAGATTTTTGATAAAATTTAATCCAATGAAATAGACATTTTTTCAATATGGTTTGCAATGCTTTTTTTATCACGAACCTGACTTTTGATAGAATAAATTAAGGTAAACATCCTAACTAAGTTTGGTTTTTACTTACTTTTGTAAGCTAATTCTCGTTTAGAATTATGAACTAATTTTTTTTCCATTTTTTAAAAAAAAGTATTGACGTGAGTATTAAAAAATTAGCTTGGAGTTTAGTAATCATTTTCCTTTTACTTGGAAATTCATTCCTTGCTGCTCAGAGTGAGAAGGCACAAAAAACAAATAATCCAACTTATATCTTGGTTAATTTGTCTTATTCTTTTCAATCTCCAAAAGGTGATATGGCCAATCGATATGGCTGGAATAATGCCGCAGGACTTGGCTTGGATTATTTGACTAGTGAAAATTGGATTTTTGGAACTCAAGTAGATTACCTTTTTGGGACAAGGGTTAAAGAAGATGTTTTGGCTTCCCTTCGAAATCTAAATGGTGATTTGATCGGAAATAATCGAAGTGTTGCAGATATTAAATTGACAGAACGAGGCTGGAATGCCAATTTACTTTTTGGAAAATTAATTCCATTTAGAAAAGAAAAACGATTATTCGGAATTCGAGCAACCGCTGGAATAGGAATCTTGCAACATAAGATAAGAATTCAACAAGACCCTGCCTCACTAGTTCCACAGACAACAGGCGATTATCGGACTGGATACGATCGAATGTCAAATGGATTAGCATTTACAGAATTTATTGGTATTCAAAAAGTAAGTGCTAATAGAAAAATCAATTTCATTTTGGGAGTGGAACTAGTACAAGGATTTACCAAAAGTCGAAGAGAATGGGATTTTGATAAAATGGCGAAAGACGAAAATAAATATATTGATTTTTTAATCGGTGGAAAATTTGCTTGGACCATTCCATTTGAAATTGGAGCAACAGCTGAAGATGTTTTTTATTAAAATTTCTTCCAAAGAATAAAAAAGAAACGGAGTTAACTTTCAAAAGTTGATTCCGTTTTTTTTATTAAAAAAACTATCTTCGAGTTTATCATTTTTAATAAAAAATCGAACAAAATGAAAAAAATAAGAATAACTATTTCATTGATCTTTATTTTTTTGATAAGCTTCTCTCCTATTTTTTCTCAAAAAAAATCATCCAAAGAAGCTCAAAAAATAATTCAAAACCTAGAGGCTCGATCTCAAGAGTATGGCGACATGGCTCATAAAATTTGGGAGTTTGCAGAATTGGGATATTTGGAAACCAAAAGTTCTGGGTTACTTCAATCACATTTAGAGAAAGAAGGATTTACCGTTAAAACTGGAGTCGCTGAAATTCCAACTGCTTTTGTAGCAGAGTATGGAAGTGGTCATCCAATCATTGGAATTTTGGCAGAGTATGATGCACTCCCTGGAATTTCCCAAGCTGCTGAACCAGAACGAAAAGAAATTGAAAAAGGAGGATCAGGTCATGCTTGTGGACATCATTTATTTGGAACTGGCTCTGTAGCTGCTGCCGTAGAAGTCAAAGATTGGTTAAAAAGAACAGGTACAAAAGGAACTATCCGACTGTATGGAACTCCAGCTGAAGAAGGTGGCGCAGGGAAAGTTTATATGGTTCGTGCTGGATTATTGGATGATGTAGATGCTGTTTTGCATTGGCATCCAGGAAGTGGGAATGGTGCTTCTGCTGCTTCGTCGCTTGCTAATAAGTCTGCTAAATTTCGATTTTATGGGAAAGCTTCTCATGCTGCATCTTCTCCTCAGCGAGGTCGTTCTGCCTTAGACGCAGTCGAGGCGATGAATTATATGTCCAATATGATGCGAGAACACATCCCAATGGAATCACGTATGCATTATGTTATAACAAGTGGTGGAGAAGCGCCAAATGTAGTCCCAGCTTATGCTGAAGTTTTTTATTATGTCCGCCATCCTGAGATGCAAGAGGTTCGAAAATTATTTGATCGTTTGGTAAAAACAGCGGAAGGTGCTGCCATTGGAACGGAAACGAAAATGGAATATGAAGTAATTCATGGCGTCTATAATTTATTGCCAAATGAAACACTTTCGGAAGTCATGTATAAAAACTTACAAACTGTAGGTGGAGTAGAATATACTAAAGAGGAAGAAGAATTTGCTAAAAAAATCATTGCCACCTTTAATCGAGAAGGCCTTGCTCCTAGCGATGCTAAAGAAATTTTACCTTATACCGTTTCTAATCGTGGCAAAGGTGGATCAACTGATGTTGGTGATGTTAGTTGGATGGTTCCGACAGCTGGAATGCGCTCCGCTACATGGGTTCCTGGAACTGGTGCTCATAGCTGGCAAGCAGTTGCAGCGGGTGGAACGGACATCGGTACAAAAGGGATGATGGTGGCTTCCAAAACGATTACTTTAACTGCTATTGATTTATTTAAAAATCCAAAACTTTGCGAAACCGCAAAAAAAGAATTGACTGAAAAACGAGGAAAAGATTTTAAATATGAAGCGATGCTAGGAGATCGAGAACCACCTTTAAACTATCGACAATAATTTCAAAATAAGTATCTTGAAAATAAAATGGCTGTTAGCGCTTTAAATGCTAACAGCCATTTTTAGAAATAATCGATTATTAATAAATCGTAATTTCCAATATTTTTACCTCGTCAGAAACTTTACTTTGATCGACTTCATAGGTGTTATTAGCCGCATCTAATCTATATCGAATATTATCTTTTGCTACACTTGTTCGGCTTTCAATTTCAGAACCATGGACAGTCAAATCTCCAATCTTCTTTTTTAATTCGCCTAAAGTCATTCCAACTCGAACTCCTTTGGAAGTCATCGCTTTTGGAGAAACGATAGTGATGTCACCAACTAATTTTGGATCTCGAGGATCAGGCATCACGAAAGCTAATTTTTCGCCAGCTTCATTTTTTATTTCATAAGTCACAAAGTCGCCTTCGCCAGTTTGCATCACAACCTTAGTCATCATCGTAGCTTCTGCATCAAGATCATCTCCAATTGAAATACCTTGAAAAGATTTATTTTTAATGATATAACTTTCATCCGTTACATCTTTGACTTCGCCTTTATTTTCCAGATTTTCTGTTTTCACCTCATCAGTAGAAGCAGCGGGCTTCTTTTCCGTTTCACAGCTTTGTAAAAGAGAAAAAGAAAAAAGAGTCATCAAAATTAAAAATGTAGATTTCATTTTTGTTTGGTTTTAATTAAAAAGAATTAAATTAGAATGTATTTATTAAACTAAGATTTTATTTAAAATTTCTTCCATTCCTTGTTGTAATTTTAAAGCTGAAGCTCTCGCTTGTTCTGCAAAGTCTTCTCCTTCACTAGCAAAAATAATCCCTCTTGAAGAGTTGACTAATAATCCGCAAACGTCATTCAAACCATACTCAGATAGTTTTTGCAAATCACCTCCTTGCGCTCCAACTCCTGGAACTAGTAAAAAATGATCCGGTGCTATTCGTCTGATTTCTTCAAATTTTTCAGGATGAGTTGCGCCGACTACAAACATTAATTGCTCGGGCGTACCCCAAGTTTGGGCAGTTCGCATAACTTTTTCATACAAAGGCATTTCTCCATCTTGAGATGCAAACTGAAAATCATTGCTTCCTTTATTCGATGTCAATGCTAATAGAATTACCCATTTATTTTCGAACTCTAAAAACGGTTGAACCGAATCAATTCCCATATATGGCGCAACAGTTACCGAGTCAAAATTAAGTTCTTCAAAAAACGCTTTTGCATACATTCGCGAAGTATTTCCAATATCTCCACGCTTGGCATCTGCAATCGTGAAATGTTCTTCAGGAATATATTTTATGGTTTTTTCCAAAGACTGCCAGCCTTTAACTCCACGAGCTTCATAGAAAGCCACATTAGGTTTATAGGAAACACAAAGGTCTTTAGTAGCGTCGATAATCTGTTTATTAAATTCAAAAACAGGATCATCGTACTTTAATAAATGTTTAGGAATTCTGCTAAAATCGGAATCCAAACCGACACAGAGATAAGACTTTTTGGTTTGGATTTGTTGGAGGATTTCTTGTCGAGTCATTATTTATATTCGTATTGATGTTTTTAGTATTGGGTATTGAGACAACAAAATGTAATCGAACTCTCAATACCCAATTCACCTTATCTCAATACCTGGTTTTTAAGCTAAACCATTCATAGCAACGACTCCTTTAATTTCAGGAATCTTACTTCGAACTGCTTCTTCAATTCCTGCACGTAAAGTCATCGTGGACATATTACAACTTTCGCAATTGCCCATCCATTTAATTTGAACCATCATATCTTCCGTCACTCCCACTACTTCCACATTTCCACCATCTACTTTTAAATGAGGACGAACACTTTCCAATGCAGCATCAATTCTTTCTAGTAGTTCAGACTTTTCAGTTACTGACATAATTATTATTTTTTAATAAAAAATTTAAAACTTCTTGCTAAACAAATTCAACTAACCTAAGATTTCACATCTACAATTTGCGTTGGCGATTTTTGGTTATTTCTTAGATTAACTTGTTGAATGGTATTTTGAGCCACCTCTAAAAAGTAATCTTGTAAACCAGAATCTTCTTGCATTATAGCTGGTTTCCCAGCATCTCCAGCTTCACGAATTCCTTGAATCAATGGAATTTTTCCTAACAAAGTTGACTCACTCAATTTAACCATTTTATCTCCACCTCCTTCTCCAAAAATAAAGTATTTGTTATCAGGTAATTCCTTTGGCGTAAACCATGACATATTTTCTACAACTCCTAAAATCGGAACATTGACCGAAGGCAACAAAAACATATTCATCGCTTTGACTGCATCTGCTACTGCAACTTCCTGTGGAGTCGTCACTAAAACCACTCCAGTTACTGGAACAGTTTGTACCAAAGTCAATTGAACATCACCTGTCCCTGGAGGTAAATCAACCACCAAATAATCTAAGTCCGTCCAAATGGTATCTTGGAAAAATTGCTTAATAATCGCAGCCAACCTTGGCCCTCTTAAAACAACTGCTTGCTCAGGTTCGATAATAAATCCAATCGACATAACTGGAATTCCATATGCTTCCAAAGGAACAATCTTCGCTTTGCCGTAGACATCCTGAATCTTTGGTTTTTGTCCCACTAGACCTAACATCGTTGGCATAGATGGTCCATATAAATCCGCATCAATCAATCCAACTTTTTTCCCAGCCTTCTTCAAACCCAAAGCTAAATTTACTGCAACAGTAGATTTCCCTACTCCTCCTTTTCCAGAGGCAACTGCAATAATATTTTTAATTTGTGGAACGCTTGAAGTATTCTCCTTCGCTTCCATATTTGGATTTTTCCCCATCATGTGAACATGCACATTAGCATTGGGATAAATTTTTTGAACTGCTTGGATACAAGCAAAATTCAAATCAGTTTTGTTCGGAGTATTCACCGAGGTCAATTCTAATTTGAATTGTACATTATTACCATCGATTGTCAAATCACGCACCATACTTTTCTCAATCAAATTCATTCCTGAAATCGGATCAATCACCGTCGAAAGTGCATTTATTATTTTACCAGTTTCTATCATTTTTTTATAAAATATTTCTACTCAATTTTGGCACAAAAATACGAAAAAACTATTAGTTAATGTAATTTAAGAAAAAAGGAAGTTAGGTGATTTTTCACATCATAGTTACACAGAAATCATATCCATTACTTTGAGTTCTTTTTTTCAAAAAAAATATGCTCCTAGAAGTCTATGAAGTTCATCCTCAATCCTGAATTTCAGCTGTCATTTTAAAAACAAAAGCTGCCGCGGCTCCTCCTACAAAATTGGCTAATAAGAAAATCCAAATGTCATTCCATCGAACTAATTCAGCCATTGAAATTCCAACAGCTACCGCCGGATTAAAAGCACCTCCCGAAATTCCACCAAAAGCATAAGCGATTCCAATTACTGTAAATCCAATGGCAACTCCATAAAATGTATTCCCTGCTGTTCCCTTTGCTATCGCCACATTCAAAATAACCAAGGCTAGAATAAATGTTCCTAAAAACTCTGCTAGCAAGGATGGGAAAATCTTCGGAGATAAATCCATCATCATAATGTCAGGCAAAGACTCATAACTACCTAACAAATAACCTGCTGTTAATGTTGCCAAAAATGCTGCACCAAATTGTGCTATGAGATAACCTAAAACATCAGAATTTTCAATTTTTTTACAAATAAAAAACGCAAGAGTGACCGCGGGATTATAATGCGCCTTGGATATATGACCTCCCATGTAGATTACACCAATCAAGGTCATTCCAATAGCGACAGGAGCAAAATCCCCAAGACCTCCAATAACTGACAAACAAATAGCCAGCATCAAAAAATAGGTTCCTATAAATTCAATGATATATTTATCCAATTTGTTTAATTTATTTTGAAGAAGCGATACAATAATTTTAGAGAAAAACCTTTTGGTTAAGATGGGACAAAATTATCTTTTTCAAAATTAAAAACCAACTTTATAAAAGAAAACAGCTACCCTCTATGAAAATTAATTGTAGTAATTTGATTGTTCTTTTTTTGATCCTTTTCTTTTGCCAAAATCTTTTTGCTCAACGTAAAAAGAAAAATACCACCATTATTGGTTTTCTCTGTGGAACAGAATTCCTAACTGATTATCGACAAGACCATCGTTTTTCCAATCAGGTTGGATTATATACTGACTTCAAAAATAATTCTAGGTTTTCTTTCTCTACCTCACTTTCGTATGCTCAAAGAAATTTTGCGACTTCTCCTACTAAAGATCAAATCAGAGAAGATGCGATTACGGCTGAATTATTCCTTAAATGCAATCTTAAATTAAAATGGTTTAAATTTTATTTTGGAATAGGTTATTTCCAAAGATATTCTTTAAGAATCATTGGGGAAAAATATGTTCCCGACTCCCCTATTTCTCCTTTTATTTTTTCAATTGATGAACCTAAAATAAACGAAAGGAAACTTGGAGGTTTAGCTGGCTATAATATTGGTGGAGGTTTTAATTGGAGGTTTACCAAAAATGTAATTTTCTCTCCTCAGTTTGGATGGAATTCTTATGCTTTCAATAATTTAAGAAATAAAGATTTGGAAGCCCAAACTGCTATCAATAATATTTATTTCAAACTCCGTTGTGGTTATCGTATTTCAAAATAAAAAAAGCTATTACAATAAATTGTAATAGCTTTTTTCAAAATAAATTCTGCAGTTTTTATTCTGCTAAACTTTTATGTGATCCATCACAAAACGGAGGATTCGATGTCATCTTACAAGTGCAAATTCCTGCCGTTTTTTCAGCTTCTTGTGTAAAAACCATTGGCGTAAAAGAACTGCCTTTATGTGCACCATTGCACCAAGGTTGACCTTCAGATTTGCCACAAGTGCAGTAAGCATATTTTTTTCCTGCTTCTAATGTACATCGAATTGGAGACGTTCCTCCTACTGTTGACTTTTCCATTTTTGTATTATTATTTTGATAAAGGTTTTTCAAATAAAAGCGGAAGATAAAAAAATAATTACCACAAAATTAATTTTCCGGCAAATTTGTCGATATAGAATCTATTTCCATTTTCTGTTGATTGTAAATATCAAAAAACGTTGGAACACTTTGCATCAAAAATCTAGAAAAAGAATTAGACAAAACCACAATTCCAATATCTTCTTCCAAGCAAAAAGCCATTTCTGTTCGATAGCCGTTCAAATAACCTCCATGATAAATTAATTTTTGATCTTTATAATTTATCGTTCGCCAACCCATCGCATAACCTACAGTAGACACTCCATCCCAATTTCGAGACCAAGGATTATTTTTTGGCAAACGATTATTTCGTTTATAAATAGGCTTTAAAGATTCTTTAGAAAATACTTCTGGGTAATGACCTAAAAGTGCATTTACCCAAATAGCCATATCCGAAATACTTGCATTTACGCCCGCGGCAGGCAGCACCGAAAAGTAGTCATCCTGCTGTTCCATTGGACGACTATTTCTGGAACTATGAGGTAACGCGATATTATCTTCTTGAATCAAACTTTCATAATCAATTGACGCATCATTCATTTTTAAGGGTTTGTAAATGTATTGTTTTATTAGAGAATCATAAGTCATATTAGTGGATTGTTCCAACATCGGCTGTACCAAACTGTAAGCTAAATTTTGATAAGCCATCACCCGACCTGGTGCTGCAATCAAAGGGACTTCTTTTAATCTAGGAATCATTTGCTCCATAGATTGACCTGCTTCGATCAAGTTTCCATAAGTGTGTCGTGGCAATCCGGTAGAATGACTTAACACATGTTTTAGATTTAAAACTTGGGTAGCAGAATCTTCTATTAATTGGAAATTTGGAATATAGTCTTTGACCTTTGAATTCCATCTGAGTTTCTTTTCGGCCACAATTTGAGCAGCTAAAACAGCAGCAAATCCTTTGGACAAAGAAGCAATTCGAAATACAGTATGTTGATTAATTGAATCCCTCTCCCCTGCCTTTTTAAGGCCAAAACCTTTTTGCATTAAAATTTTTCCATCTTTTACAATTGCAACCGCCATGCCTGTAGGAGCGTTTTTCAATTGAAATTGTTCTTCGACAGTATAGGTAAATTCATCTGTCAAAGCTTGTTCGAAAGGAGTTAAACTATTTTTTTTTGGAAGATTTTTTTCTACAGAATGAGGAGAACTACAACTTTTTAACAATACAATTACAAAAAATAATATTGTCAAATCAAACCATCTCTTTTCAATATTCATCAAAATATTTTTATTTTAAAAAACCAAGACTCAAGAAACCGAATAATAATTTAAATCTCAAAATATCCGTCAGTTTAATACAAAATCGAATAAGATTGTTATATATTTGAAATGCATTTACTCCATACTATATAGAAAACAAGATTGCCTAATTTTTATTCAGAAGGGAGCTTTACCAAAAGCAAAACCAAAAATAACCTCTAATGAATTTTAAAACGCCTATTTACTTTTCTACTCTTGTTTTCCTTATCTTTTCCATTCCAATTTTTTCACAAACCGAAGAAGGTTTTGAGCAACTTCAAAACGAAGAATTCGAATCTGCTATTGCATTATTTGAACAAGATTTAAATAATAAATCAATGAGTGTTTTTGCTAATTATGGACTAGCAAAAATTTACGCGGACAGTTCATTCTCAGTAATAAACTTGGATAAGGCTTGGGAATATTTTTTAGAATTTAACAAAGGATATAAAACACTCAAATCAAAGAAAAAAGATAAATATAAAAAGCAATTTAAAATCAAGTCGTCTAGGTTAAAAAACCAAATCACAGAAGATGCCATCAGTTTTGCGAAGCTTGAAAATTCAGTTGAATCCTATGACCACTTTTTAACTTTTTATAAAAAAACCAAACTTTCTTATCGCAAAGAGATAGAATTAAATCGTAATCAATTAGCTTATGAAGATGCCCTAGAAAGCAATACCAGTAAGGCTTTCAATTTTTTTCTAGAAAAATATAAGAAGTCATTGAAATCAAAATCTCCACAACTTTTTAAAGAAGGAGGAAAAAGATTTTTTGAACTTTCTATGAAAGAAAATGGCTGGAGTAGTTTTGATAGTTTTGCCAAAAGACATAATCGAAATCCTTACATAAGAGATTCTGGAGCTAAAAAATACCAAGCAATTCATGACCTTTACGATAAAGCAAAATATCATGAATTTATAGATGAAAACCCTAAAAGTTTACACCTAAAATTTGCTAAAAATCGTTTAGTTGAACAATTTTTGAAGAACGGAAATTTAGCAGAATTTAATTGGTTCTTACTATCCTATCCTGAACATGAATCTTCGAATGATTTATGGAAAAGATTCTTAGAAACTTACCTCGCAGAAAAAGGAGATGAGTACGTCAAAGAATTTGTAAAAATGTATCCTCAATACCCTTTCCAAGATGAATTGGATGAAAAATTAAATATAGTTTTGCAAAAAGAGGAAGCCGATTATTTCCAAAAAATCCAAAACTCAAAAGATGTAATTGCATTGTTATCATTTTGGGAGAATTTCCCTAATAGTGATTACGCTCCAAAAATAGAATCACAAGTTGCCTCCCTAATTGGAAAAAATTCTACGATTCCAGTACTCGAAAAATATTTAAGTTTAAGTTCCAATACTTCAAAAAAAGCAACATTAGTCACTCATCTTTATTCCATGTATTCGGAAGACTTACGCGTCAGTAATTTGAAAAAATTTCAAACTAAATACGGAGATATTTTTAGGGACTCTGTCCGAATTGAAAATGATTTGGCTTTGGCTAACAGATTTGAAGATTTAAAAGATCGAACGTTTGATAAAAAACAGAATGAGGAATTTTCACAATTTATCAAAGACGCCGCACCACATCGAGCAGCTTTTCAAGCATTGCTAAAAATTATTTCTGATGACTTAAAAAATAAAAATTGGTCCAATGCAAAATTGACCATGAAAAAATATAAATCTTACTTTGAAGAATCCAACCTCTACCATCAACTTTTTGATGCATTAAATGCACCAAGTCAAAATGTTCGATTAACAAGATTGGATGCTATAAATTCAGCAGGAAGCGAATATGCTCCCGTCATTTCTGCCGATGGAAAAACACTTTTCTTCTGTGCAAAATATCGACCTGACAACTTAGGTAAAGAAGATATTTTTATTTCCCAAAAAGAAAATAATCAATGGACACCTGCAAAGTTAATGCGGGGAATTAATACTGTTTCAGCGAGCGAAGCACCGGAAGCTATTTCGGTAGATGGTACTCAAATAATGATGTTTCAAAATGGACAATTATGTTTTAGTAACCAAACTTTTGAAGGTTGGTCGGAACTTGAATTTTTACCTCGCTCTGTCAACAGTACTGCATGGCAAGCGGATGCTACATTATCAAGTGACGGAA
Source organism: uncultured Saprospiraceae bacterium (assembly GCA_937981555.1). Lineage (GTDB taxonomy): Bacteria > Bacteroidota > Bacteroidia > Chitinophagales > Saprospiraceae > CAJQQY01. Next base: position 19,483 of record CALJOK010000058.1, read on the forward strand.
AAGCATTGTTATATGCTTCCTCCCGCAAGGATATTGTTGGTTTTACAAAAGACGGTAATTTGGATATTTATGTTGCCTTAAAGAATGAGGAAGGTAAATGGCAAGATGTAATTAATTTGGGGCAACAGATCAATACACCATTTTTGGATCGCTCTCCATTTTTACATCCAGACATGAAAACATTATATTTTAGTTCAACTGGTCATGGTGGTTTTGGACAGATGGATGTGTTTAAAACGACTCGCTTGGATGAAACTTGGACTAATTGGAGTACGCCTGTAAATTTAGGTCGAGAAATAAACACACCTAATAATGATTGGGGTTACAAGGTGAGTACAGATGGTGCAACAGCCTATTTTAGTTTTGCCTCTGATACATCTAAGAATGAAGATATTTATCAAGTAGAATTACCACAGAAAATGAGGCCATTAGCTGTTTCAACTATTTCTGGAACGTTAAAAGATTCCTATGGCTTGCCAATTGATGCAGAAATTATTATTGAAGATTTAGAAACTGGAAAGGTTGTTAGTGAGCTAAAAAGCAATCCAAAAACTGGAGAATTCTTCGCGGTTTTACCAGACAATCGAAAATATAGTTACTACATCAAAAAGGAAGATTATTTTCCAATTTCCAATAATCTTGATTTGAGTAATAATAAAAGAGTGGAGATTAATGAAAACCTAAAACTTTTCACCGTTGCTGAGTTGACTGAAAAGGGAGTGAATTTAACGTTGGAAAACATCTTTTTTGATACAGATAAAGCCATTCTTAAAAAGGAATCATATGCGGAGTTGAATAGAGTTTTTGCTTTAATAAAAACCAATAATTTTAAAATCGAATTATTTGGCCATACTGATAATGTTGGCGAAAATAAATATAATCTCCAACTTTCACAAAAACGTGCAGATGCTGTTAGAAAGTATTTAATTGAGAAAGGAATTCCATCTGCTGATATTTCGGCGCTTGGAGAAGGAGAAACAAAACCTATCGAAAGTAATGATACGGAGAAAGGAAAAGCGAAAAATCGAAGGGTGGAAGTTAAGTTTAAGAATTAGATTTAACAGCTATTAAAAAAATAAAAGTGGTGTTAGCGCTTAAAGCACTAACACCACTTTTATTTTCAATTCTATAAATTATTTTATTTAGGAACCCTACCCGATCCATTACATTGCTTACATTCTTCTCGATCCCTAACACCATACCAATAACCTTTTCCTTCACAATTAGGACAGCCTTTCGTACTTGATAAAAGTTGTGGAACCCAAGTAAATAATTTAATGGCAAGATAGATCAAGCCAAAAACAACTAGAATTCTAAGCAAAATGATGAACATGAAATATGAAGTTTTAACTTGTAAAAAAATTCGAAGATATAATTTCTTTTACAAAACCTCAAGGCCCCTAATTCTTAATGAGGCAATTTACTCTTTAATGCTCCATACACAAATGTTCCGACCAACGCACTCATTATAATAATCAAAATAATCAAATATCCATGTCCCACCAAAACATAAAGTGGCCCTGGACAAGCTCCAGTCATCGCCCACCCTAGACCAAAAATAGTTCCTCCAAAAAAACTTGCTTTGTACGTTTTAGGTTTATCTTTAATTTGGATGACATCACCAAAAATATTTTTGACATCATATTTTTTTATCAAAAAATGTAACAATGCTCCCATCACAACGGCCACTCCTATAATGCCATACATATGAAAACTTTGGAATCGAAACATTTCTTGAATTCGAAACCATGAGATGGCTTCTGACTTTGTCATCACTATCCCAAATAATATTCCTACCAATAAAAACTTTAATAATTTCATGTCTCTTCTTATTAATATTTTACAAAGAAAAAATAATTGGAAATAATAAATGCGTCATCAGCAATCCTCCAATAAAAAACCCAACCACCGCAATTAAGGAAGGTAGTTGCAAATTCGACAAACCAGTTATCGCATGTCCTGAAGTACATCCACCACCATATCTAGTTCCAAATCCAATTAAGAATCCACCTCCCACAATTAAAATTAATCCTTTCAAAGTTTTCAATGCTTCAAAATTAAAAACATCAATTGGTAAAAATCCCGCACCTTCAATACTCGTTTTGGGGTAAGTAATTCCTAAAGCAGATAAGTCATTTATCGTTGCTGTTGAAATTTGAACAGGCTCAGGACTTGCCAAAAAAGTCGAAGCAATAACTCCACCAATGATACTTCCTAAAACAAAAACTAATAACCAATCATGCTTTTTCCAATCATAATTAAAATATTCAAATCGTTTTCCTGCTCCACCAATTGAACACATGGCTTGAAAAGAGGAAGACACTCCAAATTTTTGCCCTAGGTAAATAAGCAACAACATGACTAAGAAAAGCATAGCTCCCGAAATAGACCAATGCCAAGGTTGACTAATAAATTCTATCATTTTATTAAAATTTAATTATTCTCAAGTAAGAAAAACTATCCTTCAAAATTTCCCAATTCAATTGAAAATTTCAAATCTAAAATTGAAACGTTATTATTTGGTTATTTCTAAATGCAAAGATGTATACTTAACAAGTAAAAGGGTGTGATTGTCATCACATAAAACGATTATTTGGTTAGAATGTCGGCTAAAAATCCAAAATAGACGTTCAAAGGTTTCAAAGAGTATGATTATTTCTCCGATTAATCTTAAAAACCCTCCAAATACGTATAACATTTTTTTTAAAAATATGTTCCCTAGCCTATCAAATTTATTTTATTTAAAAAATTGAAATAAAAATTAGTCACTAGCGACTAATTTTTATATATTTACGACTATAATTAATTTCTAAAAACATCCATGAGTACCAAATTAAAAATCATCAAACAAGGCATCACCAGTTTCAATAAATCAAGTTTTGGAACAGTCACCTTATTTGAAATCGCTCAAACCTTAGGTATTTCACGTGGAAATTTAACCTACCATTTTAAAGATAAAAATGTACTTCTTAAAGCAATTGTGGAAGACATGTTAGAAAAAATGGAAGTACAACGAAAAAAATCTAGATCACTTCCTTCTTTCGAAAACTTGCACAATGAAGTTCAGTTATATTTTAAATTTCAAAAAACATACTCCTTTATATTTAGAGATTCCCAAGTGTTGAAATTGCCTTTCGTCAATAAGAAGTTTAAGGAAATGACGGAACAAACCATATTGGATAATAAAGCTGCCATTGCATTTTCCATCCAATTGGGAAATATGAAGTCCGAACCTTTCCCTGGCATTTATAATAATGTTGCAGTAATAACTTGGGTTCTTTCCTTTTATTGGTCTGCCCAAAACATTGTAAGAAACACCTCCAAAAATGAAGATGGGGAAAAAGTAATTTGGAGTTTGCTCCTTCCTCATTTTACACCGAAAGGAATTAAAGCATTTAAAAAATATTTTGGAGAAGATTATTTTAATCAAATTGGAGAAGCATTTCAATTTGACATCAACAATTATATTTCTTTCTAAGTAGCGGGACTCTCCGAGTCCCGTGTCAAAACTATCAAGGGGCAAACACCTATTTCAATAATTCGGGACTCGGGAGAGTACCGCTACCACAAAAAAATGCGAGCATTAAATTCAACAATCAATCCCTCCAGCCAAGCATTCAAAGACAATGTCATTGAAATGAAAAAGCTCATCGACTTGCTTCACAAACATCTCGAAACGAGTCGGTTTGAAGGAAAAGAAAATTCTATCCAACGGGCTAGAAAGCGTGGAAAATTTTTAGCTAGAGAACGAATCGAATTACTTTTAGACAAAGACAGTCCATTCTTAGAATTACTTCCCCTTGCTGGTTTAGAAAAAAAAGGAGGCTTTGGAGCAGGAGGAACCAACGTTTCAGGTATCGGAATTGTCTCTGGAAAATTATGCATGATTAATTCCAATGTAGGAACTCGAAAAGGAGGTTCAGTTGACCAAACCACCGTATTTAAAGGATTACGCGTTGGTGATATTACTCGCGAATGCAAATTACCGACCATCAATTTAGTCGAAAGTGGCGGTGCTAACTTACCTGACCAAGCGACGATTTTTAATTATGGTGGAGAAAGTTTTAGAGAAATTACTAGGCGTTCCGCTTCAGGGATTCAAACCATTTCTATGGTTTTTGGAAATGCGACTGCAGGAGGTGCTTATATTCCAGGTATGTCAGATTATGCTATTTTTCAAAAAAAAGCCGCCAAAGTTTTTCTTGCCGGACCACCGTTAGTAAAGATGGCAACAAATGAGGAATCCACAGATGAAGAATTAGGTGGAGCTGAAATGCATAGTCGGATTTCAGGTGTTTCAGATTATTTGGCGGAAGATGAATTGGATGCTATTCGAATAGCCAGAGAGATCATGGAATTTATTCCAGCCACAAAACCACACTTTGTTCCGACTGAAAAAATCAAGGAACCACTTTTTGATTCAGAAGAGATATTAGGTCTCGTGCCTGCAAATATCAAAACGCCTTTTGATGTTCGTGAACTTATCATGCGAATTACTGATGGCTCAGAATTTTCAGAATTTAAGTCTGAATATGGAACGACTATGATTTGTGGTTGGACAAAAATACATGGATATCCAATTGGGATTTTAGGAAATAATGGAGTTATTTTCTCAGAGTCGGCAAACAAAGCTGCTCAGTTTATTCAACTCTCCAATCAGAAAAACATCCCACTTCTTTTTTTACAAAATACGACAGGCTATATGGTCGGAAAAAAATATGAAGAAGGTGGTATCATCAAAAATGGCGCAAAATTAATCAACGCAGTTTCCAATAGTAAAGTCCCCTCGATCACTTTGATGACTGGCTCATCATATGGAGCAGGCAACTATGGTATGAATGGAAGGTCGTATGATCCTAATTTTTTATTCGCATTCCCCAACTCAAAAATTGGCGTGATGGGTTCCGAACAGATCGCAGGTGTAATGGAAATCGTCCAGCGCGCTTCCGCCAAATCAAAAGGAATTCCTTACGATGAAGAGCAAGGAAAAATGATTAAAGGAATGATGATGATGGAAGCAGAATCTAAATCTTCGGTTTGGCATTCCACTTCTGAAATGTGGGACGATGGTGTCATCGATCCAAGAGAGACAAGAAATTATTTAGGATTTTGTTTAGCCGTTTTATACAATCAAAAAATCAAAGGAGCTAAAAATTTTGGAATCTGGCGGCACTAACGTAAAACGACTTTCCAAGTCGTCATCCGTCAAGCGAATTTCCAAATTCGCAAAACTCAAAAAATATCATCATAAACGAGTCAAGAAATTCGTACTAATAAATGAAAAAAATAAAAAGAATACTCATCGCCAACCGAGGCGAAATTGCTTCCCGAATTATTCGCACTTGTCAAAAAATGGGAATCACCAGCATCGCTGTTTTTTCGGAAGCAGATCGAAATGCACCTTTTGTTGCACAAGCAGATTTAGCAATTTTCATTGGAGAGAGTTCACCGAACGAGTCCTATCTTGTTCAAGAAAAAATTATCGAAGCTGCTAAAAAAACCAAAGCAGATGCCATTCATCCGGGCTATGGTTTTTTATCAGAAAACTCATTTTTCGCCAAAAAATGCAAAGAAGAAAACATCATTTTCATTGGGCCAAATCCATCTGCAATTGATGCCATGGGATCTAAATCTAATGCTAAAAAAATCATGGAAGAAAATGGCGTTCCAGTCATTCCTGGTTATAAAGGAGATGATCAGTCCGAAGTAACTTTGCAAGCAGAAGCATTAAAAATTGGATTCCCCCTTTTACTCAAAGCAACTGCTGGAGGAGGAGGAAAAGGAATGAGAATTGTAACCCGAGCTGATGAAATATTGGAAGCTATTCATGCCGCAAAACGAGAGGCAAAAAATTCATTTGGTGATGATGAATTAATTATTGAAAAGTATATTTCCTCAGGACGTCATATCGAATTCCAAATCTTTGGAGATCAACATGGCAACTTAATTCACTTGCTCGAACGCGAATGTACCATCCAGAGACGCTACCAAAAAGTGATCGAAGAAAGTCCTTCGCCTATCATGACCGAAGACTTAAGAAGTAACATGGGACAAGCTGCAGTCCTTGCTGCCAAGGCACTCAACTATGATAATGCAGGAACAGTCGAATTTATTTATGATGATAAGACTGGTGATTTTTTCTTTCTTGAAGTCAATACTCGATTACAGGTTGAGCATCCTGTGACAGAAGAAATTACAGGTTTAGATTTAGTAAAAATGCAAATTGAGTCGGCTAGTGGAATACCATTGACTATTTCACAAAATGAAATTACTGGAAATGGCTATGCGATTGAAGCAAGACTTTATGCGGAAGATCCTGCCAATAACTTCACGCCAGTTACTGGTAAGATTCATCAATTTAAAATTCCCAATATCGAAGGTCTGAGAATAGAAACAGCCGTTCAATCTGGCTCAGAAGTTTCCGTTTTTTATGATCCGATGATTGCAAAAATAATTGTTTGGGAAAAAAATCGAGAAGCGGCACATGATAAATTAGCTTATGTTTTACAGCATTTAATTTGTCAAGGAATTACAACTAACCAAGCATTTTTATCCAGCGTTTTAGCGAACGACGATTTTAGAAAAGGAAATTATGATACACATTTTATTGAGCAAAAAATGCAGCTTGATAAAGTAGATAATTTGGAAGAGAACGACTTGCACGAAGCGGCCATTGCTGCTACTATTTTTGATTGGAAAAACCGGGAAGAAAGCAGAACCATTCTTAAAAACATTCCTTCAGGTTGGCGAAATAGTTTTTACCAACCCAATATTGAAAAATATATTTTTGGAGAAAAAGAAGTTGAAATCAATTATCGCTTTTTCAAAAATAAATTTGAATTTTTCTTCGGTGAAAAAACCATTACAACTCGTTTAGCCAATTTTGATCATGAAAAGATCCGAATTGAAATCGATGGAATTCAGAAAGATTTTTCTGTCCTAAAATTTGAAAACGAATTTCATGTTCAGTCATCTTCAATTGGAAATATCAAATTGATACAAGCTGATCGTTTTCCCAAAAAAGAAAAGGAAAAAATAAAGGGTGGTTATGAAGCTCCGATGCCTTCACAAATTATTTCCGTGCTCGTAGAAGAGAATCAGAAAGTTGAGCAAGGCACTCCCCTGCTCATCATCTCTTCGATGAAAATGGAAAATACTATTTCTGCAGAAGAAGAAGGAGTCGTGGAAGAAATCTACGCAACGGAAGGAAGCAATGTAGAAGCTGGTTTTTTATTAATGAAAATTACAACTTAAACTATGGAATATTTTAACAAAAATCTCTTTTCAAATCCACTTAAGGAAACTTACGCTTTCATTAAAATACAAGAAAATGAACATACCTTAACCATCACCTTGGATCGAGCAAAAAAGAAAAATGCTATTCATCCAAAGATGATTGACGAGTTGGCGTTCGCTTTACAATATGCGAAAATGTCCAAACATATTTGGACAATTGTAATTGCTGCCGAAGGAAATGTATTTTGTGCAGGTGCTGACTTAAAAGCTTTTATGGGTATCCTTGGTGAATTTGAATCAACGATTCCTAAAGCCGAAAAGGAAGTTTTGCTAGGTGATCTTTTTAACCAAGTACATAAGCCTGTTATCGCAAAGACTGAAGGTGACGTTTATGCTGGCGGGTTTTTCTTTCTAGCAGGAAGTACTTATGTAGTAGCGAATGAAAATGTAAAATTAGGTTTGCCCGAAGTTAAAAGAGGTTTGTATCCATTTCAAGTCATGGCTATTTTACTACAAGTGATGCCTAAAAGAAAGGTCGTGGATTGGTGTATCCGAGGATATAATTTGCCGGTGAAGGATGCGATGGATTTTGGTTTAGTAACTCATTTAGCGACTTCTGAAAATATAGATACTATTATTGATGGCTTGATTGCTGACTTGAGTGAAAATTCTCCTTCTGCTATTCGACTTGGTTTGGAGTCTTTGGATGCGATTCAAAATTCGGAATCAAAACATAAATATTTGATGGAGATGTTGCAAAAAACGGTGGCGTCAAAAGATGGACGGGAAGGAATTGCTGCTTTTAGGGAAAAGAGAAAACCGATATGGACAGGGGAATAAAACTTTAATTCTCCAACTTTCGGAAAGTAGAATCTTAAGTGAAAATTTATTGAAAAAATAAGGTAAAAGAAATTAGACGAATAAGTCTATCCTAAAAATATCGCTAATGAAAAATTTCACATTACTATTCCTACTCTCTTTTCCTTTTTTTCAGCAATCCACTTTTGCATGCTCTTGCATTGAAGCTCCCACTTTCTGTGAAGGAATCGTCAACTGTGATGGAGATATTTATGCTGATTTAATTGTAAGAGGAACAATTACTGCCAGAACCAAAGAAGAAGTCAAAGTTCGAGTCAATCAAATTATTTTTGGAAATACATCACAAAGTACTATAACTGTAGGCCTATCAGTTTGTGGTTATCCGCCACAATCGTTAAAAAAAGGCGACGAATATATTCTAGCGTTATCAACGCTTAGTTCATCAGATTATAGTCACCATCATCTCATTATTTGCAAACTTAGTTATCTGAAAATTGAAGACGAAGTTATTAAAGGAAATATTGCTCCAGGAATTAAATCTCTTGACTATTCTGATCTGGCAACTTTGAAAAACTATGGTGATGAATTTAATCTTTTTTCTATTGAACATAGTCTATCTTTTTCTCCAAGTCCAATAGCTGATATTTTAAATGTTAAAAACATCAGTCTTGCTAGCTCTGAAAATATTCAAATTGAGGTAATAGATATGGCCGGGAGCAACCGCTATTCTTTTAAAAAAGAAGATGGAATTCTTGCAGATGAAACTTGGACTATTGATCTGCAAAATTTCCCAGTTGGCGTTTATCTTTTTAAACTAACTGCTTATAATCAAGAAACCGTTTTTAAGATCATGAAGCAATAATCAAACTGAAATCATTTTTCACTCCCGCTCATCCTTACATTCTCTTAATTCAATATTAATTATTAAAAAATGTACACTTCAATCATCATCGGCACGGGTTTCTCTGGAATTTGCATGGGTATCCAACTCAAGCAAAAAGGGATTCACAATTTTATCATTTTGGAAAAGGCTGATGAAATCGGTGGAACGTGGAGAGAGAATACTTATCCTGGAGCGGAGTGCGATGTTCCTTCAGCGCTGTATAGCTTTTCCTTTGAACCTTATCCTGACTGGGAATATAAATGGTCACATCAACCACAAATTTTAGCTTATTTAAAAATGTGTGTCGAGAAATATGAATTGGGTCCACATATTCATTTCCAAAAAGAATTGACTTCGGCACATTGGCAAGAGCAAAATTCCTTATGGAAAATAAAAACGAAAGATGGAAGTAATTTCCAAAGTAAAACGTTTATTCCTGCCGTAGGACAATTGCATTTTCCTTCTTTTCCAAACTTTACCAATAAAGAAAATTTTGAAGGAGAAAATTTTCATTCTGCTCGTTGGAATCATAAAATTTCATTAAAGGGAAAAACGGTTGGAGTGATTGGAAATGCAGCCAGCGCGATTCAGTTTATTCCAGAAATTAGAAAGTCAGCTAAAAGAGTTATTGTCTTTCAACGCTCGGCAAATTGGATTTTACCAAAACAAGATCGACTGTATCGAAACTGGGAAAAGAATCTCGTTAAACGATTTCCATTCTTATTAAAGATGTATCGTTTGAAAATTTGGTTGATGGCTGGTGCGCTTTTTTTATTAATGAACAAAGGATATAGCCTACTTCGCAACTTCTTCCAATGGCAATCCAAACGATACATTTCCCAAGAAATTAAGGATTTAAAACTTCGTAAGGAATTGATTCCCAAATTTCCATTAGGTGCAAAACGGGTACTCTTTTCAGATGAATATTATTATGCCTTGAATCAAGAAAATGTAGATGTGGTCACCAATCCAATTCAAGAATTTTGCTCAAAAGGCATTCAAACTAAGGATGGAAACAAACATGATTTAGATATAGTTATTTATAGCACAGGTTTTAAAACACAACCATTTCTCATGGGACTTGAAGTCGTTGGAAAAAAGGGGATTTCGATAAAAGAATTTTGGAAAGATGGGCCGATAAACTATTTAGGGATGACAGTAAGTAATTTCCCTAATCTCTTTTTGATGTATGGACCAAATACAAACTTGGGACATAATTCGATTATTTTGATGATTGAAGCACAAGCCAATTACATTGTTCAATGTCTGGAATCGATAGAAAAAAACGAAACGACATCTCTTGAAGTCAAAAACGAGGTGATGATAAATTACCATGATGCCATCCAAGTACGATTAAAAAAAATGATTTGGCTGACCGTAGAAAAGAGTTGGTATATTTCCAAAAATGGAAATTTGCCTAACAATTGGCCTGGGCGAACTTGGGAATATATGAGAAAAACGAAGGAGGTTGATTTTAGAAATTTTGATAAAAAAATTGCAGGGTCTAAAACTCCAATGCACGAATAGTAAAATTAAAATATGAGTTACCCTAAACTTTTGTGAAATCAAAATCTGGAGTAACTCATATTTTATAAATTTTTCTAATTATCTAAATCGCAACTAATCTTGCGATTTTTTTTTATTCTTTTACTATTTTAAAGTTTTTGTAAACACCATTAATATTCGAACGTACAAGATATACTCCACTTGGATAATTTGACAAATTAAGACTGGTTTGTTGATTATTTATTTTCGAAGAATAAAGTAACTCGCCTCTTAAATTGTAAATTATAATTTCATCCTCTTCAGAAAATGAGGTCTCGGAAGTGCTAAGTATAATCTCCGAATCTGTTGGATTGGGATAAATAGTAACCGATTGTTCAACATTTATTTCATTGGTATTTGTTGAAATAAAGCCACTAAAACATTCATTAGAATAAGCAGTACTCAACTCTGTACTTGTAGTCAAAACCGCAGTCGAGTCCTTACAGATACATCTTCCATCGTTATAATTATAGGTCATATATGCAGCATCCGTTTCAAATGCTTTAAAAGTACATTGTTCAAAAGTCAATGAATCACTTGTCAACATTTGCATACTATGACTCCAATTTGTAAATAAAGTATTTCCTCCATTCCAATGATTAAGGCCTGGCTCCTGAGCAAAACCACAAGGTTTGAAAAACAATAAATATAAGGTTCCCGTACCTCCCACTCCTACTCCACCGCCAACATTTACAGCAATCGAACCATCACCTCTTAAATCACCAACAAAAGACATTGACCGGGAAAAACGTTCTTGATCGCCAGTATCAAAATCTAAATTAAAACCACCTTCTATTTCGTCTATTTTAGTATATGTCTTTACCGTTTTATCACTATTCATATACAGAATGTAAGCATCCCCTAGACCTTGCTGATTAGCTCCCGTAATCAAATCAGGAATACCATCTCCATTCAAATCACCAGGCGCACACATCGCATGTCCAAATTGAGCACCTGATGTTCCATTAGGATTTACATCGACGATCAAGGTGTCGTTAAACCCATTGAGTCCTTCTGTTATTTTTAATTTAGAGACCACATTATAAGTAGTCGGATCAAGGGAAAGTATCCAAACTGCTCCCTTTCCTCCATCTGACATAAATGCACCAACCGCCATCTCCTCCGTCCCATCATTGTCTATATCCCCAAGCATGGCAACTTCCCTACCACCAAACATATCGTTATTTTCCAAGCCTATTCCAAAGCCTCCTGAGGTAGAATTGATGGTTACAGTATTCGCAATCTGGGATGCATCATCTAAAAATAAAATATTGATGGCTCCTCTGTTCATTCCACCTACATCTGAATTAGGATCACATGCGACTAAATCAATTCTACCATCATTATTTAAATCACCGATTGCAGATAATCCTTGTGCGATGATATCGGAATGTTTCACATAATTCTTTACGGTTCCATCATTATTGAGATGAATGATATATAGTGCTCTATTCGTTGAAGCTGGCGCAGAAACTGCAATATCTGGAATATCATCTCCATCATAATCTCCGATGCCTGCAACACCATAGCCAAAGAAATTACTTCCATTTAAGGTTTCATTAAAGTCGCCTTCAAGCATTGATATTTTTTGATTGGATTGAACTGTTCCATCAGTATTCATAAAAACAATGTAGACTGCACCAGCATCTGTTTCTCCATCATCATCAGATCGAGCTCCGATTACCAAGTCAAGAATTCCATCGCCATTAATATCTCCTGCTACATCATGATCTCTACTAAATCGATCTCCGGCATCAAGATCTGCAAAGAATCCACCAGAACCTTCTTCTATTCGGACAAAGCCGTCAGGACCAAATTGTGTGAGTGTTTGTGCTATTGCAACGTTTACTATTACTTGCAAGATTGCAATCATTAAAATTGTAACTGTTTTGAATTTCATTTTTTTCTTGATTAATTAGTTAAATTGTTCGTTAGCTAATTTGGTGCAAGAAACTTCAAAAAGGTTGCTTTGTAGTATCTTTTTTCGTGATTTTAATTTTTTATAAATATGCTTGGAAGTGCATTCATTGATTGTTCTGTTTATTTTAATTGATCATTGTTTAATCAACTTTCGAACACTAACAATTGATTGATCATTTCTCAATTCCAAATAATATATTCCAGCAATCAAATGATCCGTTTTTATTTGTGTTTGATAAGATCCTTTACTAATTACTTTTTGAAATAAAACTCTTCCAAGCATATCACTTATGACTAATTGTAAATCATCTTCCAACTGATCTTCAAATTCAAGTGTAAAGTAATCCTGAAAAGGATTTGGAATTACTTTATAATCCAATTTTGGGATCCATAAATCTTCTTCAAGGCTAGTTGGTAATTCTTGTACCAAAATATTTGAAACGGTATTAGTAATTATTGGAGGATTAAAATCAAAATAAATATCTGCGAAATTTTCGATAACGGTATTTTCAGGAAGACCAACTATTGGCTCAATTCTATATTTCACAAACCCATGACTAAGCAATTCATTCGTATTTACATCTGGCAATAAAATATTATTAAAATGAAAATTAACCAATCCTGTTTCTGTAATATAAACTTCATAAGTATGACTAGCGGCAACTACTTCAAATGTTGTCAAATCTAAATTTGCATCAAGTTGATCTTCTAATCTAATTGTAAAGGCAGTATCTGTTCCTGTGTTTTGAAATCGAATCGTATACTCTAAGGTTTCTCCAAACAAAGCATAATTTTCAAAATTAATAGAATAGCTCGGTTCTACTAATTTATCATTTGGATCATAAGCACAATTAATTTCTGAGAAGAAATTGGTGGTATCAGAATAAACATTATTTCCAGCTAAATCTTGCAAGTCAATTACATTTTGGAGTGCGATGGTATCTCCAATAAAGTCTACTCTAGCTATCTCTAATTCCAAATCTATTTGATTGGAATAAGTCGGAATTAAATTTTCGACATTCCAAATTAAAGTACTATCTGTTATTATATTTGGCAAAGGACTAGCACTTACATAGGTCGTCAAACTATCTAAATTAAGAGTGATTGTTCCATTAGCAATTTTGTTTCCAGTATTATTATAATGTATCCAAAACGGAACGGTAAAACCACAACGAGTTGGAGCGGAACTCAAATCTATTTCAGTCTCATAAATATCTGACAAAGCTGTTAAACCAAAATTATGAACAACAGATGCATCGATAATATCCACCGCTACATTGGCAGCCGTAGTAAATGCCCAAGTATCTGGAGCAGAAGTTTCACAAGTCAGATTATAATTACCAATTGCTAAAGAAAAATTATAATTGCCGATATCATTCGACCAAGTCGCAACTGAATTAGGTTGAACTGTAACTTTTTGTTGATGCAAACCATATTCATCACTATCAAAAATTCCATTCTCATTCGTATCATAAAATGTAGTTCCTTTTGCTTGAAGACTATTAGCAATATTGTCATACCAGACTAATTGACTCCCAAATAACGAACCTACTATTATATCTCTTCCTCCATTATTATTAATATTAGCGGAGGTAATCACCTCGTTATTTGAACCGAATGCAGGGGAACCAATCATAACTGGCATCGCAAATGAATCTATATCATTTCGCACATAAAATACTTCTCCAGGAATTGCGGTTCCTGCGACAACATCCAAATCTCCATCAGCATCCATGTCATCTACATAATATAATCTTTTTCCATTAGTTGCTCCACCTGCAGAAAAATCAGCGATCAATTCTTCTGTCTCAAATGTCAAACCTCCTGCGATTTGTTTTCTATAATAAATACTTTTTTCAGTAGATTTATAAAATACTAAATCTTTTAATCCATCGGTGTCCATATCTGCAACTGCCAATAGTTTTTGTTCATCACTAAGTTCATTAATTGGGACAATTGACTGGAATACATTGTTGAGGTTTTCAGACCACCCCACAAAATGAGGATCACCATTACTTGGACTTAGATATAAAATAATATCATTGTCTAAATCATTATCTAGATCTTCATAAAAGAAATAATAAATACTATTGTCAGTTGAACCAACGATTGTTAAACTAGTAAATTGACCATTTTCATTTTCTTGCCATTTCATAATATTACTACCAGGTTCCTCATAGAGAATATCTGTGTCACCATCCGAATCAAAATCTAAATAGATTTGATTATTAGTAAGACCTGCTGCACCTATTATTATCGCATCTCCAAAATCACCATTCCCATCTAAGTTTTCATGCCAAAACTGTCCACCACCACTCCACTTTACAAACAAATCATTATCTCCATCTCCATCAACATCTGCCACATGAGTTTCCCCAGCATAGGAAGAATTACTTGGGATTTTTTGACCACCATCAAACGTGCCTAATCCATCCAAATTTCTAAACCAAAATAAATTACCATAACTACTACTTGCCACAATATCCACATCTCCGTCCCCATCAATATCTCCTGTGGAAAGAAAATTCGCCTGCACATAATTTTGAATAATATTTTCCGATCCATATCCTCCAAGTCCTGGTTCCTTTTTGTACCAATAAATAGAAGAACTATTAAACCTAGATATTATATCAATTAATCCATCTCCATCTATATCATCAGCAATAGCTTTGGTATCTATTACATCTAAATTTCCATTAAGAACTGTAACGAAAGGATTGAAGGTTTCGAAGTCTCCTAGGTTTTCAATCCAAGCCACATCATCTCCAGTATTAGTATCATAAAGGATATCTAAATCTGAATCTCCATCATAATCGGAAATAGATAATAATTTGCCAGTCGTACCTAACCCAACAATTATTGGAGCAGAGAAACTTCCTAATCCATCTTCATTTTTAAACCAGCGGAAACCCAATCCTGAAGCAATGTCCATAGAAAGAATATCTAAACTTCCATCCTGATTTAGGTCCTCTATATAAGTGAAATATGCATTGCTTTGATTAGTATATATTTCTACAAACGTGTCGAAGTTATTACCATTATTTTGATACCATCCTAAAACATTACTTTGGGATTTGATCAGATCAATATCTCCATCATTGTCCAAATCGCCAGCAAGAATATTACTAGAATTTAATGGGTCCGCAATGACCGTCTGATTAATAAAATCTCCATTACCATCATTCAATAGTAAATGTGCTTCATCATCATTGAAATAGAAAACATCAATATCTAGATCATTATCAAAATCTCTAACAATTATTTTCCTCCCATACTGAGCATCATCAGCTATTTGAAATTCTTCGCCAAACTCTTTGTTGCCTAATCCCTTTTTCCAAAAAACTTTTGACCCGCCATAAACCATATCATCTATTCCATCGCCATCTATATCAGCAATTTCCATATGAAAAATATAAACGGTCGTATTGCTTGGGTCAAAACTTCTAAACTCCCCAAACACCCCTTGCCCTATATTCTCATACCAACCTAATGGAAAGTCAGCAGAGGAGTTATGATAAGAAAGTATATCCTTGTCTCCATCACTATCCATATCTATGGATTGATAATTTTCAATGGTTTTCTGAACCACAATTGGATTTTCTGAACTGAATTGAGAAAAGAGTTGGAAGGGAAAAATGAAGATTAGAATAAATAGTTTTAAGTTTTTCATATTTTATTTTTTTTGTAATGATAATCTTTTCTTAAAAGAAAAAAAAGTGATTATTGATTTAGAAAAATATCTTTTCTCGCTGGTTCTATCTCGGAAAGGTATAGTCGGCGGCTGACGGGTATGCATTATTTTGCGTTCCTATTCTTTTCTAAAATTGTTTCTCAAATATTTCCCCATTGAACTTAAATACATTTCCATCAGTCTGCACAAACCACAATTCATCCTTATTATCTTTGTAAATAGTGTGAACGAAATAATTAGGTAGTCCTAATTCTTTTGTATAATTTTTAATAGTATTACCATCATATTTCCAAACCCCTGTATCTCTATCTCCAAACCAAATATCTCCATCACCATCTTCTTCAATTGCAAAAACGTGTTCCAGCGTACCTGCTTGAGACTTATCCCCTCTTCTTGAACTTGTTGGATGAATTAAGTTGTTCTTTTCAGAAAAATTAATTGTTGTGCCGTTATCTTTTAGTAATACACCAATTCCATTATTCCCTATCCATAGCCTACCTTTTGAATCTTCAAGAATGCTCACAAACTCCTTCTTCGTAACTACCAATCCAATAATTTCCTTTACTATCTTCAAAAATTGAACAAACACCCGTTGTGAATTTCAATTTTAATGATGTATCCTTTTTATTTTCTTGCGATGATTCTTTGGCTTGCGAAGGTTTTGATTGTTCTTGATTGGAGCAAGTAGGCTGAAGTAGAATTGCAAATATTAGTATAAATCCCTTCATTCTTTGGCTTGATTCTTTTTTGATTTTTTATTCTTTATGACGCGGATCCTTCTCGCTAATAGGAACATAAAAAGTGTACTTCCTCTTACAATTTAACAAACTTTTTCGCTAAGGTTTTATCTCCGTTTTTATTGATGTATCTAATAAGATAAACTCCTTTATTTATATCTCCGATGTCAATTGAAATATTCTTTGTGTCCGTAACTGCATCGAAGGATTTTATTATTTGCCCATTGAAATTGATCAATTCAAATTGTCCATCAAATGACAACTTACTTTCAATTTCTAATTTATCGTAGGCTGGATTTGGAAAAAGAGTCCAAGAATATTGTTGTCCAATTATTTCATTAGTATTAACGGTAGGTTCATATTTAAAAAATAATGTATGAGGTGAATTGTTATCATTAGTAAACAATCCAAAATCTACAATATCAGTAACATCTAATATATTACAATCTGCATCTAATAAATAAAAAACTCCTGAGAGATACAAAGGAGAGAAGAATGATTCGTTTTCAATATTTACTGAGATGGGATAATCATAACCATTAATTAAAATTTCAAAACTTTCATGATATATATCCCCCGCCCCCCAATAAGGTCTAATATCTATTTTTGTATCCACATTATTTGAAAAGTAAATATTTGGCGCAGCAGGATTAAGATAGTATTCTCTAAAACAATTAAAATTTATCGAATCTCTTCTTATGCTTCTGATATCCAAACTATCATAAGGGGCTCCAAAAATATCCTCTTCTCCAAAACTTGAATCTATATCCATTGTAGAAAATTCGTCGTTATATCCAATTATAGCAGTATCTCTTCTTCCTGCATTATCTTCTATATAGATATATGCTCTATAATCCATATCTTGAGAAAAGAGTGAAACAGAGAAAATGAAAAATGTGATAAAAGTTGTTGCTTTTTTCATGTTTTTATGTTTTGTAAAGAATGTTTTTATTTTTTGTAAAGAATGTTTTTAATTTCCTGCTTGTATGGAACATCCCTATATACACCCGCTAGGACCACTCGCTTCCAATACCTCACCGAGGTAGTATCTAGCATTCCAAAAGGCGCTGCCTTCTATCAATAGAAACCAGAGATTTTGTCAATGCTAGGCAATCGCCAGCGGAGAATGGATGCATTGTTGGCGGTCGTTTTATTTTCCAAGGCTGTTGTTCATTACTAATTCTAGTATTTCTTTTTCAAAATGGTACACAACACTAGCATCTTCATCATATACATTCTCTAAAACAATGACATGCAATTTTTTTTCCGGTACATAAAATTTTATATTGGCAAATCCAATTCCTTTCCCTGCATGTCCTATAATTTTCGAAGACTTGTTGTCGTCAACTCTGACTCCGTATCCATAACCAATTTGTTCAACACCAAAGGCAGCATGTTGTCCCGTAATATTGTAATTAATCATTAGTTCATAGTTATCTTCTGTTAAGATTTTTCCATTGTGAAGTTTTGTGTCCCAAGTATTTAAGTCCTTTGCGTTTGAAATAATTCCTCCTGCGGGAATAAAATCCAACCATCCCTCAGGTGTTATTCCTCGTGAGTAAAAATCTACCAGCGTATATCCATCCTTTGTATTTAAATATCCATTAATAAGATTACTTTGCTTGGTACCAAATTCATAACAAAAAGTATTATTCATCGATAACTCTTTGAACAAGTTATTCGCTAAATCAATATATTTATTACCTGAAACTTTTTCGATTATAGTTCCTAATAAACCATATGCTGGATTGCTATATTTGTAAGCTGTTCCTGGTTCAAAAATCAATGCCTTATCAAGACCAACGATTCCAGAAGACATATTAAGCAATTGGTGAACAGTTACGGAATCTGCCCAAGTCTGTTTGAAATTGGGTAGATATTCTCTAATTGTTTTTTTTAAGTCAACATTCCCTTTTTCAATCTCTTTTAAAATTAATACTGCGGTAACTTGTTTACTGTTCGATTGGATTCTAAAATTGTCATTTATATTGATTGGGGTTCTATCTTCAAAATTTGAATAACCTTGAGCCTTTGAGTATTTTGTTTTACCATTTTGAGTAATAAGTATTACACCATTAAATTTTCTTGGTTTGGTGGTTTGGATTAGGCTGTCAATTTTTCCGGAATAGTCATCTACTTGTTTGATATTGTTGTTGTTATTTCCATTACAACTAATAATAAAAAGAAAAGCAGCCAGAGATAAAAACTTAATTATATTTTTCATAGAAGGTTGAAATATTTTATTTTTTTAATTTCATTTCTCTTTTTGTGTACCCATAATCTTCATGAGTTCCAATTAAATATTTGAACTTTAATTTTTTATTTTCAACTTGGATTGAATCTAACGAATTATCAATTGTTTTGAATTCAAAATACGGTTTTGGATTTAATTCAAATGATTGATTTTTCTTTGTTTCTAAATTCATTATAGAAATTGTATCAAAACTGTTTGAATAAACAATATAGTTATTTTCTGTCTTCAAATAATATTCAATCTCAAAAGATTTTTCTTTTTCATCTCTTGGCAAATAAATCATTTTATATTCTATCGGAGAACAATTCCCCGCACTTGGGGTAGATGTTGTTACCCTTAAAATAATTTCATTTTCTGTCATCAAATCTATCTTTGGAGTGAAATTGCAAAGACCTTGTTCTTTTGTTTCCCAACAAGAAAATTTTGCAGGATACTTTCTTTTAGATTCTTTGTCACCCCAACTTATTTCATAGTTTTTTTTGTCGTCTTTTTCTATTCGATATTCAAAGTCTCCAACGGTGATTAATGTGTCTTTGATTTCGCAATCGAGAAAAATAATTTCTTGATTTTCTGTATCGGTTTCTATGACGTCTTTTTCAACTACTTGATTTGAATTATTTTCTTTCTTTGTCTGACAAGAAGCAATTACCAGAAATATTAAAAGTACTTTTTTATTCATGATGCTTCTTTTCTTTTTTTTCTTGTTATGCCTAACGGTTTGTGCAAACGATGATGGCGCGTTTAGCGACACTAGCCGTTTTGCACTTTGTTGAACAAAGCTCCTCCGTCGCAGCCAAAAAAGCTGCATCTTAGTAAGAGCAATATTGCAAATTATTTAAACACTAATCTAATGAAAAAAAAGCTTTCCTCCCACAAGTAATTCCATTTTTGATGCAGCCTTGCAAAAAATGGATAATGAGATGTCGCTCAAAAATAATGCATTTGCCACTCGACAAAATTATATCAGAGGCGTCCGTGATCTGATTCTCCACTTTCAAAGACTTCCCGAAAATTGCACCGTCGATGAAATCAAAGCCTACTTAGTACATCAGCGTGATGAGAAAAACTATAGTTCTTCCACCATCAATTTTAGAGTCTGCGGACTGAAGTATTATTTTCGATTCGTTGTCCATCGACTCGACTTGGTAGTCAAAATTCCTAACCCTCGTATTCAAAAATACGATACCGAAATTCTCAATTTCGAAGAACTAAAAATCCTTCGTCGCTGCTGTCGAGATATGCGACAACTACTTATTTTGAATCTACTTTATGATACAGGAATCCGAGTCCGAGAATTAATTTGGTTGCGACCAAGTGATTTTGACAAGCACCATCGAATGATCACGATTCGAAATTCCAAAGGTAAACAAACTAGAGTGGTTCACTATGGTTTACAACTTCGCACAATTCTCAATAGCTATTGCAAAGCTCGTGGAGGAGTTCCCGTAAATACCTTGTTAGAAAGTTACAAAGAAAAGGAAAAACCGTTGAGTTTGAGAGGCGTACAACACATCGTCCGACAGATAGTCAAACGCTCGGGCATCAAAAAACGGATTTCCCCACACACCTTGCGCCACACTTATGCGGTGCATTATTTGAACTGCGGAGGCTCGTTGTTTCATCTCCAAAAGTTGTTGGGTCATAAAAATATAACGCTAGCGCTAACGACTTTACATTATTTAAAATACGCTAATCTGCCCGAAGGAAAAACGCTTTCGATCTTGGATTATTTACTCGATCAGTAATGCGTGGGCAGGATGAAGTGGCAGATGTGATTCGACAATTTTTGCCACAAATGGATCCAACAAAAATGTTGGTTCATCATCGCAAAACCTTGAGTGCCTTGCAACGATGTCGCACCGCAGAATTGGGTGGACATATTGACGAATGTAATGATTGCGGGCATTTACGCATCAGTTACAATAGTTGTCGCAATCGACATTGTCCAAAATGCCAAGGCGTAAAAAAGGAAATGTGGATCGTGCAACAAGAAGATATGTTGCTGCCGATCGCTTATTTTCATGTGGTATTTACGTTGCCGCATGAGCTGAACGAACTATGTTTGCATCAACCCAAATTTATGTATGATTTATTGTTTCAAGCCGCATGGCAAACGCTCAAAACTTTTGCCCAAGACCCAAAATGGTTGGGTGCAAAAACGGCGGCAACAATGGTCTTGCATACTTGGTCGCAAACGTTGATGTTGCATCCTCACGTACATTGCATTGTTCCGAATGGCGGCTTGACCAAAGCAGCAACTTGGCAATTTCCAAAACGCAGTAACGGGAAACGGGAAGGGAATTTTCTCTTCCCGGTTACAGGGATGAACAAAGTTTACAAAGGGTACTTTCTTGCCCAACTCAAGTCGGCGATCGAGAGAGGGGAACTGCCATTGCCTTCTAATTTTCCGATGGGAAAAAACTACAAAAAATGGAAAGATGTGCTCTACAAAAAAGAATGGGTAGTCTACACCAAGAAGCCATTTGCAGGAGTCAAACATGTGGTAAATTATTTGGCGTGTTATTCACATCGAGTTGCGTTAACGAATCATCGCATCAAAAATATTGAAGATGGAAACGTAATTTTCCAGTACAAGGATTACAAAGATGGTGCAAAGAAAAAGTTGATGACTTTGGCAGGCACGGAATTTTTACGAAGATTTTGTTGGCACATTTTACCATATGGATTTAGGAAAGTGAGGCAATATGGATTGATGTCAAATGCGAGCAAATCGAAATCTTTACAGCTAGCCAGATTAGCTTTAGGAGAAAAACTAAGGCAACTGTTGACACGAAAAGAACGCAAAGAAAAAGCGTTGGAACGATTGTTTGGAGAAAGAGTAAATCGCTGTCCTTGCTGTGAAAAAGGGATACTGATCGGAATTTATAGTTGGGAAGCAACATACAAAAAAGCGAAAAATAAGTCACCACCTATTAATAGCTTCCGTTCTGCCCAACAAAAAAACAATACAATTACAAAAGTGTAATTTTTTTACTGCATCAAAAAGATGCTGTGGCATCGCCATGTCTAAAGGGAAATAAAAAGGAGGAAAAGAAACGAAAAACGAAAGGTAAAAGTGAAAAACTAAAACTTAAAAATAAGTTCTCCTTTTCCTTTTTCAAAAAAAAAGAACACCAAATCACTTTAAGCGTCCTGCTTGTCTAAATCGAAA
>CALJOK010000059.1 GCA_937981555.1 uncultured Saprospiraceae bacterium
ACTTTGTTTTGGACTCGTCAAAATTTCTTTACCTGTGATGTCATAAATGCGAACTTGCACTTCACTCACTTGAGGTAATTCTAGATTGATCAAGAACATTCCGTCTGTTGGATTTGGCATCATGGTAATGTGTTTATCCAAACTTGGATCAAGCACACTAGTAGTCGCTTCGATAGTAATTACACTAGAAACAACCACACAACCATTGGCATCAGTAACGGTCAACAAGTAGTCACCAGGAGCTGCATTGGTCAAATCTTCATCTGTGGAAATAATATTTCCATTCAATTCCCATGCATACGTATATCCACCAACGCCACCTTCGATCGTTACACTAGCACTTCCATCATTAGAAGTCATCGTCGCTGAATTGGTTACATTATCAAGTGTCAAGATTAATTCATCAGGTTGATCCACGATGATTTCTGAACTCATTAATTCACAACCATTTGCATCTGTAATTACAACGGTATATTCATCTGCTTCTAAGTTAGTGGCAGTTTGAGTTGTTTGTCCATCACTCCAAAGGAAAGAATAACCTGCTGTTCCTCCATCGACTAAGGCTGTAATTGTTCCATTAACTGCTCCAAAACAAGCTGGTGCAGAAATGTCATAATCAGCACTTAATACATCAGGTTCTGCAAGCGTTGCAGTTGTTTCTAATTGACAACCAGTTGCATCTGTTACGACCAAAGTGTATGACCCTGCAGTAAGATCTATTGCAGTTTCAGTTGTTTGACCATCACTCCATAAGTAAGTGTAGCCAGCCGTTCCACCTCCGATCAAGGCAGCAAGTGATCCATTCGCATCACCATTACAGGAAGGCATTACTTCATCCAATGTTTCGATATCTAAAGTATTTTCAACTGTAACCGTAAATGAACAAGTTGCTTCATTTCCAGAAGCATCAGTCACTTTGTACATAATCTCAGTTGTTCCTTCTGGGAAAATTTCCCCACTTGCCAATCCACTTATCAATTCCAATGCTGGAGTTCCACAATTATCATTAGCGGTTGGTAAATTATAAGTAACGCCATTACAACTATTTGAAACGACATTTCCAATACAAGCTATCGTTGGTGCAATTTCGTCAATAACTGTAATTGTCGCCATAGTTGAATTAGTGTTTCCAGCTCCATCAGTTACGGTCAACATTACTTCGTTTGTTCCTAAGTTAGAACAGTCAAATTGTGTTTTATCCAAATCAATATTTGAAATATTACAGTTGTCAGTACTTCCATTATCTACCAAGGCAGGTGAAAGATCAGCCATACCATTTACATCAAGTGAAATAGTTACGTCTTGAGAAATCGCTTGTGGCATAACATTATCACTAGCCGTAATTTCAACAGAAGTTGTTGTTGAACAGAAGTTTCCATCTGTAACTGTTGCCGTATAAGTCCCAGCACTTAGGCCAGTTGCAGTTGCGGTTATAGCACCCGTTGACCATTGATAAGTTAATGTTCCAATACCACCTAAAGCATCTACTGTTGCAGATCCATCAGTTGCATTTGCACAAACCACATTTACGACATCAATCACCGAAGTCATAATTGGTGCAGGTTCTGTAATCGTTATTTCTTGCATACTTGGACAGTTATTTCCGTCAGTAACAATTACGGTAAATGTTCCTGCTCCAAGATTGGCAACAGAACTTGTCGTAGCACCATTGCTCCATTCAAAGGTTGGAGTTCCTGACCCTTGAGTCAAAGAGGCTGTTGCTTGTCCATCATTTGCTCCATTACAACTTACATTGATTGAAGAAACGTCAGAGGCAATTGTACAAATAAATTCTTCAATGGTAACTGTTTCTTCCGTCGTACATCCATTGGCGTCAGTAATGACAACAGTATAAGTTCCTGGTGCTAAATTTGAAATTGTTGCGTCAGTTGAACCATTACTCCAAGCATAAGAATATCCACTTGCTCCTCCAGAAGGATTAGCAGTTGCTGAACCATTATTTCCTTGATAAGAAGATTCATTAGAAGTAGAAGCATTACTAGAAAGTTCTAATGGTTGGTCGATCTCAACACTATAAGTTGCAGTACAATTATCTTGATCCGTAACAATTACGTTGTAGGTTCCTGCGGTAAGATCTTCAATTGAAGCTTGACTTCCACCGTTAGACCATTCGTAAGTGTAAGTTCCATTTCCACCAGAAACTTCAATAGAAGCAGCTCCATTATTATTTCCAAAACAATTCACATTGTTAGAATTTTCTAATGCGATAGCTATAACAGGAGTTTCAGCTACAACTACTTCTGAAGAGGAAGAACAACCATTATCATTGTTGAAAACTGTTAACTGATAAGTTCCTCCAGCATTTACATTTGGATTAAGTGTAGTTCCTCCATTAATGATCGAACCATTAGAAGTTGTCCATTCGTAATTAAAGTTAGATCCAGTAGAAGAAGCACTTCCATCCAAAATCAAAGAAGTTGTATTACAATTTAAAGTACCTCCATTACCTGCATTTGCAACAGGAAGATCAGCTGCGGCAATCACTTCTGCATTGACAGAATTACTACATCCATTGGCTGCGTTGAAAACTACTAATGTATAAATACCTGGTTGGCTCACTTCTACAGTAAGACCTGTGCCTAAAACAGTACCCGTTGCATTTTGCCATTCGTAGGAGAAATTAGTTCCAGTTGAAGAACCTGCTCCATCAATCACAGTTGAAGAATTAGAACAATCTATTGGTGCAGTTGCATTTGCTGCTGCAGTAGGAGCGTTGCTATCTTCATTTAGAATATAGTTGGAAGATGCAGAACATCCATTATCTGTATTGGTTACAATTAGACTGTATGTTCCAGCATTGCCTACATCAACAGTTATATTTGAACCTATTTGAGATCCATTATTATCTATCCATTGGTATTCAAAATTAGTACCTGAAGATGAACCATTTCCATCTAGCGTTACCGTTTGAATAGCACAATTTAATTCGCTTGAACCGCTTATCGTAACATTTGGGAAATCATTACTCGCCACAACAGACACTTGACTTGTCGCAGTACATCCGTTGGTAGAATTGGTCACTAATAAGTTATAAGTTCCTTCTGCGGATACCGTGATAGTTATTCCGTTTCCTACTAATGAACCATTTGCATCTGTCCATTCGTAATTAAAGTTAGATCCAGTAGAAGAAGCACTACCATCCAAAGTAACAGAAGGAGTAGTACAATCTAATTGACCAGAATTTCCTGCATCGGCAGTTGGTGCAACATAATTTTCATCCACTTGAGTTGAAGCAGCGGAAGTACAACCATTGCTATTGTCAGTAATCATCAATTGGTAAGTTCCTGGATTTGAAACATCTAATGTAACGTTAGTCCCCATAGAATTACCATTTTGGTCAGTCCATTCGTAGGAGATATTTGTTCCTGAAGCAGAATTACTTCCATCCAACGTAACCATAGCATTAGCGCAATCTAATGTTGCTGCTGGGCCAGGGTTAACTACAGGAGGAGATGAATCTACGGTAACAGATTCCATGGAAGAAGAAGTACAACCATTATCATTATCAGTAACAATCAAGGTGAAATCACCTGCTACAGAAACGTCAACATTATTTTCAGTTCCAATTGAGTTACCATCTTGATCTACCCATTCGTAGCTGATATTACTTCCAGAAGTAGAAGCACTTCCATCTATATTTACGGTAGAATTGGTACAAGTAATATTGGCAGAAGGTGCAATACTTGAGGTTGGTTCATTAGTATTTTGATTAACCACAATCGAAGTTTGAGCAGTACAACCATTATCATTGTCTGTAACTAATAATTCATATGTTCCTGCTTGAGTAACATCAACAGTTGCTCCATTTCCAATGTTTGCTCCAGATGGATCAGACCATTGGAATGAACCAGATGTCGAACCTGAACTATTCAAGGTAACTGTTGAATTATTACAATCTATTACACCATTTGTATTGGCCGATGCCGTTGGAACAGTCGTATTCTGACTTACGGTAGCGGTTGACTGATCAGTACAACCATTATCATTATTTGTGACAACCAATGAATAATTTCCAGAACTATTGACAGTCGTGGTTGCATTAGTAGAAATAGAATTATTGTTGGAATCAAACCATTCGTAACTTAAATTATTGCTACCTGAAGAATTTGAACCATTTAACTCAACTGAACTTGTTGTACAAGTCAAAGTACCAGGAGTACCAGGATCAGCAGTTGGTGCAGTATTATTAGTATTGACTATAGTAGATGCTTCTGATGTACAATTATTGGAAGTATTTGTAACGACCAAAACATAAGTACCAGATGCGTTAATTGTAGGATTTAAAGTAGTTCCACCTCCAGTAATATTTCCACTAGTTGTAGTCCATTGGTAAGTAAAAGTTCCACCTGTTGAAGAAGCTGAACCATTTAATGTTAATGAACTTACATTACAATTTAATTCTCCATTTGGTCCTGCATTAGCAGTAGGAGCATTGTTATTTCCTAAAACAACAACATCATCAGATTGGGAACATCCATTGGCATTATTAGAAACTATCAGGGTGTATGTTCCTGTAGCATTTACAATAGGTGTAGTAGTAGTTCCTCCAGATACGATATTCCCTGTGGTAGTTGTCCATAGATAAGTGATATCTGCTCCTGCTGTAGAATTAGATCCATCTAAAGATATTTCTAGCGTTCCACAATCTAAATTTTGACCAGTACCTGCATTGGCCGTTGGGAAATTATAATTATCAACCACTTCTACAAAATCAATTGCTGTACAACCTGTTACAACATCTGTAACTTCAACGGCATAAGTCCCTGCAGCATCAACTATAGGTGTTGCAGTATTTCCACCTGATTGAATATTTCCATTGGACGTTGACCAGGAGAAAGTAGAAACAGAAGAAGAACTAGTTCCACTTAAAACAGTCGTAGGATTTTGACAATCAAGTGTTCCACTTGGTCCTGCGTTTGCCGTAGGAGGTGGATTGTTCCCAATAGTCGCACTTGCAATCTCAGTACATCCATTTATATCAGTTACTGTTGCAGTATAAAATCCTGCATACAAGTTAAATATTTGATTACTTGATGTTGGTCCATTTCCAATATCATAGGTATACCCTTGGGTACCACCATTGGCTCCTAAGATAAGAATACCATTTCCTTGATCACAGTCGTCATTAAACCCAGTAGCAGCAAGTGTTAAAACTGGTGGTTCCGAAACGGTTGCTTGTTCTATATCTGTACATCCATTTGCATCTGTAATCGTTACAGTATATGTTCCACCTGAGAGACCAGATATATTTGGATCTGATTCTCCATTATTCCATTGATAGGAATATCCAGGAGACCCACCTGTGCTAGAGGTTAATACCGATCCTGATGCTTGTCCATTACAACCAACGTTGGTAACATTACTAATTGAAATTTCTACTTCTGAACTTGGTCCAGTAACGTCAAAAGGCCCTAGTTCAATAAAGTGTCCTTGCCCCTCTGTTACCGTAACACTATAAGAACCAGTAGTTACTCCAGATAAATTCTGAGAGGTACTTCCATTACTCCATAAATAAGAACTAGAACTATATCCACCAGAAGTAGTCACACTAACTTCTCCATTATTCTCGCCATAACAATTTTCATTAGACGTTACTTGTCCAGATCCTTCTAGCGAACAACTGGTAATCCAGTTGTACCAAGTTGAAACTCCAGGTTGCCCAACTTCATATGTTTTTCGATCAGGACAAACACTATATAAGGTTGGGAAAAAATTAATATTATAATCATTATTGACAGAAGGTCCATTACTACCCGTTAGGTTAATAATTGGGTAAGATACTCCTACAGTCCAATCACCTATGGTTCCGCCAGAACAAGTCGACAATCCATAAATACATGGCTCACTAGTACCATAATCTGCTTCAATCATCAAAACCATGACTTCATCCGTCCCATTAGGTCCGCGTGAATTATAAAGGTCTTCCAAAACATGAGTTTGGTGATAAGTCCAACATGGTCCACACCATGTAGCAGAGAAATCTAACACAACAGTTTTACCTGCATCTAGATAATCATATAAGGTATGTGTATTACCATCTAGATCGGTTAAGGTAAAGTCGGGTGCGATTGACCCATTAGCGAGTTGTGAAAAAGATGTAGTTGAATAAAATAATAACAAGACGAGAAGGGAGGTAAACTTCATTTTCATTGTGCAATGTTTTTAATTGGTAATAGAAAAAGTAAACAATGTAAAAAACGAAGGCTTTACATTGAAAGGTGTTGTTTTAAACAGGTATAAAATTTAGTTTTTAGAATGATTCTACAGATTGGGAAGATGTAGAATTAAGTTTAAAGTTAAGAAAAATGTCTGCTAAAATACAAAAACAACAAATATTATTTTAATAATATGTTAGGATACCTTGTAATAGTCTGATGATCTTGTGAAGTGCGGAGGAATCAAGGAGATCTTATCCTTATTGGATAAAATAAAAAGGGATATCAAGGAGAGTATAAAGCAAAAGAAAGTGGTTTTCAATCACATTGATTGAAAACCACTTTTTTTCTAAAAAAATTACATTAGCCTATGAAGTGATTTTTATAAAAAATATTATTCGTGGATGCTGAGTATAGTTTCAGGCTGTCCAATGATACCTGAAATAGATGCACTCCAAGGACTATATCCATGAGAGTTTCCTATTCTCATTTGCATATATAATTTTTCGCTACGAGGAAGTCCCATCACTTTGATCGTTCGAGAGCGATGAGCACCAAACCATTCCCAATTTTTTTCATCTCTTGAAATTCTTACCTCGTAAATATCAGCGTTCGGATCATTATCGCATTTTACGATTACCATCCCTTCGATGCCATTGGTAGCAGCAGATACATTTTTGACTAATGCAACCAGTCCCTTGGCCTGAGCCTTCGCAGTCAATATGAATCCAGTAGATTGCAATGCCGCTATATCCATGGCAGCTTTCCATTCTACGTATAATGAAAAGATAAATAATGCATTATTGGCAGCTATTCTATTTTCTTTCTTCACCGCAGTATTAGCCATATTGCGCAAGTTACGAGGAGGAATAGAAGCGACAAATTTGTCAAATGTAGTCACAAACATTGCCAACTGTTTGGCAGCATCTGGGAAAAAAACATTTTTGGTCATCGATAGAATTATCCCTTGAGAGAAGTCGATAAACTTCGAATCAGAGTAATTCATAAATGACCTTTTTATTCGTGTTATCATATGATTGTATTTTAAAAGGTTTGTAAAATAAAATTAGGCTAACAAATATTTAAATCTCATATATTATTCCAAAAATAGTTAATATGATAAATTCACTCCTGAGGTAACGGTTAAGTAATATGCTAAAGCCTAATGACATCAAGGATTTTAAACGCATTTTTTATATTAAAAAAAAATAATATTTTTTCTTGAAGAGGGTTTTTTAGATGAAATTTGGTCAAAAAAAAACGATCACTAAAAAAGATATGGATAGGCAAATAAAAAATATGGGTATACAAATCTTTTTTTTAAACAAAAAATGAGACGGAATGACTATGCAAAACGATTTTGTTGGTAGGCAAATGTTTTCTTTGAATGGGGTTAAAGTTTGTTGGAAGGGGCAAAATTTCCTTAGCCACATTTTATGGCTTCTAAATGGTTATGGAAATGTTTTTGTTGGGGGAAATTTGAGTTGGTTTGGTAGGACAAAATGTTATTATGAATACTATAAACTTCTAAATGGTTATGGAAATGTATATTGGATGGGAAAAATAAGTTGGGTTGGGTATGGGAAAGTTTTTTGGAAGGATGGTAATTAAATATTTCTGAGAAGGGCAGGAGTGAAAATTCATCCAAAGCTTCCACTTTTAAAACTCCTCACTTGTTTGTGTCTGTGGTGTTTTCTATTACTTTATCAAACGAAAGCAGGAGCTTTCTTGAATGCTTGAAACTGCCACGGAGTAACAATTCCAGCGTTTGTGCTTTTTGTTACCTCTGTTTTTTAGAGGAGGGGCCAGCGGTTTTCAAAACGATTTTGGTGAAATGATTTTTATTTTATTCTATTTCTTTATACGTAAATTTGATTTTCCATATTATTATTATTATTATTACATAATTTATCGATAAACAACAAAATTTTATTAAATCACCTTTTAAACGTTCATTTTATGAAAACATTAATTTACTTCTCATCTCTTACTCTAATGGTCTTTTTCACTTATTCTTCTTGTAAACAAAGTTCTAATATTATTGAAAAAGATTATTCTTTAGATTCTGCAACAGAAATTATTAACAAATTTAATGAAGGAAAATCATCAAGTGAAATGGCTATTTATAAAAAAGCCTCCATTGAAATTGTAACTACTAAAAAGGAAATTGTTCTTTTTGTAAAAGAAGCCAATAGACAAGATCAAATGTATATTTTACAACAAGATCCTTCAAGTAAAAAGAAAATTATTAGAGAAACTATAGAGTCTGCTGAAATTTTATTTTTCCATAGGCACTTATTAATTAATTCTACAGAGAAAGATTTAAGATTATATTTTTCAGTTGATGAAACCATTCCTAGTTATCTATCTAACCTAAATGTTGGAATAATTTCAAAAGGCTATGGTCTTGTCCAACAAAAAGGTATAAAATTATTATATGATTCTATTGATGTATTTCATGATATTTTATCAGTTTATACTGTAATGAAGAGAACTGTTGAAAATCAGACAAATATAAGAACTGATGGAGAAGGAACAATTGAAGCGGCCCTGGAATGTGGCTGTTGTTCTCCTACAACACTTAGTGTATGTGAAAGTCTTGAAGCAGGAGATTGTGATAGTGGGGGAGGTGGTTCAACTAGTTGTTCTATTTCATTAGATGATGGAAGTTCATGTTCAACAACTTGCTCAGGATCTAACGAATCATGTTGTAATAATACATCAAATGATAATTAATTAACTGGATAACGATTATTAAAAGGCAAGAGGGATTCACAATTATATGGAATCCCTTTTGTCATTTATGTTTCATTGTTTTATTTAATTATGCAATGGTGCCTACCCGCTGTCCAATACAAAGTTACCAACCAATTAAAAAGCTGTGTTTCTCGTGTTGACTTAAAGTCAACATACGGCAAAAGGAAACGGACTCCGTCCGACAGTCTACAAGGACAGCAAGAGTTAATAAATTAATATGTGCATATTGTACTAGTTTTGTGTCTCAGAGTATTGGTTTTTTATTCAAGTTAGTTTATTTATTTTTTGTCAACAAACTTTTACGTTGGCAACTTCATTATATGTTTGTAGGTTAGTGGGTGCTTTGGCATTCTCCCACCGGGGAGGCATGGCTGTTAGCCATTCATCATATATTGAAAGAAACTAGGCAATGGCTCTCCCTGCTCGATTCGCTCTTTTGTTTTTCTATAGGCTACCTCAAAGGAATTAACTTCCCAGTTATAATGAACCACCAACTTTAGCATTATTGAATGTAATAAATTAAGGAGTAATAGTTGCCGATCTATAAGGGAAGAGACCTCTTTAATTTCTTCTATGTTTTGGTAAACTAAAACAGCACCAACTTCATCATTCCCAATTCTATAATCAACTATATCGATCTTTTCTTCGCCCCAATTAGTTACCCTAATATTCAAAGTATCTAATCCCTTCTCATCAAGCATTAAATTCTTCGAATATTCAAACCCAACATCATGTGCTTGAAAAGAAATATATTTTAATTTTTGTTGTGATTTCAAAAAATCAGTTCCAAAGGTGATTAAGCTATACTTCATTATTATCTTATTTATAAATTTAATTTCAATCACTACTCGCTTGTTCCATCCCTATAACAGAAGTAACAAAAAGCGTCTTTTAATTGTCAATCTACTTTGTATTGGATAGCAGGGCATGTTAAAGGATTTGCCAATTAATGTTAATACTATCTTTTTCAATTATTTTATCTAAATCAGTACCTAGTAGATAATTAACTGGATGATTCATAATTAACACACCTACAGAAGGCTTATATTTACAATAAATAACTAGATATTTTTCAGCTTCAACCACATTCGGAAAAGTTACCCTTGTGCTAGCTGTGTAACTATGATTATTAATCAAATATTTATATTCAGCATACTCAACATCATTGTTTTCTCTCCCTTTGATTTTTATAATTTCTCCTACCGTATAGCCGCAATCTTTTTTAATCTTTAAACATAATACTTTTTGAAAACCCAAAAAGCTGACCACAAGAATTAATAACAATAATAATGTAGATAAGAGTTTATTTTTCATAAGATTTTAATATTATTCAGAAGCTCTAGCGGTCTTTTATTCGCCACTTTGCTAAGAACTCTTCGACAGAGTTTTTCTAAAGAAAGAAATACAATCTTCAGTATTTATACAAAATTACCCGCTGTCGCCAAAGCTCTGCCTAGTGTCTAGCATTTTGTTTGGCTCTGCCAACAATTGAAGTTTAAATTAAAAGCCGAAGGCTTTGGGAATACTTCATACCAGCCAGAGGCTTGGCGCGAGCGGTGCAAGTTTATGTTAGTCAGATTATTCCTAGTATAGAATTACTTTTTTTACTTGAGCACTTTTGGATGTTGTAATTTTTATAAAGTAAATTCCTGAATTAAATTTTTCTAAATTAATTTTTTTGTGATGCGTTCCAATAATTTGATTTGAAAGAAAACTGGAAGTCAAAATATTACCACTTAAATCTAAAACTTCGATGAAGACATCATCAGATTCTTGTAACTCATATTGAAGATTAATCAGGTTAGATGTTGGGTTTGGGAAAACATTTAAATTTAAAATTGATTGGGATTCTGATAGAATCTTTTTTTGAGAAAGAATAACACCTCCATCTTTATAAACAGAGAGACCTTCAATGCTACTAAACCAAGTATTCCCTTCGTTATCAATAAAAAGATCTATAACATAACTCCCTGCCATTCCAGAATTAAAAACATTGTATTCATAAGCTATATTTCCATCAATAAAAACTGCTCCGCTGGTGGAGCCAATCCATGGACGATTTTGATCATCAAATTCAATGTCTTGCAAATAATTATGTAAAATTAATCCGTAATCCGAAAGGTTAGTTAAGGTCCAATTGGTACCATCATATTTAGCAAGATTGGCTCCATCAAGTCCTACCCATAAATGATTATCATTATCGAAAGCTAAGACATCTACATCGTTATTGGGCATTCCATTTTGTACTAAATCAAAATGAGTCCAATTATTTCCATCAAATTTAGAAATCCCAAGATCCTCATTGTAATAGCTAATCCAAATAATTCCATTAGCATCTGTTGTCATTTTATTTAATTCATTGCTAAGGATGGAAGAATTTACTGTAGAAAAATTTTGCCAGTTAGTTCCATCAAATATTGAAATACCTTCGTCTGAAGTTCCAACGACTATTTTGCCATTTGAGAATTTTAGAGAAATGATGTTGTCAGATAGTAGATTAGAATTGCCAGGATAATATCTAACCCATTCATTCTCGTCAAAGAAAAACACCCCCTTATTACTCGCTATCCATACATCTTCATTATCATCCAATGCAATTTCAAGAATAGCCCCGTAGGTTTCAAAATTATCTAAAGGGTAACTAGACCAATTTGATCCATCAAATTTGTGTAAATAACTATATGTACTCATCCAATAAATTCCATCTTGGCGTTGAGTTATACTACCAACATTGTTATCCTTTATTGAATAGTCTCCCGTATAAACTAATTGGTAATCAACGTTATTTGGATTTTTATTAAATAAATTTACACCACCTATCCAAAATTTTCCATTCTTATCAAATGCAATTTCATCCAATAAATTGTTATTAGGAATTTGATCTGTATTTGTTGAACTCCAATTAGTTCCATCAAATTCTATAATTATATTGGAATTAAGACCTGCTCCTTTTAACAACGCAACAATTTTTCCATCAGGTGTTATTTCAATATCAATAATATTATTATTAGGAATAGACCCGTTATCCTCATCATAAGTTACCCAATCATTACCATCAAAACTTATAATACCTTTACTTGTGCCAACCCAAAGTATTCCATCATGATCTTCTTCTAAATCTAAAATATAAGCATTGTATGGTAAAACAGATTGGGTGGTAGTATTAAATGATTCCCATTGTCCATTCTCCCATTTTGATAAACCGGATTCTTGTACAGAAAATTTATTAATACCAAACCAAACAGCTCCATCCTCAGTTGGAAGAATATGGTTAACGCTATTGCCTAAAAGTCCAGAATTATTAGTATCATAATGTGTCCAATTTCCATTTTCAAAAATATCAAAACCATTTTGACCAATATATTTTCTACCTTGATTATCTATGGCAATTGTTGAGATGAAGTTGGTGGTAATTTCCGAATTGCTGGTATCAAATACACTCCAAGTTTCATCCTTAAAATGGTATAAACCATTTGCCGAACCAACCCAGAGACTACTATCAATATCAAAATCAATACTTGCTCCTCCAACATTAGTTGGTGCGATATAAGGCGAGTTTACTTTATTGTAAATAACTGTTTCATTAGTTATTAGATCTACTTTTATTAATCCTGCAGAGCAACCTACCCACATGTTTTCATGATCTGATTTTATTTCTCTTATGAATTTTCCAGATGAAAATTTCTCCCAATTGGTGTATTGGGCGATAAGAGAGAAACAGGGAAAAAGGAATAAAAGGAGGAGGTAATTTTTTAGTTTCATGTTATATTTTTTTTAAAAATAGTAAAAAGAGTTGAACGAACTGAAAAATAAATAGAATAGCCTATAATAAAAAAGGCTTCCAACTAATTAAAGTTGGAAGCCTTTTTTCTAAAAAACTATTTTCTCAAAATCTTATCTCACATACAGTCTTTGGAAAGGAACGATTACCTCATTTCTATCCATGTCATTTAATGATCTAAGTTGACCAACAGTCGTTTTATATTTTTGAGCAATGCTATGCATTGTATCTTCATCTTGAACGATGTGAATTAATCGTTGAGTACCATCCACATTCATTTCAATTAATTCGTCTCCTTTTCCAGTTACTAAAGGTTGACCTTGAGCATTTCTATTTCCAGCCAACGCAGGATTGATATAAACATATTCTTGAGGAACTGCTTGTTGTTGAGTAGGTACTTGAATTACCTGAGTTCCAGCAACAGCGTTGTTAATCAATAATACTTGTCCAGGTTGAATCATATCAGAAGTCAAACCATTAATTCTTTTTAACTCAGCTACTTTCAAACCATATACAGCAGCGATTCTAAATAAAGTTTCGCGTTTTGCAACGGTGTGGTATTTAGCTCCTTTAGCACCAATGTATGCATATGACTGAGGCTGAGTACCAGGTGTAACTGTTGCAGGAACACCTTGTGGTTTTTGAATATAGTAAGTCGTTCCAGCAGATGGAGCAGGTACTTGACGAATGATTTGATAATCAGAAGGTGGTTGAATCATCAATCGAGTACATGGGTAAATAGCATCTCTTCGTAATCCATTCCATGCTTTGATTTGATTAACCGTCACACCATAAGTAGCAGCGATACTGTAAAGTGTTTCTCTTTTTTGTACCACGTGAGTATTATAAGTTGGTTGCTCTAAACAATCAGCAGTACCAGCACCTTTAGAAGGTTGCTCTACAGGAGGAACAATTGTCAATCTCATACAAGGGTAAATTCGATTATTAATACCGATTTTATTCCATTTTTTTACATCTTTAATATCCAAGCCATAAGTTCTAGCAATGGTATAAAGTGTTTCTTTTTTCTGAACAATATGAGTATCGTTAGTTGAAACTTCTAAACATCCAGAATCATCATTAACTATAGTTGTAGGAGTCTCCGGTAAAGTTGTTCCTGTTGATGGTGTAGAAGTGGTACCTGTATTCTTATTGATCATGTATCCATTACGGTAAGAGTTACCACCAAAATCTCCTTCGGCTCTTAGACCAGTAGTAGAATCTACATAATAACCTTTATCTAAATCAAGATAAATTCTTCCTGCACCTGGATAAACTGTAGATGTGTAACCAACTGTAGTAGTATTTCCAGAAAGAAGACCACCTCCGCCATTATTTCCACCAGTAACATTAACTCCTCCATTTGGAGTATTAATAATTGGAGTAGTGTTGATATTAGGATTCATTGGAGTATCTGTATTATTGGCAGATAAATCTCCTGGGTTGTTTGTATTAGTGGTAGTACCTGGTTCAGTCTTAGGTTGACCGCCATAAAATTTACAAATCAAACCTAAGTAATCAACAATATTATAATTATTGATTTTTCTTAATTCCAATTTTTCACCAACAGCCAAAGGAGGCATTGGATCAGATTTTTTATATAAAATACCAATCTCAGGAAGGATAGTCAAATCCGCCATGCTATTTCTAGAAGGATCAGTTTTGATACGAAATTTGTAGCGAGACAAACAATCATTGTCATCTTTTTCACTAAAGTAAACATCTGCTTTTGAACCTTTAGTAGCAAGGTTTCCTGTAGATGCTTGGTTATAGTAATAGGAAAAAGAATAATTATCAGAACGAGTACCGAATGCGATATTCGTGTTATAATAATATTCTGCTTTTTTAACTTTGTAAATTCTAAAACCATAAGTATGCTCTTGTACCAAGAATACTTCAAGTGTTCCTTTGTTTACATCGTCAACAAATTTTTCGTCTCTTTCCAATTCAGCACAAGTTTCAGTACCCGCTGGTTTGTATTGACGAGGAGTATAATCTTCACCTGCTTCCAAAATGATTTTTTCATTATCACTTACTTTAAGGTGAAAAAATAGGTAGGGTGTCTCTTCATTACCATCTTTGGCATATTCGTAACTATCCATACAATCCTTACTAGCATTGTAGTCAATATAAATACTGTTACCAAATGAGTTGAAAGCGGCAAATAAGAAAAGTAATAAAACATTTACTTGTTTCATAGTGCTGTTTTTTAGCTAAAAAATTAATGAGTGAAACACGAGCAACGTGTAAACAATAACTTCTTTAAAGGTCATGTAAATAAAGATCAAATCTGAGATTCCAGATAAGATGCCGAGTAGCCAGAATAGATGCTTTTAAGGGAAGACTAGTTTGAATCCCTAAAATTAGAATAATTGTAGGGACTTTGCAAGAAAAAAGGTAGGAAAATGGGGATTTTTAGAAAAAAACGCTTTGGCAAAAAAAGAGCCAAATTCAATGAATTTTGAATTTGGCTCTTTTTTTTAGTTAAAAACGCATAATTTCTCTAGAATCGGGCAGTTATTCCACCTAAAACATTAATTCCATAGGTTGGGTAATTAGCCCATCGTTGACGTTTATTTCCAGCAACATTATTGAGATTTAGAAAAATCCCAAAGTTTTTAGCCAATTGATAATCTGCTCCAAAACTTAGATCAAATAAGCCATTGAGATTGTCTGCTTCTCCTTTTTCATTCAAGTATGGAACACCATTCTCCACATATACCTCCGCTTTTAATCTCAATTTATCTTCCAATGTTAAGTAAGTAGCTGTAATATTCATATCCAAATTAGGTAAATGCCACGCTTTATCTTGATTTTTTGGACTATAGATATTTTGTGTAACGGCAGCAGTCAATTCAAAGTTTTTAAATGGGCGAGCGGTAATTACCCCTTCCAAATTAAAAATATCAACAGTATCATAAACTGTGATAAATCTTCTTCTTAAGTCTGTCGTATCAGTTTGGAATAGCGCTAAATCCCTAGCTTTTTTATAACCTACTTGTCCATTATATTCAATGATTCCAAGGCTTCCTCTTATCCCTCCATAGTATTGATTATAAACGGTGTTACGTAAATCCAATTTTCCATAAGTTGAAATGTATGGATTATAGTCCGATAGCGTTTGCATATCGTTCTTAACATAATCTCCTTTCCAACCTCCAAAAACAGCTAGTCTTGCTCCTAATAATGCATAAGATGCTTCCAAGTCTGGCAACAAATCAAAGTCATCATTGAAGGAAACTAAATTGGCTCCTAATTTTACTCTGAATTTATCTCCATGAAAAGTAAAATTCGGTTGGAGGTAAAAGTTGTTTAACTTTTGTTTGACCGTATCTTCATAAGTTGTAAAATCTGTTCGGACAGTTAACGTCAATGGATTTTTTTCATTAAACCATTTCGTTCCACTTAGATTTAAATTGAATCCTAACTCATCCGCAGCAAAATTATCTTTCATGGTATAAAAATCCACTCCAGCATTATAACTAATATCAAGATCATTTCTTTCCCCATTAAATAGGTTAACTCCTACAGCTAATGTATTAAACTGCTGCTTGATTTGTTCTCGATCTAACATCGTATCTCCAACTATTCCTCCTGCTTGGTCATAGCCAAAGTAGTGAACTTGATCAACAGTATAACCAATTTTTCCACCAACAGCCATTCCACCTTCTTCCAAATAGTAAGCACCTTTCAACAAAGCATCCGTTAAGGAATATCTCTGATCTTCAAAATCATTATTGAAGGTAGCAGAGTTATGTAAAAGATGAACTCCAAGATTGTAGTTCTTCTTTTCCCCTCCGAAATTATAGCCAAATTCTCCATAAGGAGAACTAGGGAAACCATATCCTGCTTTTAAAAATCCTCGGAAGCCTTTGTCCACTTTGCTCTTCTTGATGGCAATTGGTCGTAAGGTTGGATCAGGATAATCGATTGGAACAGTCTTCAAAGGAATGTTGTAATTCAACCTTCGAGAAGTCGTATCTAATGGTGGAAGACCTGGCAATACTTTTAATTTTTCAGTATCCAATAATCGAGCATCAAACTCTTTGATTACTTCCACTTCGCCTGCTTCTAATCCGCCACCTCCTGGTTGTGCGAGTGCCACTTGGCAGCTCAAGGCAACAATAATTAGGACAAATATATTTTTAATAAAATTCATTTCTTTTTAGGTTTTAGATTTTGAAAAAACATTTTTCGTTTGACATTTGCTATGTTTAACAACTTTTAAAATCCTCCAGTCTCATCCAACTCAAGGATGTCGCTATTCGGATTTGTCAAACTATTGTTTCTATTTTCTTTTGCATTTAAGGCAGCCAATTTTTGTTTAGCTTCAGCTACTTGATCTTTTACCTCAGCTTCATTTTCGTAGCTAGAAATCATTCCTTCTAACAATGCTCTTGCATCGAAATAATTACTTTGCTCCACATAAATATCAGCTAGCAATAATCCACTTTTCGCTACCCAAATTTGATAACTTGAATTTTCACGAATAGCATTCATTGCAGCAGTTTCAGCTTGATCCAAATCACGTTGGACATAATAAACATAAGCAATAGAATAGCGTGCCTCAGCTGTGTTTTCATTATTAGAAGTACTGACCACTTTTTTAAATGAAGCAACTGCTCGGCTGTAATCTTTTTTGTCAAATGCCATTTTACCTAAGTAAAAGTTAGCTGCCGCAATCTGATCTCGAGATGCTCGAGGGTTACTCGATACTTTATTAGCCATCGTGTAAACTGCATCTGTTCGACCAGTTCGGTAAGCACTTCTAAGGGTTCCTAATTGTGCTTCAAATTTTGCTTCCTCATTACTTGCTACATCTGCCCATTTGCTGTAATAATTATAAGCTTTTTCAAAATCTTCCTCATGATTGTAACTGATGATTGCAGCTTTTCGCAATCCTTTTTCATAATACCTACTCTGTCCTTTATTGATTACGTAGTCATAATCTCTTAGTGCTACAGAGTATTTTTTCAAAGCAGTATTCGATTCTCCTCGGTGGAAATAAGCTGGAATAATATGTCTTCCGTTAGGAAATTTTGCGATGTAATCATTGTACTTCGTGATTGCTTTGTCGTAATTCCCCAAGTCAAATTGAGATTCAGCTGCTTTAAAATTAATCGAATCACGAGCTGCCGTTGTTACATCATAACCTCCTAGACCTTCACGG
The DNA here is from genome assembly GCA_937981555.1 of uncultured Saprospiraceae bacterium. GTDB lineage: Bacteria > Bacteroidota > Bacteroidia > Chitinophagales > Saprospiraceae > CAJQQY01. Next base: position 17,885 of record CALJOK010000059.1, read on the forward strand.
AAACGAAGATAATTATCAGGTTGTCCTAAGTCATCCACGTAGATTTCTTCCAATGCTGCTAAAGCACCTTCCGCTTCTTTTGGATCAGGGTTGTTTTTAAATACATCTTTATAGTTTTTGATGGCACCTTGCAAGTCTCCTGAGTTGTAAGCAATCAAACCTAACTTTAATAAACCTTGATTCACTAAACTTGATTTTCCTTTAAAGTTTCTAACCAATTTATTGAAAGCTGCAGTTGCTTGATTGGTTCGTCCAATATCTTGGTAAGCATTTCCTAAAGACAATAAAGCATCATCCGTAAACTCAGAATTTGGATATTGTTCTGTCAATCGTTCCAATGCTAAAATCTGATCAGTTGGATTTCCTCGTAGACCTTCAATGATGGCTTTTTGATATAAGGCATATACGTAACCAGAGTATTTTTTATTGATGGCTTCATCATAATATTTGATCGCACTATCGTAATTGTTTGTTTTAAATAATGCATCACCTGCACGCAAGGTAGCATCAGCTAAAACTTGTTTTTTTACATATTCATCTTGAATATAAGGTGCATCTCTTTTAATACCTGCAACGGCATCTTGAAAATATCCTAGAGCAGATTTATAATTTTTTTCCTTTAAGAAATTATACCCCACAGTATAGTTCGCAGTATTTACGGAAGCTCCATCAGGTAAATTATTAATTGATTTTGCTGATCGTAAAAACTTAGTTAAATGCTGATTACTTTCTCGAAATTTCTTTTGTTGGTGTGCGATTTCTCCCAAACCATAATTAGCTAATGCAGAAGTTCGGGCATCATAATCACTCTCTAAACTTTTATAAAATAATTGTTTCGCTCCATCCAAATCACCATCACCTGCCAACTGTACACCTCGGTAATAAGCTACTTTTTGATAAGTCTGTTTGATCTTAGTGGTCTTAGTCGGCATCCGTTCGATGATCTGCATTGCTTTCACATAGTCACGAGTATTAAGGAAAATATCTCCTAACAATCCTTGTGCTTCTGCATAGTTTGGACTTCGTGGATTTATTTTTTGCAATGCATCACTTGCATCTCTGTCGAATCTCATTTCGTAGGAAAGCTTCGCATAATTCCACAAAGATTCTTCTTGAATTTTTGCATCATAATTCAATCGACTAGCATTTGCAAAGGCATTTCGAGCAGAACGTTTGTCACCAGATTTTAAATTACAATCCGCTAAATAGTACATAGCGAGTTGTCCCATCTTATTTTTTTCTCGGTTGAGTTTTTTGAAATTCTTTTCAGCATTTTTATATTCCTTAGATTGGTATTGTACAAATCCCAATTGGTAATAATCTGAAGCATCCATTTTCTTCACTCGTTTCGCAGCGTACTCCAAATATTTTTTAGCCATCGAAAATTCTCCTTCTTCAAAATATGCGCGACCAACCAAACGATTAATATCTGCTTGATTTTTTACGTTTTTTTCTTCTGCTTTCGAAACACCATAATTGATCACTTTCGAAAAATCACGCTCCGCGAAATAAATGGAAGTTATATAGTAAGGTACATATGGTTTGTATCTTTTAGAACCACTTGCTTTTTGGAAACTCGTAATTGCATCTGCATATTTCTTCGTGAAAAAATTACACATGCCGTAGTAATAATTAGCAGGGTAATAATATTCATTCTGAACATCTTTGATTGATCTGAATTGAGATTTTGCCAAAGAGAATTTCTTTTTGATAAAATTCAAATAAGCAATTTTAAACACTACTTCTGATCGTTGGTTAGAAGGCAATGCATAGGTATCAATGGAAGCATACAATGCCATCGCCTTATCGAATTTTTTATCATTAAAATAAAAATTAGCGATGTCCAAAAGTGCTTCATTGGCAATTGGATCAGGTTGATTTTTTCGAGCAAATTCAATGATGAGATTTTCTCCTTCAGGCTGACCAAGGTTAACGGCACATTTAGCAAAATTCAACTCCGCTTTTTGTTTGAGTAATTTTGCTTCAGGCTCATTGACAGGAAGCAAAAGTTCAATTGTTTTACGAAATTCATTTTGAGCTAATCCGTAGACTTTTCCATCGAAGAACTCCATCCCTTTTTTGAAGGCCAATTGGGCTTCGGAGAGGGTAGTTGTTTTTTGTGCAGAAAGAGAAAGAGAAGCGAAAAGAAAACTTAGCACGAGGGCTAAAGCTGGAATTTTAAAATTCATAAGGTTACTTTTTTTAAACCTGTTAATGGCTGATCGTCAGGTATTTAAAAGATGTTTTTAGTATAAAAACTAAGTTAGGAAAATCGATTTATTTCAATATTAAGTATGTAAAATGATTTAACATTTTCAAACATTGCAATATTGCGGTGAAATTATAAAAATTTTAACATTTGGTGGAAAAAAACCTAGAGAATTGGGATTTTGAAACTAGATTTAATAAAAGATGAACGGTATAGATAATAAAGATTAGAGCATAGTTACTTGATGTTACAGAATCTCCTTCACCTTATTATACAAAATCCTTGCATTACATGTATGTCCATACCGATTTGGATGCCAATCGACATCTGAAATTTTATAAGGTTTATTATTAAATTCCACTTTACAATCCCACCAACTTTCCCTTACATCTAAATAAGGAATGTTGGAATTTTTAGCAAAGTCTGTTACTACTTTTGGGCGTGGTTTGTATAAACTGTTGGACAAAAGAATGATTTGAAAACCATGTTGCTCGCTTAGTTTTTTTAGTTTTTGCATAGCAACTAAGTAATTTTTTTCGCCCACCATATCTTTATATATATCGGGAACATCTTCAGGATCTTTTTCATAGTAGCCTGAGGTGTCAAATGGAGCTTCATGCAAACGAGAATCAATCCCTCTCCAACCATCTAAACTTTCAGGGAAAAGTTGCTTACGAATAAAAGATTGTTTGAAATTATCATATGCCGGTTTTTTTCGAATGAAATTAGGTAAATCAAAATCGTTTTCAATAAAGTTAATAATGACTAAATCTACTTGACTTAAATCTATTTTATTTTCCAAGACCGAAATTTCCATAACTGAATTATAGCCAGGTACGCCGGTGTTAATTACTTCATAATTGGTTGAATCATTTTCATTTTGGTTCAACATATTTTCCAATTGACTTAAATAACACTCTTCTTCTTCCACGCCCCAACCAAACATAATCGAATCGCCAAGACCGATGATTCGTTTGGTTTTCTTTCCTTTTTTCGCTGGATATTCTTTGTCTCTGAATCCACGAGAATTGGTTTTAACCACAATGTTTTGGAAACGGAAAGTTGAGTTTGGAATCAATTCATAGATGATTTTATTGTTCGTGGATAGTTGGATAATTTCACCTAAGGTCTTTTCATTTTGGGGATCATTGACTGCGTCTCTTTTATCGACTCCGATTTCATCAAGACTGTAATAGTTGGCGTAGGAAATATATCGTAGCCCTAATTCTACAACAAGAAGAGTGATAGAGATTCCAAGACCGATAGAAATTAATTTGAATATGTTTTCTTTTTTCATGTTATGATGAATGATATTTTTGACAAAGAAATAGTATCCGTAAAAAAAAATATGTTCTAAAAAGAAATTTTTGCTTTTACATTAGAAAGGTCTATTTCATTACTTTTCTTTGATACGGGATTCGCATCTAATATTATTGTAAGTCTTTCATTGAATTGATCAATAAAAGAAGGGAGGTTTTCAATTTTACTGGCAGTAAGAGATAAGTGACTTAAGCTTTTAAATCCTAATAAACCTTTAGGAATAGAAGTCCAATTTGATCCAAATAAACCTATCGTTTCTAAAATTTTACAATTTGAAAAATCTTCCAACTTCATATTGACGTATGATAATTCTAGTCTTTTAAGATTAGGAAAATGATTTAAAGAAATTGAATTTCCTGGTGAATTTTTATTGCCCCAAATTAATATTCTTATTAAAGAATTACTTTCAAAGTTAAATTTTGGAATCGTTTTTCCTTGAAGTAAGCCCAATTCTAAATGACTTAATTTTTCAAGTTTAGAAAGTTCTGCTGGAAGTTGTTTTAATTTATTGGAGCTAATACCTAATAAGGCTAGTCGTGAAGAATTTCCAATACCTATAGGTAATTCTTCTAAATCTTCTACATTAAGTTCAAATTTTACAACAGAACTTAGGTTGATTATTTTTTTGGGAAGATTTTTAGATTTGGATATCGATAAAATATAGGTAGTAGCTAATGGGAAGTCAAAAATATCTTCAGAAAAGGGGATTAAGTTTTCGCCAAATATGTGAATTATAAATTTTTTAATACTTTTCAGATTTTTGATGTCAGATGTTATTTCATAAAAAGAACCTCTTATTTTGGCTTCCTTCAATTTTTTGAACTGATAAATGTTTTTTGGAAAGGTAGTAAGCGATTTACATCTTAAGGTCAAATACTTGGTCTCTTTGGATTTTAAGAAAGGCCCATTTATTTTTTTTAAATTATTTGCTATAAATTTTATGTTAATTATTTGATCTAAGTTGGTAATCGAATTTGGAAAAGAAAAAGTATCTACATTAGTTCTAATTTCGAAAAACTCTAAATTTGTGAGATTTCCAAAACCTTGAGGTAACGCTTTTAAACTATCACAATTAAAATCAATTGACCTTAATTGTTTCATATTTCCAATTTCATTTGGAATAGCAACAAGATCCTTAATATTTAATTTTAAACCCAAAACGTTTTTAATCTCCCAAAAAGATGCAGGAATTGATTTTACCTCATTAAGATAAACAGAGATTTGTTTTGTCGTAGAAGGATTTAAATTCTTGATTTTTTCTTCAGTCGGAGGGTTCTTCTCAGAAAATCTTATAGTTTCTTTAATTGAACCCTCATCTTCGTCAATATCTTGATCCAAGAAGGTTTGACCATAAATAGAAAATATATTTGCTATAAATAATAGAGTTAAAATTGAGCGAACTTTCATGATGATTTTTTTTGAAGAAATGTTTAAAGTATAAAATTTTTTACAAAATTAATAAATTACAACACTATGCTTACAACTAAATTTCTTCCCAACTCCCAATTCTACAACTCCTTCTTTTTTTCTGAAATCCCAACTCGCATTCAACTCATCCGCCACTCCAAACCAAGGTTCAATACAAACAAATGGCGACTCCTGATTCTGCGACCAAATTCCTAAATAAGAAAAATCTTCAAAAGTAAAAGTCCAAATTTTTTCCCCAGCTGAATTTTTTAAATGCAAAAAATTAGAATCTAAATGTTTAAAAACCAAAGCATCTTTATCAAATAAATCATCAGTAATTGGAATCGTATTTTTTCCATCAAAAACATCACGAGAATTTCCATCCAAATAGCCATCAGTTATTTCCAAAGTTTCTGCTGATTCTGCTTTTTCAAATTCTAAAGAATAGTCTGACCTTTTTTCATTCTTTTTCAAAGGAACATTAAATCCAGGGTGCGCACCAAGCGAAAAATAAATGGGTTGATCATCCAAGTTTTCCACTTCATAAATGATATGCAATTGATTTTTTTCTAAAACATATTTCATCAAGAGGGAAAACTTATAAGGATACTCATCCAAAGTTTTCTTGTTGTGTTTTAGTTGGAAGATTGCTTTTTCTTTTTCCAATAGAACTTTCTCAAAAGGCATATTTCTGGCAAAACCATGTTGTTTTCCATGGTAAGTCTTTTCTCCAATTTGAAACTTGTCATCCCAAACTTTACCGATGTAGGGAAATAAAATGCAGGAATGTCGTCCCCAGAATTTTGGATCTGCTTGCCATAAATATTCGGTTCCATCTTCCACCGATTGAAGGCTAGCGAACTCGGCACCAACTTGATTGATACCTACTTTGAGAAAGTTGTTTTCAATAAAAAATTGAGACATAAATATTAAAAATTAAGGTTGAAAAATGACTTTATTCTTCTGTTTTTTGATTTTGCAAAATAGGATAACCTCCTTAGATTTTGGTAACTTTAATTACTTTAAAATGGTAAATAGAAAAAGGAGAAAGATTTTCTATCATTTTTTTGATAAAAGCTATACTTTTTTAATTAGTTTTTGTTGGAAAAATATATAAAATAATGACTATTTTATTAAGTTATTTGTGATAGATGTGGTATAAAATATTGGAAAAAAGGATTTAATGTTTTTGTCCAAACTAACCTAGAAACTTATCTTTATAAAAAGAAACAGCGTTTGTAATAAAACGATTGAATACAACATACTCCTAACTATACACATGAGACTACCTCGACACTCAAAAAAAATATCAACTTCCCAGCATTGGTTTTCCTACCAAATGCTTATTCTACTATTATTCTTTTCTACTTCAATTTTTGCTCAAGGTTGGGAGCGAACTTATCCCATTACGGATTATGAAAATGTTCGAACGGAGTATATGACCCTGACTGCTGATGGCGGATATTGTTTGACAGCGACGGTGGATGTTCCAGCTGCACAAGATATTGCGGTGTTGAAATTAGATGCTGATGGCAATCAACAATGGTTAAAGTATTTTGGCGGAGTGGAAGAAGATCGGTCGACTCGAATTTTTCAATTGGATGATGGAGGATATATAGTAGGAGGGATGACTTTTAATAATTCACTTGGATCAGGTGATTATTATTTGTTGCGATTAGATGAATTTGGAAATGAAGTTTGGTCTCAAAATTATGGAACAAATTATTATGATGAATTTAATGCACTCATTCTTACTAGTGATGGAGGATTTTTGATGATGGGAGAAAATGCGCTTAATGATGGTAAAATTTTATTGATAAAAGTGGATGCTCTAGGTCAGGAAGAATGGACGAAAACTGCTGGGCCAGATGTTGGGAAAACAGAAGGTCGAGATATTAAAAATACTTCAGATGGAGGCTATATTATAACAGGGTACACACGCCCGATGGGAACTAATGATGATGAGGATTTTTATCTCGTCAAATTAGATGAAAATGGAGAGGAAGTTTGGGATTTTACCACAGGTGAACAATTTGATGAATTCGGAGAAGATGTCATTCAAACTGCTGATGGAGGGTATGTGAGTACCGGTTACAAAAAATTAGATAGTGGAAATGAAGGTGATTTATATTTGATAAAAATAAGCGAAACGGGAGATTCTCTTTGGTCTAATTTGATCGGATCGGTTGGGTCGCTAGAGAGAGGTTTTTCCTTGACTGAAGCGCCAAATGGAGATTTGGTTATTGTTGGGAATTCAGTTTTGAATATTACGAATGGAGGTTTTGGTTTGATCGTCAGAACAGATTCGGAGGGCAATGAAATTCTGATTCGGTATTTGACAGAGAGCAATGCCGTTGGTTACCCAGCTAATATTTTAAATACACCTGACAATGGATTTGTGATAGCTGGGACAGGTGACTCCATCATGGCGGTGATTAAGACGGATGCAGCAATCAATAGCTTTACGACAAATATTCAAGGAAATATTTTCCATGATTTAGATAATGATTGTTCTTTTGATAATTTGGAAAACGTATTGAATGGATGGATGGTGGTGGCCGATGGAGAAGAAGATTACTTTTCGATAACTGATGCCCAAGGGAATTATTCTATTTTATGTGATACTGGAAACTATATTTTACGAGTCATTCCACCCAATGAACTTTGGGAAACGTGTCCGATCTATGATGAGTTTCCATTGATTTTAAATGACCTTTTTGACACTACATTATTGGACATTCCAATTCAGTCAATTGTGAATTGTCCGAATATGACTGTGGATGTATCCGCACCTCAATTGCGTAGGTGTTTTGAAAATACTTATTATATAAAATACTGTAACAATGGAACTATCGACGAGTCTAATGCACTCGTTGAAGTTCAATTTGATGAGTATTTATTAGTGAATTCTTCGAGTTTTCCATTTACAGATTTGGGAAATAATTTACTCTCATTTGATATTGGAGATGTTGGAGTAGGAGAGTGTGGGACTTTTACGGTTGATGTATTGGTAGATTGTGATAGTACGGTTTTGGGGCAAACGCATTGTGTGGAAGCGCATATTTTTCCAGATACTTTTTGCTTGATTCCAAGTATCGTTTGGGATAGTTCGAGTATTCAAGTGACTGGAAGTTGTGTTGGAGATTCGGTGATTTTTAATATTGAAAATGTAGGAACTAATCCGATTAGTGAACCGAGAATTTTAAAAATTGTTCAAGATGATATCATTTTATTTGTGGAACCAATTTCTGAGCTTTTTCAAAATCAAGTTATCACGAAATCAGTTTTAGCGGAAGGTCAAACATTAAGAGCGGAAGTACAACAGTCAGTAGGTCATCCCGGAAATAGTATGCCGATTTCAGTTGTGGAGGGTTGTGGAGTTGGCAATATCAGTCTTGGATTTGTGGATCAATTTGTAATGGATGATGGCAATCATTTCATAGATGTTGATTGTCAAGAAAATATTGGATCATACGATCCGAATACTAAAGCAGCCTATCCAACAGGATACTTTAGTGAGCATTTTATTTCTAATACAGATGAAATTGAATACCATATTCGATTTCAGAATACAGGAACTGATACGGCATTTACGGTAGTGTTAAGAGATACCTTATCTTCATTTTTAGATGTAACGACGATTCAATTTGGGACGAGTAGCCATCATTACGAATCTGAAATATTGGAAAATGGAATATTGAAATTCACTTTTGCCAACATCATGTTGCCAGATAGTAATGTCAATTTGGTAGCATCTAATGGGTTTGTAAAATTTAAAATTGGGTTGAAAGAAAATTTAACACCTGGTATAGTTATCAATAATTCAGCGGGTATCTATTTTGATTTTAATGCTCCAATAATTACTGAAACAGTTTTTCACACCATTGAAATTCTAACGGAATATGTATTTATAAATGAAATGATTTGTAGAGGTGATATATTCCAGGGAATTGAAATTCAAAATGATACGTTACTAATTGATACCATCAAATTAAATAATCTCAATAGTGTGGAGATGACCTCTGTTTACGTTTTAGAACACAGTTATTCTGACAGTACTATTTACATAGATAGTGGTACGGAGATCAATGGAGAAATAATTGAAAATGATACAATTATGATTCTACAACTCATAGCTGCAAACGGGTGTGATAGCCTTCAAACTGTAGAAGTTAAAGTTGATAATGAAAGATTACAAAAAGAGCAATCTTCTTTTGAGGTCTATCCAAATCCTGTAAATGAATTGTTTTTTCTTGAATATTATTTAGAGGAAAATGAAAATGTCAATATTGCTTTTTATAATGCATTAGGACAAAAGATAGGAAGTCTAGTTGAAAATGAAAATCAGAAACGAGGAAAACATTTTTATAAAATAGAAACGGAGGGGATAAATGAAAGTATGGTTTTTATTCATTGGCAAGCAGGTGATCAATCGAAAATTCAGAAGGTCGTTTTTATTGGGAAATAAAATTTAGTGCCAAAATTTAACCAAAAGAAGAGGTGTTAGCGCTTAATGCACTAACACCTCTTTTCGTTATAATATTGCTTTTACGAAATATTCAATTTCTCAATTAACCATTTTTTATCTGCCAAATCTTTATTCGATTCGATTTCAATCTTTAATTTTTTTCTGGCTGTTTTATCGAACTTAGGTGTTTGTAACAATCGTTTTACATATTTAATGAAATTTAGATATACTGGTTGATGGTAACCTAGATTTTTAGAATGTCTTGTCAGGAAACGATGGAAACTATCTAATAAGGACTCTAAGGCATTGAATTCTTCAAGGTCAAAATAAATTTTTAATAACATTTTCCTAGCTGCAATTTTTAAGAAAATATCATCAAATTCAGCTTGTTGTAATAAATTCATTGCCTTTTCATAATCAGGTAGATTGCAATACAAAACTGCCAAATTATAATTAAACATATCTTCTCGCCATTTAAGATCAAGTTGATTTTTATATTCGTAAATGAATTTTTCAACCCAACCAAATTCTTTTAGATGAATGGCTGCAGCGACTGTATTTTTATAGGTGAAGCGATCTAAAGATCCATTAATAATAAATACTTCCTGTTTTAATCCTTCCTTATATAAGTCTAATACTTCGGTGGAAAAATTACTTTTCCCTGCATTTAATTGCTTGATACAATAGTTAATAGCAACTAAATACAAATAATATAATTCTGATTTTGGAAACTTAAATGCCTCATTTTTTAACTTCTCTTTTAAGTTGTCATAATGCGAAATATCATGAGTTTCAGAGAGTGTTTTATAACTCTGGTAATAAATATCAACAGCTGAAGAATCAAGTGTTTGATTGTTTTTTAAGAAATGTAAAACCATTGTTATAAAATCCTGCTGATAATCTGCTCCAATTAATTTTTGATGACTCAGTTTATCGCAACTCTGTTTTAATTTTTGAGCGATAAAAAAATTAGTTAATTCATTACTCGCTTCTTGTAATCCTTTTGGTTGTTTCCTACTCAGATTATTAGTGAATTCATATTGCTCGTTTTGCAACTGATAATTGAAGAAATGATAATCTGAATTTCGAATTGGTTGGCTTTCTAACAATACATTTGCATTTCTCCATTCACTCTCAAAATGTCGATTTAAACCTCTTTTTCTCAAACTCCGCGTCAAGTAAATTTGCGGTCGCATTTCATTTTCTGAAAACTCTTCATAGGCTATAAATTTTTTAATTTCAGCTAATAAGAAAGACTGAGCGTAGCCTATTTTTTTTTCTTCATATTTTCCTTTTGGGAAAATTTTTGAAAAGATATATTCTCGATGAAGTCGATCTGCTTTTTCGAATGGACGAGCTTTTTCCAAATAATCAAAAAGCAAAATCACATCTTCACGCTGATTAAAAAATGGAGAACGTACCCATTTTCTTAATTTCTTTACTTCTACTTTATTTAAACTTTTGAAGAGTTCAAGTAATCTACTTTTTTGCATTTTTTAGTTTTTAATTCCAATAAATATATGCATTTTTTTTGGAAAAAAAAGCATGAATTGTTTGTGTTTATTGAGTTTTACTATTATTATCTATTTTTTTTATTGGAAAAATGAATAAAGTGTTTTTTAGTAGCTTCTATTTTAGGACTATTTTTGATTAACATTTTAGGAAAAGGAAAATACAATCCCAAGAACAAAAATATCCTTACGGGAAATAAGGAGTTATAGCATATAACGAGCTACTTGTAATAAAGTAGCTCGTTTTTTTTTGACATCCCTACCATATCAACGGGGTATAAGGTTTTGGAAAAATAGTTGTAAACATTTTCCTATTTTTGTTTCAAAACTCCAAAGCATGACAAAGCATCTCTTTTCCATTCCTTTCTTATTTCTATTTTTTACAACTTCTATTTTTGCTCAAATCAACCCTGATGATATCACCATCATTCGTGATCAATGGGGCGTTCCTCATATCTATGCCAAGACGGATGCGCAAGTGGCATATGGTCTAGCATGGGCATCTGCAGAAGATGATTTTGAAACAATTCAGGAAACTTTATTACCTATCCGAGGAGGACTTGGAGCAGTCAAAGGAGTGGATGGAGCAGTCCTAGATTTTGCTGCTCATCTGATAGAAGTAAATGAAGTTGTTGATAAAAAATATGAAACTGATATCTCTCCAAAGTTTAAAAAAATTCTTGATGCTTATGCCCAAGGCATGAATAATTTTGCTATAAAATATCCTAAACGAGTCCTCTCCAAAAAGATGTTTCCTATCAATGGTCAAGATGTGATCAAGGGGTACACTTTAGCATTGACTTTACTTTCTGGATTGCCTGGTGATTTGCAAAAAGTAGTTTCTGGAAAAATGGAAGCCATCGAAAATCGAACTCCAATGGGGTCGAATGCCTTCGCCGTCAACAGCAACAAAACAAAAGATGGACAAACCTATTTAGCCATCAATCCACATCAACCTTTGGAAGGACCGTACTCTTGGTATGAGGCACATTTGGTGAGTGAAGAAGGGATGAATGTGTTGGGAGCAACTTTGCTTGGGGGAATGCATATTACTGTCGGAGCAAATGAAAATTTGGCTTGGACACATACGGTCAACCATGCAGATTTTTCTGACATCTATAAATTAGAAATGCATAAAAATGAAAAGAATAAATATTTTTATGATGGAAAATGGGAAACGCTAGAAGTAAGTAAAGTGAAATTAAAAGTAAAAATTTTAGGATTGAAAATAGGTGTGAAGCGTAAGATGTATCGAAGTAAACATGGGCCAGTTTTGAAGAGTAAAAATGGAAATTTCTATGCCTTAAAATTTACAGCCAATCAAACTATCGGTGGTGCTGAGCAATGGTACATGATGAATAAAGCGAAAAATTTTAAAGAGTTTAAAACAGCGGTGAGTCGACTTGGTGTTTGTACGACGAATATGATGTATGCAGATAATCAAGACAATATTTTCTATGCTAGTCTAGGACTTTTTCCGAAAAGGAATCCAAAATATGATTGGAAAAAAGTATTACCAGGGCACACTTCTGAAGTAGTTTGGGGAAATGAGTTTTATCCCTTTGAAGATATCTTTCAAATAAAAAATCCTGCTTCTGGCTATCTCGGTAATTCAAATAACACTCCTTTTCATTCCACGGCAGAGGAAGAGAATATTGATCCTTCAACAATCAATTCTACTTTTGGCTATATGACTGGTGATAATAATCGGTCAATTAGATATTTTGATTTGATGAAAAAAGAAGGTAGAATTACTTACGAAGATTTTAAGCGAATCAAGTTTGATACCAAATGGCATACGCCTGCAGAGGTTCACTCGTTTCCAAATTTAGAGTTACTGCTTAATTTAGATCCTAATAAATATCCTGATTTAGCAAAAATAATTACGCATTTAAATAATTGGAATCGAGAAACGGATATTGAAAATATGGGGGCTACTATTTTTAACTTAAGCTATCATTTTATTCATAAGGATAGAAGTAAAAATGGATTGTTTCCAAATGGACCATCGCTTACAGAACCTTATTTAGTTGAAAGGTTAAAGGAGGTGAAAAAGCATTTGAAAAAACATTTCAAATCAGAGGATGTTCCTTTGGGTGAAATGCAGCGTCACATTCGTGGTGATAAATCTATTCCAATGTGGGGAGGCCCAAATGTGATTGCGGCAATGTATGGAAAGCCTTTTAAAAAAGGAAGGTTTAAAATTTTCGCAGGAGAATCATATGTGAGTTTGGTGCGATTTACGAAGGAAGGTGTAAAGATTGAATCAATCGTTCCATACGGAAGTTCTAATGATCCTAATAGTCCACACTACGATGATCAAATGGAAAAATATAGCAAACAGGAAATGAAAAAAATGTCTTTGAAAAAAGAGGAGATTTTGAAAAATGCGACTCGGACTTATCATCCAAAGTAAATTAGAAGACGAATTGAAAATATGATGCTTCAAATTTCAGTTTTACTTTTACCTTTGTATTTTAAAACTTATTATTTTCTTGAAAAAATAAAATCAATGTTTAAAAAAATCACATTTCTACTTTTATTATTTCCAATGATTCTTCAAGCTCAAATCGAGCCGGGGAAAATGGGAGAAGAATTAATTACTGCGTTGCAGAATACTTACACGCCTTCGAGCACTTTAGGATATGGCCCTGCAAGAGATATTTTATATTCTGAAATTGACAATGTAGGGAATGACCTTTTTGGAATTTATTCTAATTTCAAAGTGACCCTTGACCCAACTGAAGACCCAAGTGTTTCAGCTTTCCAAGGTGGTGCAGGGATTAATGCAGAACATGTTTACCCACAAGCATACGGAGCATCGAGTGAACCTCAGAAAAGTGATTTACATAATATTTTTCCTTCACAAGTAGATGTTAATTCAGCGAGAGGAAGTTGCGAATTTGGAGAAATTGAAGATAGTGATACAGAGAAATGGTTTTTTGAAGGAACCCAATTGACTTCGATTCCATCAAGTAATATTGATGCTTATAGTGAGAAAGATGAAGAAGATTGTGTGTTCGAACCTCGTGAAGGGGTAAAGGGAGATATTGCCAGAGCGGTATTTTATTTTTACACGATTTATCAATCTGCGGCAAATGGAGCTAATCCAACTTTCTTCGATGATCAAAAAGAAATTTTGTATCAATGGCATTTGGATGATCCTGTGGATGTAACAGAAGAAACTCGTAACAATGGAATTACGGATAAACAAGGAAATGCCAATCCATTTATTTTAGATGCGACTTTGGTGCAACGAGCATACTTTCCAACTAGCTCAACGAAAAATTTGGAAACTGATAATTGGGTAAGTATTTCTTCTAACTTGATTGAAAATGATTTGACCATTTATTCTAATAAAGAATATGGAAATGTCTTGTTATATAGTAGTGTCGGGCATTTGGTGAAAAATACGGACTTGCAAAATGAAACTAACTTGAACTTAAATGGATTGACTAGCGGAATTTACATTTTGCAAATTCAATCTGGAAACTTAAATAAAGTTTTTAGAATTTTTAAATTGTAATACGTGGCTGTCTGCTTTAGCTGACCTAAAAAAAGTAAGCGAAGCGCTTTTTTAATTTTTTTTCTTGAATTTTTTTTTAGGTCAGCTAAAGCAGACCACCACGTAACTAAGATGACAATGAAAAAACCATATTGCCTCATGCCTTGGATTCATTTCCACATTGGGAACAATGGAATCGCCAAAGCTTGCTGCGTCGCCAATATCCCTTTTGGCAATATTAATGAACAAAGTATGGAGGAGATTTGGAATGGTGAACCCATCCAAAAGCTTCGTGAAAAATTTGCCACAGGCGAAAAAGATAAACGTTGTGCTCAATGCTACAAACTCGAAGCAGCAGGCGGGAAAAGTATTCGCCAAGAAACGTTTGAAAAATTTCCTCACGTAAAACTCGAAGATAATTCTGCTCTACTTCCCATTTACTTTGATATTCGATTTTCCAATATTTGCAATTTTAGATGTAGAACTTGTTGGCATGGTGCAAGTTCGAAATGGTTTGCTGATGCTAAAAAATTAAGAACCAATATTGGCGAAAAAGCCATTATTCAAAATATTAACGACTTTAATTTGTTTTTGGAAAAATGCGGGAAAGCATTGTTACAAGCTGAAGAGATTTACTTTGCAGGAGGAGAACCTTTGGCGATGGAAGAACATTTTTTGTTGCTAGAATGGTTAGTTGAAAATAACGCAACTCAAATGCGTTTGCGATACAATACCAACTTTTCTATGCTGCAATTTAAAAATTATGATGCTTTAGAATTGTGGAAACATTTTTCGGAAGTCGAAATTTTAGCAAGTTTGGATGGGGCAGGAGAGTTGGGAGAATATATTCGAAAAGAAATGTCGTGGGAAACTGTTTTGGAAAATCGAGAAAAAATTCGAACACTTCCTCATGTGAAATTTAAAATTGCTCCAACGATTTCAGTTTTTAATATTCAACATTTACCTGATTTTTATCGACAATGCTTGGAGTTAGAAATGATTGCACCCACAGATATTTATTTTAATATTTTAGAAAGACCCTCGCATTATAATATTAAGATTTTGCCATCTACGATAAAACAACAGATTAAAAATCAGTACGTGGAATTTTTTGATTGGATGGAAAAAAGCGAGATTTCGAATTCTGTAAAAGTAATGTTTCAAGAATGTTTGGATTATATGTTTGCAGAAGATTTATCAAAATATTGGGATAAATTTCAAACGGAAACTTCGTTGCTGGATGAGTTACGCGGAGAGCATTTTAACATTTTTGAATATCCAATAACGAAGGAGGAATAACCAATATCCAAGAGTACTACAGATACTTCTGTTTCCTAACGTTGGATATTGGTTATTCAAAAAACTACAACTTCTCAAAAATACCATCCTCCATCTTCTCCAAAACTTTAATATCAGTCAATTGATAAGTTCCTCGTCCACCACTCAATTTAATTTTTCCAAAAGTTTTATATCCATCCCATGGCGTCGAAAATCGAGGTTCGGTGTCCGAAGCTTTTGGATAAAATGTCCATTGAGAAACTAACTTCGATTCCCGATCAACGAAGACGTGGTATTTATTTTCAGGTGTTTTTCCGACACCTTTAAAACTCAATTCAAGTAGATCAGACATTTTACCAGCTTCCGTTTTTTTCTCACCCAAGTGCTTTAAAGTCACACCTGAATCTTTTAATTTAAAAGGCATCACCAACCAATAAGAATCGTTGATCCAAATATCTTTTCCTTTTTGTAAATACTTGATGAGAGAATCAGGATGTGATAATTTTGCTCCGTTCCTTTTTACTTTTCCCTTCATCGTATGAATATTCATCACGACTGTAAAATCATCTTTCTGAGATTCAATTCTCATATTACCTTGATGTTTGTCCCAAAGCAAGGTCCGACTACCAAAGAAATTCCAAAACAAATATCTGGTCTCATCGTAAGCTTTTCTACCACCCATTGCTTCCATGACTTGGTCGGCAATTTTGATTGCAGCCGCATCAGAATTGACTAAGTCAAAGCCAGCAGCAGGCGGATTTATTTCAGTTGAAGAAATTTTACTGGGAGAGCATGAAATGATTAAAGTCAAAAGGCAAATCAGTAAAAATGTTAAGTGAATATTTTTCATAATATTTTTTTTGCAAAGATGATGATAAATATTGTTTTGCCAAATTCTATGAAAATGCCTAGCTTGCATTTCTATTTGAAAAAAATATTGGAACCTAACCTTTTTAACCATAAAAATAAGATCACGATGCAAGAAACAATGATGTCATCTCAAGACTTAATGAAATTAGAAGATAAATATGGCGCACATAATTATCACCCACTTCCAGTTGTGTTAGCTAAGGGAGAAGGAGTTTATGTTTGGGATGTGGAAGGAAAAAAATATTATGATTTTCTATCTGCATATTCTGCTGTAAATCAGGGGCATTGTCACCCAAGAATTATCAATGCACTTAACGAGCAAGCAGTTAAATTGACGCTTACCTCACGTGCATTTTATAATGATATGCTTGGGCCGTATGAAAAATATGTAACAGAATATTTTAATTATGACAAAGTGCTTCCGATGAACACAGGTGTTGAAGCGGTGGAAACAGCTTTGAAAATTTGTAGAAAATGGTCATATGAAGTAAAAGGTATCCCAACGAATCAAGCAAAAATCATTTTTGTATCTGGAAATTTCCATGGTCGAACGATGGCGATTATTTCGGGTTCGGTTGATCCGCAAAGTACAACTGGTTTTGGGCCATTTTTACCTGGAATCGAAGTTATACCTTATAATGATTTAGCTGCATTGAAAGAAGCTTTGGAAGATCCAAATGTTGCTGGATTTTTGGTAGAACCGATTCAAGGGGAAGCAGGTGTTTTTGTTCCTGATGAAGGGTATTTGAAATCTGCAGCTGAAATGTGTACAGCGAAAAATGTGCTTTTTATTGCGGATGAAGTTCAAACTGGAATTGCTCGTACAGGAAGACTCTTAGCAACTTGTGGAAATTGTGATTGTAATAATGGGTGTGAAAATCGACCTGAAATAAAACCTGATATTTTGATTTTAGGAAAGGCGATGTCTGGTGGTGTTTTTCCAGTAAGTGCAGTTTTTGCAAATGATGATATTATGATGGCGATTAAGCCAGGAGAGCATGGTTCTACTTTTGGTGGAAATCCATTGGCATGTGCTGTGGCGATGGAAGCATTGGAAGTAATCAAGGATGAGGAGTTGGCAAAAAATGCAGAAGCGATGGGAATTATTTTCCGATCTCGAATGAATGAAATGATTGAAAAAACTAATTTAGCTACTTTAGTTCGAGGGAAAGGATTGTTGAATGCGATTCTAATTAACGACACAGAAGAAAGTACTACAGCTTGGGATATTTGTATAAAATTACGTGATAATGGTTTGTTGGCAAAACCAACTCATGGTAATATTATTCGTTTTGCACCGCCCTTAGTAATGAATGCTGAACAAATTAATGAGTGTTGTGATATTATTGAAAAAACGATCATAGAATTTGAAAAGCATATGTAATTAATTGATTTTCAAATGATTATGTTTTTATAAGAAATATAGAAAGCCTTCTAAATCTAAATGATTTGGAAGGCTTTTGATTTTGTGTAGAAAAAAAATTGATTGGTATTCTTTTTGCATTTTAGGAATTGAAAATTCATTTAAACTTAATAATACCATGAAAAAAATTTTAACTATTGCTTTTGCCGGAATCCTTTTATTAATGACTTCTTGTCAAAAAGAAACGATTAAACCAGCATCAGAAATTACTATTCCAACTACTACTGAAGAAACTAATAATCCAACTACCAATAATATTCCTTCCGTTTATCCTAATACGACTAAAAATATTACGACGACTAATCCGCCAAGCAATATGGATTTATTGCAATTCTTAAAAGGAGAAAGTGATTGTACTATTTTTTATCAAGCATTATTTCGAACGGGGATTAATTTAGATCTTTCGGGAGATGGGCCGTTCACTATTTTTATTCCGAATGATGTCGCTTTTCAAGATTTCTTGGCGAATAATAATTGGACATCCTTAGATGATATTTCCCAAAATGTTTTGACGATGATCGTCAAATTTCATATTGCAAATGTGGAAGTAAAAATTTCCGAATTAGAGGTGGGTACAACTGTTCCTCTTTTCCTTTCAGGAAAAGAAATGTATATCAATATGGATGATTTAGCTAATCCGTTTCTAGTCTTAGGTTTGACCAAAGCAGATTTTCTTGCAAGAGACTTAGTTCAATCTAATGGGATTGTTCACAAAATAAATGGAGTTCTATCATTATAAAATATTACTAAATTTTTAATAGAAAAGAGCGACTTCAAAAATTGAGGTCGCTCTTTTTTATTGGAGAAAATTGTTTTACCAACAAATGATAACAAGTTGTTTAAAAGCTAGTTAGTCGGAAGCTTAGTAATTACACCTTGAGGATTAACCAGGTAGAATTCCTTTTTGATCTCAGTTTTAATTTTAACCTGAACTTGAGGTTCTGGTGGTGGAACGGGATCAGTTAATTGAATAATTACTTGCATTTCATAAATTACTTGAAGGGAAGGCTCCAAAATTTCAGGGTTGAGAATAAACTTTTCTTGCAAAAAATATATGGGTTCGTAATACATGGTAGGCGATTTTTTAACCTTTGTAACAACAGATTTTCGCTTTACATTTAATTGAGGACTCGAATAAGCAGTATAGGAATTATATCGATCTTTTGGATAGGCTACATTAAATCCTTCGTTGAATTGTTTTCTTTTTTTGGAAAAATCCAACCCTAAAATAAACTCATGATTTTCTACCATTTTTGTATAAATGAGGTTGGCTTGTTTTCGCAAGGCATCATGAACGGCCTCTATATCTTTAGAAATATAATCGACTTTAATCAAATCATATATTTCGTTTGCTCCACAAATTGCCATAATTTTATTCATTAAATTTCCATCAGAAAAAGCAACATGAATATTCTTTTTCAATTCAAAACCTTTGGGTACTTCATTATAAGTTCGCTTGTTGAAAAGTTTTTTCTCTGTCTCAAATTCATAGATAGGAACAAAAGAAATCATATCGACAAAAAATTCTACAGAGTTTCCAAGTTTTTTAATTTCTTGCTCCACACTTTTAATTCGAGCATCCATTAATTCATTTACCTCATCAATATTTTTTCCCAATTGAGTTAATCCGAAATAGGCAACTTTACGTACATTATTCTCATTATAAATACCTCTTACTTTAATCGTCACCACGTTGCCATTATTATATTGCATGTGTGGTTCAAAGTTTTTGGCAGGAATAGCTTGTTGAACTTGTTGGTTAGAATAAACCGAATTTGCATTTCCTAATTCTTGGGAATGTATTGTTATAAAATAACTACAAAGAAGAAATGTGATTAATATTATTTTTTTCATGTGATTATATTTTTGGTATTTCCTTTCATTAGGAAATGATTTTGTGTTAGACTTGTTACCCGTAAAAAAGAGTAACAAGTCTATTGTAAATGACTAATCTAAAAACATTACTTCCGAGCCAGTAATCCATTCAACCTCCCCATATAATTTTCCAAAATATTTAACATCCTTAAAAAATCAGCATCAGTCGGGTTTGGATAATCCTTTTTGATAGAATCAATCGCTAAACTCAAATGCCCTTTCGCTGCAAACGGTTGATTCTGTTGATAAAATTCTGACATGATTTTTAAATCCTGCGCCATCTGAGCAATACGATAATTTTTCTCCACGTCTCGATCTTGAAGCATATTATGAGCTGTCCATGAATTGTCAATTTCCAAATTAGTTCTTAGATTTTGACTCACCATTTTATTTTTTTGAACATCAAAATAATTCAATCTTACTTTGATCCTTGTTCCTTTTTCTTTCCCACCTTTTACTTTGAATTTTGTTAAAATGACTTGTGTCAAACCAGCATTGATATTATTTAAATTCAATCGGATAGTTCGATTATCTATGGTAGGATTATATCCATAAAACTGAGCAACTTCTAAATTTTCTCCAAATTCAATTTCCAAAGAAGGCATTTTTGCAGCAGGATAAAGTAAGGCTTCCACCTCATTTACAAATATTTTTGTGATATCATTTGGATCATTAATAAAATGAATTTGGTTCTTTCCATTCTGAGTCAATTGTCTTGATAACTCATAATTAAAATCAACTCCAACTCCAATCATGGCAAAATCAATCGAATTTTCAGCCGAATATCCTTGACTGTTTTGGATCATTTTTTCAGGATCAATAACGCCAGTATTGGCAATCGCGTCAGTCAAAACAATGACTCGACTGGAAACATTATTGCGATCATTTTTTAAAGCCTCCTGAAAACCTAACATAATTCCGTCATGTAAATTTGTTGATCCGCCTAATTGAATACTTGAAATCGCTTGTTGAATTTTTGTTAAATCATTTACATTTTGAGTAGGTAAAATAACCTTGGCAACATGGTCAAATTGAACAATTGAAATAAAATCTTTTGGACGCAAATGTTTTACTAATTCAGTCATGGCTTGCTTCGTTTTTATCAAACGACCTTCCGCTGCCATTGAACCACTTTTGTCAATAACCAAACTAATATTGACTGGCGGAGAATTCAAATAAGCTTCTTTTCGACCTGTGGTCAAACCAATCTGAAGTACTGCTTCATTGCTCGCAGGTGATACCATATTGTTCCCCCATCGAACATCTAATCCAACTGCTAAGTTTCCCTCTGGCAAAGGCAAATTATGAGTGTGGTAATTGAAGTATTCCTCGACTACAATTTCGCCTGGTTGAGGGATAATCATTTGAGCTGATTTTTGTTTACTCATGCCCATTGAAGCAGAAGAATATCCTTGTTGAGCGAATAATAAAAAAGGAGCATTAAGTAAAATAAATAAGACTAGAAGTTTATAATTTTTCATCTTTTAATGTTTTAAATTCTTGAACATCAGAAATGTTGAAGAACGATTTTTTAATTAAAAATAATTTCGAGATAAATCTAAGGGCAATGGCAGGGGAGAATCAAAAAAATCATTTGTAAAGACTTTGTAAAGACTTTGTAAAAACGCTTACAAGGTTTTACAGAAGTTTACAAAGATTTATGTGGATAGTATTTTTAGTGTAAGTAATTGATTATCAGTTACTTAAATTTTGAGGGTTTTTTTTGAAGAAATCAATAAGAATAGAAAATGAAAAAAGTGCAGAAAATATTTAACTTAGTTTTATGAATGAAGTGGAGTATTTTTATCATTTAAAAAAAGAATTGCTGGGGAAGTATCAAGAAACCTATCCTCAATGGAAAAGGCCAATTCATGATTTTAAAGGAAAAGAAATCGCCAATTTTCAAGAACTGTTACAAGAGAAAGTTAATAGTAGAATAAGTGAGAAATGGTTTTATACTCATTTAAAACCAACTAAAAATGAGAAGCTTCCAAGAATGGATATGCTTGATTTATTAAGTCAATTTTTAGGTTTTCCCGATTGGGAAAAATTCAAAATTGAACATCAAATAGAGGTAGAAGTAAAAAAGATAATTGATACAAGAAATGATGAGATTTTCACTCTACCTTCTAAGGAAAAGATAGCCCTTTTTGTGATTGCCCTTTCTGTGATTTATTGGTGGGTTTTTCCTTCTTTTAGTAAAAACAATGATACTTATCAATTTTGTTTTGAAGATGGAGATACACATTTATTGATTGAAGATCAGGCAGTTGAAATCCAAATTTTTCAAGAAGGAGAATCTCCAGTTTTTCAAAAAACTAATGCTGAAGGTTGCTTTAATTGGGATACGAAAAATGAAAAAATAACCTTTGTCGTTAAGGCACCTTATTATCATTCAGATACGATATCGAGAGTAATAAAAAATAAAAATCATCAAGAAGTTATATCGTTAAAAAAAGATGATTATGCTTTGATGATTCATCTTTTTTCTAATTCAGATTTTGAAAGTTGGGAAAAAAGAAGACAGCAACTCGATCAGATGATATCAGATGAGGCAATCATTTTTCAAGTAGAAAAAGGAAATACAATGTCAGGTTTGGGCATGTTGAACAAAGAAGAATTTATTGATCGATTGACTTTACCGATTAATAGTTTAAAAAATATTAGAATCATTCATTCCATTTATCAAGGTGAAAAAATATATCGCTTGAGGTTTATTTTGGACGAGTAAAATCTAGAAATTATGGAAAAGTTATTTTACGGAAATATATTGTTATGGATCTTAGTTTTTGTTCCTCAAATATTGTTGAGCCAAGCGGCAACTATTCCAGATGAAGCTGCTTATCAAAGGATGGAACAACAATTTGAAGCGCCAAAAGTCTCCTCTGAGCAATTATTTTTATTTGAAAAAAAGGGAATCCAACATTTGAAGGATTTTATGAATGTAGTGGAAATGCTTTCGGCAGATGAGGTTGATTCCAAATTTCAAGGTAGACTAAAAATGGCTGCGGCAAAATATTTTTCAGCTCCAACTGATTCTTTATTTTTATTGGAAGGGAAAAAAATATACCCAATTTCAATCAGAGATTTTTTGGAAAATTTAGAGAAAGAAGATTCGAGATTTCAAGAAAATAAACTTTCCAATTTTGAATCTACGACTCCTGTTTTTGTAGAAAAAGAATACACTTGGAAAGTTTCTTTTTTACTTTCTCAAAAAGAAACTGATGCTAAAAAAATGACTGCCA
Organism: uncultured Saprospiraceae bacterium; assembly: GCA_937981555.1. Lineage (GTDB taxonomy): Bacteria > Bacteroidota > Bacteroidia > Chitinophagales > Saprospiraceae > CAJQQY01. Next base: position 40,996 of record CALJOK010000059.1, read on the forward strand.
TATTAATTTTAAGGAAAGAAAAAAAGAAATTTGGAAGTATCGAGAAAGAAGTCTGGGAAGTGTTTTTGAGAAATATAATTGAGCAAGAATAACTATTTAATATCAATCGCTTGAGCCATTGAAAAACACCCTTGGAGCAAAAAGCCACCTGTTGGCGCATCCCAATCTAACATCTCTCCAATCACAATAATCGAAGGATGTTTTTTCAAAGAAAAATTAGAATTAACTTCATCTAAATCAATTCCACCTACAGTCGATATAGCTTCTTCCATTGGTCGCAAAGATTGAATTGGGATTTGTAAATGTTTTACACTAGTAATAAATACAGATGGTTCAAGAAAATATTTTTTTTCAGAAAAAGATTTAATTAATGCGACTTGGGTAGAGTTTAAATTTAAAGCTTGGGCAAATGCTTTTGTTTTGGGAGGCTTGTTTTTTATTTTTTGTAATAATTGTTCTCGGGTGTTAAGTGGTTTGAAATCAATATTTATGGTTGGGGTATTTCCTTTTGAAAATGCTTCCCGTATTTTCCAAGTGAGTGGATAAATCGCGTTTCCTTCCAATCCATATTCAGTAATAATTGCTTCTCCTTTTACTTCAAGATCATCAATACTGATGCTGATATTTTTTAAAGGCTTACCTGAGTGGTGTGTTTTAAAGTGGTCAGGCCATTCGATATTCAAACCACAGTTAGAGGCTTGAAAAGGAACTGTTTTAATTCCAATCTTTTCAAAAGTAGTTATCCATTTCCCATCTGAACCTGTCTTTGACCATGATGCTCCACCTAACGAAAAAATATAATAATCTGCATCTAAAATCATTTCGGATTCATCAGTTGTAACAATACAATTACATTTTTCATTAAAGCCAATAAATTCATGATGAAAGAAAAAATTAACTCCTTTTTCAACCAGTCGATCTTTTATTTTTTTTAAAACTTGAGCTGGTTTAATTCCTTTTTCTGGAAAAACTCGACCACTTGTTCCTATAAAAGAAGGAATGCCTAAGTTGGACAACCAACTTCTCATTTTCGAAGAATCATTTTTCAATAAAGCTTTTTCTAAAAAATAATGGGGCAAGTAATGTTGAGCTAAATCTTCTCCCTCTACTTTGTTTGTTAAGTTAAAACCACCATTTCCAGCTACGAGGAATTTTCGCCCAATCGTTTTTCCCTTGTCATAAATGGCTATTTCGAAATCATCGCACAAGCGATCAGCGGCCATTAAGCCTGCAGCACCTCCACCAATAATTATGATTTTTTTCTTTCCCATTTTAAATTAATCAATTTCAAACACAAACCTAATCATTTTTCATTCATCCAAAAAACAGAAAAGCGGTTTCATCAATAAAGATGAAACCGCTTTTGTGGTAAAAATTAATATATGTTAAACTGGTTCTTGAACGTTTGTTCTTTCCCAATATTTAGCAACTAAGTCATGTAAAATTTCTTCTGAAAGTGGCTTTCCTCGATATTCTTTAATTAATGGATTGTCTTCCGCTCTTCGCAAGTCATCTGGATGTGAAGAAGTAGAAAGCATCACAATAATATTTTCAGCTTGTTGACTGCAATCTAAATTTTTGTATTCTTCCATAAATTCCCACCCTGTCATTTTAGGCATATTGATATCTAAAAACACCAAATTAGGTCTCGGGTTTTCTTCGTCAAATGGGCTTTTGAAATATTCCAAAGCTTCGATAGCACTCGTTTTTACAATAATCTTATTGGTGCAATTTGCGTCCTCAATTACCATTTTGTGGTATAAATTAGTTGCGTAATCATCATCGATCAATAAGATGCAATTCAATTTCTTTTCCATTTTTTGAAATTTTTTTATTCAAAAGGGCAAAATAATTTAGCCTTTCGCCAATTGTTAGAAATATGTATTAATTGAGAATAAATAAGGAGGGAATCGAAATCGAAGAGAAATGTAAAACTTAAAGTATTGATTTTCAATTAGTTAGAAGTTGTAGGTTCTCTTATGTTTTAAAAAGGTAAATTTTTAAAATTTGAATTCTACTTAGAGTAAATCCAAATTCTATTCCAGTTTCTTAAAGTTGCGCTAACTTTTTGGTTTTTTATAAAAATAATAATTCGGGAGCTTTGCCTAATCGTCCAATAACAATGGCATTTTGATCAAAATCTTTTCCCAAATGAATCGCCTCAATTTTCGAAATATCTAAAATAAACAAACTTTTCTCCGCTTTCCATTCCTTATTTTGAGGAACTCCAAAACCTTCAGTAAATACCCATTGTTTATTTTTTGCAAAATTTTTCAATTTTGAATGGCGAATTTCATTTTCAGAAAGAGAAAGCGGTTTAGAAAAAGGATTCCATGCAGAAATGAATGCCCAAGAGAATGCATTATTATCGATGAGAAACTCTTCTAAATCCCAATTTTCTTCCTCAATCCGGAGTTGTAATCCCAAATGTTTGACTTCATAAAGTGTAGCTAAATAAGCTTCTCGAAGTTGTTGGTCTATATTCCTTGAATTATCATCCATATGTTTATTATAAAATCAACAAAATTGTACCTTTGCGGAGGTTTTTGAGAAAAACACAGTTATTGCCCCTTTTTGAGCATTTTTATCAAGTTAACAATTAATAATCGGCAACTAACTACCAAAATTTAAAAATGGATAAGAATAATTTAATTGGAATGGTTTTGATTTTTGTTTGCCTGATGGCTTACATGCAATTAAATCAACCCACTACAGAGCAAATTGCAGAGGAAGAAAGACTTCGTGACTCTATCGCTCTTGCCCAAGAAACAAATGTAAATGCAGATGAAGAGGGGAGCATTTCAAATGAGAATACCTCAACTTCAATTGCAGAGTTATCAGATTCTTTGAAGCAAATGGAATTGGGTAAAAAATATGGATATTTTGCCGCAGCTGGAAGTGGAACGGAAGAGAATCCTGTTTTAGAAAATGATTTGGTGAAAATCACTTTTTCTAGTAAAGGAGGAAAAATCAAAGAGGTATTATTGAAAGAGTATTTCACCTTATTGCCTGATTCTTCGGGAACAAATATTCAGGCTGCGTTAAAATTGATGGAAGATCAGAAAGATCGATTTGATTATATTTTTCCAATTCAAGGAACTGGAAAGATTCGGTCAGGTGATTTATTTTTCAATACTCAAAAAAATGGTAACACAATCACTTTCCGAGCGGATGCTGGAAATGGAAGATATTTTGAACAAAAATATTCATTGAGTCCTGATAATTATGAGTTGGCTTATGATATTAAGTTTGAAGGGTTGAAAGACATTGTGCAATCTGGAGAATCGAATATTGAATTGCATTGGAAAAATTACCTAGGTAAATTAGAAAAAAGTACTTACTACGAAAGAATTTACTCGAGTACTTATTTCAAAGCTGCGGAAGATGATATGAGTTATTGCTCTTGTACGAGTGATGGCGAAGAAGATGCAGACGGCGAGCCTGTTGCTTGGTTGTCTCATTCCAATCAGTTTTTTAATAGTTCATTAATGACTAATGGAAAACCTTTCCAATCGGCATTTATGACTACTAAAATGTTGACGGATGAAGATGATGATTTGAAAATCTTGGATTCAAAAATTAAAATTCCTTTTGGGCAAAGTGCTTCTGAATCATTTGCGATGAAAATGTATATCGGGCCAAATGAATTTGAAAGATTGGCGGCTTTTGATAATGAATTGCAAGATATTGTTCCTTTTGGGAAAAGTGTTTTCGGTACAGTAAATCGATGGATCGTTCGTCCGTTGTTTAATGTTCTTTCGAAATATATCGGAAGTATGGGGATTGTGATTTTGGTGCTAACCTTTTTAATCAAATTGGTTTTATATCCTTTGACTTATAAAATGTTGTACTCTCAATCAAAAATGGCAGCCCTCAAACCTCGGTTAGCCAAAATGAAAGAGAAACTTAAAGACGATACTCAAGCTCAACAAGTCGAGAGTATGAAAATGTATCGGGAGTATGGTGTAAATCCGATGGGAGGTTGTTTACCGATATTTTTGCAGATGCCGATTTGGATTGCGTTGTATCGTTTTTTCCCAGCGAGTATTGAATTTAGACAAGAAAGCTTTTTGTGGGCAAGCGACCTTTCTTCTTATGATGCATTTTTTCAATTACCATTTGAGATTCCAATGGTAGGTTCGCATTTGAGTTTGTTTACTTTGCTTTGGGCGGTGACGACTGTGATGTACACGTATTATAATACTAAGCATATGGATTTTTCAGGGCAACCTGCGGCGATGAAATATATGCAATATATGATGCCGATTATGTTTATGGGATTCTTTAATAGTTATGCATCAGGATTGACGGCTTATTTATTTTTCAGTAATCTTTTTAATATTGGACAAACTTTGATTACGAAAAATTTCATCATTGACCATGAAAAGATAAAATTAGAACTGGAAGAAAATAAAAAGAAACCAAAGAAAAAAGGTGGTTTCCAAGAGAGAATGGCTTCTATGATGGAAGAGCAAAAGAAGAAGCAAGAAGCGATTCAGGCAGAGCAAAAGAAGCGGAAGAAGAAGTAATAGACTAATGGGTGAATTGTTTTGTTTAATGATTTAAAATAAAACAGTATATTTACATTATTCAAAAAAACAGCGGGAATGAGTACATCAAAAGGGTGTGTTCATTCCCGTTTTTATTTTGATTTATCACAGAATTTAAAAAGAGTATTGCCACAGCTAAAACTCTGATCAACTCTACGTCAATCTCCTTTTTTCTCTGCGGTAAAAAATACTTACTTTTGATTTTAAAACAAATAAAAAAATACAATGGCAAAATTAAGAAGGAATCATGACAAGGCAAGTGGAGGAGGACTACTTTCAAAGTCTGTAGTTTTTGCAGGCATTTTAGGTTTATTAGCCTATTTGTTTTCGATGTTCAATGGAGGCGAAACACCTGAACCAATTGTAGATGAAAAAGATAAAGAGAGGAAAATCGAAATTGAATTTGGAGGAGATGGATATATTTTGCCTACTGATTTTTTTCCATCGTCAACTACAGGTGAAATTATTAAACATACCTATTATGCTATGTCTTACAATGAAGAACACGAACAGCCAGAATGGGTAGGCTATGAATTGACGAAAGAAAGTATCCGGGTGAAGAATGTAAAAAGAAGTGGGGATTTTCGTCCTGATCCAAAAGTTAGGAAAGCTTCAGCAGTCAAAAATGATTATCGAGGAAGTGGTTATGATCGAGGACATTTGGTTCCAGCAGGAGACATGGCATTCAATAAAAAAGCAATGTCTGAAACTTTCTACTTGAGTAATATGAGTCCGCAGATTCGGAATTTTAATTCTGGAGTCTGGAGACAATTGGAAGAAAGTGTGAGAGATTGGGCTTGGGATAATAAACATATTTATGTAATTTCTGGACCAGTTTTGACACGTGGAATTTTGGATAGAATAGGGCCAAATAAAGTTTCGGTGCCTGAGGAATATTATAAAGTGATTTTGGATTACACTCAACCAAGTTTGAAAGGTATTGCGTTTTTGATGCCAAATGAAATCAGCACGCTTCCAATGATGGATTATGCATTGAGTATCGATGAGGTGGAAGAAATTACAGGGATTGATTTTTTTGCACAAATAGATGTAGAAGAACAAGCAAAATTGGAAAGTAAATATGATGTGAGGTCTTGGAGAGTAGATGGAAATAAAGAGCGAGCAAGAATTGAAAAGGCAAAACAGTTGAAAAATAAATAATGAAGTGACTATCTTTGAAATGTTAGTCGAAAAGAGGTAGGATATTCCCAAACAAAATTTAATCTTTTAAAAATTAGACAGATGGCGGATAAAGCAAAATTCATAGAAGACATTAATAACGGTTACACTTTCAAAGGAAGCTCAATCACCCTTGGTGGAGCAATGATTGATAAAGAGTGTCAAACTAATTCTTTGGTAAAAATTCCAATGAAGATGATGAACCGTCACGGTCTCATCGCAGGGGCAACTGGTTCTGGAAAAACGAAAACTTTGCAAATACTTGCAGAGCAACTTTCTGCCAATAGTGTCCCAGTTTTATTAATGGATATCAAAGGTGATTTGAGTGGAATAGCAGCAGAAAGTGGAGGTCATCCAAAGATTGATGAACGACATGAAAAGATTGGGATTCCATTTGAAGCGGGAACAAGTCCTGTGGAATTTTTGACCTTGTCAGATGAAAAGGGAGCAAGATTGAGAGCAACGGTTACGGAATTTGGGCCTGTTCTTTTTTCTAAAATATTAGACTTAACAGATACTCAATCAGGAATTGTGGCAGTTGCCTTTAAGTATTGTGATGATAAAAGTTATCCATTGTTAGATTTAAAAGATTTTAGAAAAGTGTTGCAATGGATGACAGGAGAAGGAAAAGATGATGTGCAAAGCGAGTACGGAAGAATGTCAACTGCTTCGACTGGAGCGATCATTCGAAAGATTGTAGAGTTGGAACAACAAGGAGCTGACGTTTTCTTTGGAGAGCGATCTTTTGATGTGGATGATTTGACTCGATTGGATGAAAATGGAAAAGGGATGGTTTCGATTTTGCGATTGACAGATATTCAAGATAAGCCAAAATTGTTTTCGACTTTTATGTTGCAAATGTTGGCAGAGGTGTATGCTTCGTTTCCAGAGGAAGGAGATATGGAGCAACCTAAGTTGGTAATCTTTATTGATGAAGCACATTTAGTTTTCCAAAATGCATCGAAAGCTTTGCTCGAACAAATTGAAGCTATTGTAAAATTAATTCGATCAAAAGGAGTTGGACTTTTCTTTGTTACTCAAAATCCAACGGATATTCCAGACGCTGTTTTAGGACAGTTGGGAATGAAAATACAGCATGCACTTCGGGCATTTACTGCCAAGGATCGGAAGGCTATCAAATTATCTGCGCAGAATTATCCTGATTCAGATTATTATGATGTAGAAGAACTGTTGACCGAACTAGGGATAGGGGAGGCGTTGGTAACTGTTTTAAATGAAAAAGGTATTCCGACACCACTTGCGCACACATTGTTGCGAGCGCCACAATCAAGAATGGATGTTTTGGCAGATAAAGAAATCAATGCGATTATTAAAAAGTCTGTCATTATGAATAAGTATAATGAGGAGGTAGATCGAGAAAGTGCTTACGAGATTTTAAATGAAAAGATTGAATTGTCGCAGGAAAAAGAACATCAAGCTGAGTTGAAAAAACAGCAAGACAAGGCTGCTAGAACGACCACTCGATCTCGACGGAAAGAGAAAAGTGTGATTGAAAAAGTAACGAGTAGTTCTGCTGGAAAAACTATTATTCGAGAAGTAACGCGTGGATTATTAGGTGCACTTGGCATTCGAACATCTAGAAGAAGAAGTAAGAATAGTTGGTTTTAATCTAAATGAAATTTTAATTCAAAAAAGGCTGTCAACGCTCTAAGCGCTAACAGCCTTTTTTCATTTTAAAAGAAAAGTTTTAATTTTTTCCTTGCAAACCTAACTGAGTTTTATTCTCTTTTTTTACATTTAGTTTGGCCCGTTTTTTCATAGGGACATAACTTTTTTCATATCGAGTCCAAGGTGTTTTTTTATGATTATTCTCTGCAAAGTAAGTTACGATTACCTCCATTTTCTTAGCATCCAAATATCCTGGAATTGGTTGAATTAAAGATAAATCGTCATTTAAAAAAACTATAGTAGGATAAGATAAGCGACCTTTTAAGAGATCAGCAGCAAGTTGATTGTAGCCACGTTTACCACTTTTTATATATTTATATTTGTTTCCATCGAGTGTGATGGTTTCTTTGTTTTCAGCATCAAACTTTACAGCGTAGAAATTCTCATTGATATATTTGATAATTTCTTTGTCTTTAAAAGTAGTCTTATCCATCTTTTTGCAATAGCCACACCAATCAGTAAACACATCGACAAAGACTTTTTTCTTTTCGGTTTTCAATGCAACTTCGACTTCACTCCAAGTCATCCAATTGATTTCACTACTACTTTTTTTATCTACTTGTCCGAAAGAAATAGTGCCACTCCAAAAAGTTGCGATGACAAGTAAAATAGGAATTAGTTTATTTTTCATTATAAAAAGGATTAGTATGTTTTTAGGATCGATAATTCTACCGATTCTTACCAAGCAAAAATAACAAACTCATAACCACAATTACAAACCTTTGAGCATCTGAGGTAGTGACTTTAAAATAAGTTTAACTAAACTTAAGACTTGGATGAAGTTTTGCTGACAAAACTCCCTACATATTAAGATTCAAAAAATATTCCGTAATCATTAATTACAATCTTTCAGACGAAGATAAACAGTAAAGTCTCTTTATAATATGTTAAAAAATAAAAAAGTGATTGCCTAAGGTTAGACAATCACTTTTTTATGATACGTGGTGGACTGCTTCAGCAGACCTAAAAAAGGAAGAGAGGAGTGATATTTCTCAATTAATAATTTTTAGAAAAAATCGCTGCGCTCATTTTTCAGGTCTGCTGAAGCAGACCGCTACGTGTTATTTACTCTACCCAATCTGCAATAAAAACATTCGTATCACTTCCTCCACCATTATTTCGATTTGATGAGAAAACCAATTTTTTTCCATCAGGTGAAAACATTGGGAAAGCGTCAAAAACAAGATCATGCGTAATTTGCTCTAACCCAGTTCCATCTAAATTCATCATGTACAAATTAAATCGTGGACGACCTTTTCCAGCATTTTTATGGTTAGATGCAAAAATTACTTTTTCGCCTGAAGGATGGAAGAACGGCGCCCAGTTTGCTCCACCTAAATCAGTTATTTTTTTCAAATCAGAACCATCGACATTACACACATATAATTCCATATTGGTAGGCTGAACCAAATCCTTTTTTAAGAAATCTTTATAAGTTTTTTGATCTTCTGCAGATTCAGGACGAGAAGCTCGGAACAATAATTTTTTGCTATCAGGTGAAAAGAACGCGCCACCATCGTAACCCAAACCTTTAGTTACTTGCTTTTGATTAGAACCATCAATATTCATTGTCCACAATTCCAAATCACCTGTTCGAGTAGAAGTAAAAACAATCGTTTTTCCATCAGGCGAAATCGTAGGCTCTGCATCATAACCAGGAGAGTTGGTCAATTGCTTTTTGATGTTGCCATCCAAGTCTGCTACGAAAATATCGAAATCAGAAAAGATTCCCCAAACATATTTTCCATTCACTTGTCTTGGAGAATTTGGGCAAGCCTCATTTCCAAGGTGAGTCGAAGAATAAATAATTTCTTGATTACCCGGCATAAAGTAGGAACAAGTTGTTCGACCTTTACCAGTACTAATCAATTTTGGCATATCACCTTCGTAACCTGAAATTGGCATCACATAAATCTGGTCACATTCTACGCCCCATTTTGGATTGGTTGCTTGGAAAACCAAATTTTTATTATCAAAGCTAAAGTAGGCTTCAGCATTGTCTCCACCGAAAGTTAACTGCTTCAAGTTAGCAATATGCGTTTCTCCAGGGAATAAAAGTGTGGTAGAATCCATTGCACTTTTTGGTGCTGCGCCATGATCATGACCATGTCCTGCATGATCACCAGAACCATGATCGTGACCATGGGCTTCTGTTTTTTTATCATCAGTTTTAGTTTCTGTGGCAGTTGAGTTTTCGCAACTCCAAACTCCAACTAAAAGGAGTAATGAAAACAATAATTTAAAATTCATAATTCAGTTATTTTGTTTTTTTTAATGTAGGTGTTAGTAAAAAGGTGATAATATAAATTTCCCTAACTACTCATTCTGCAAAAATATGATAATTGCTTAATGCATCATTCAATTAATTGTCATTTTATTCCGTTTTTTGCAAAAATATTAAAACACACTAATATGTATAAAACAGCTTTTTTATTCTTTTTCTCCATTTTATTTTTCGCTTGTGGAGGCGAAGGAGAGAATAACTCTTCGAATGTCGAACGAAAAGTTTTTCATTATATCCAACATCGAAGTGTCACTTCACTTGATCCTGCCTTTGCCAAAAGTCAAGCGAACATTTGGGCGATCGATCACTTGTACAATGGTTTAGTTCAATTAGATGATGGTTTAAATATTCAACCAAGTATTGCTAAAAGTTGGACGATTTCTGAAGATGGATTGACGTATACTTTTAATTTGAGAGATGATGTTTTCTTTCATGATAATGAAGTTTTTCCTAATAAAAAAGGACGGAAAGTTGTTGCCGAAGATTTCGTTTTTAGTTTTGAAAGAGTTTGGAAAGGTTCGATTAATTCACCTGGTGGTTGGATTTTTAATGGAAGAGTTGCTGAAGAGAATCCTTTTCAAGTAGTTGATAATCAGACTTTTGTGGTGAAGTTGGCGAAGCCCTTTCGGCCGATGTTAGGAATTTTGACCATGCAATATTGTTCGGTAGTCCCGAAGGAAGCGGTGGAAAAGTATGGAACAGATTTTCGAAAAAATCCAGTTGGTACTGGTCCTTTTAAATTTAAAAGATGGTTGGAGAATCAGTCGTTATTTTTGACAAAAAATATAAATTATTTCGAAAAAGAAAATGGTCAAGCGTTACCATATTTGGATGGAGTACGAGTTTCGTTTGTCGGAGATCGGAAGACCGCTTACTTAGAATTGATTGCTGGAAAAACAGATTTTATGTCAGGCTTGGAATCTTCTTTTGTCAATGAATTACTTTCGTCAGAAGGAGAATTATTGTCGAAGCAAGCAGAGAAATTGACGTTTTTAAAATCACCATTTTTGAATTCTGAATATTTAGGAATGCGATTTAATGGAGAAGCAAATAATCCATTGACCAATAAAAAAATCCGTCAAGCGCTTAATTATGGTTTTGATCGAGAAAAAATGTTACGAACGATGCGGAACAAAGTTGGAAAACCAGCCAACTCAGGTTTTACTCCAATCGGTCTTCCTTCATTTTCTGCGGATAAAGCAAAAGGGTATAATTTTAATCCAGACAAGGCGAGACAATTATTATCAGAAGCAGGTTTTCCAAATGGAAAAAATTTGCCGACCATCGAACTTTTATCCACGAAAGATTACGAAGACTTGTGTACTTTTATCGCTCGACAATGGGAAGATATTGGGGTAAAAGTGCAAATAGAATTAGAAGAGTCAGCTACCCTTCGTGAAAAGATGAAGAATGGGCAAGCACCATTTTTTAGAGGAAGTTGGATTGCAGATTATCCAGATGCGGAAAGCTTCTTAACTGTTTTTTATGGAAAAAACCCTGCGCCTCCAAATTATACACAATTTAAAAATGCGAAATTTGATGCGCTTTACGAAAAAGCGTTAAACGAAAATGATGATGTGAAACGTTATGATTTGTATCAGCAAATGGATAATATTTTGATCGAAGAAGCGCCTGTTGTTTTTCTTTTTTATGATGAGACAGCTTGGTTTGTGAAAAAAGGGATAACTGGTTTGAGCAAAAACGCGATTAATTTGTTGTCATTAAAAAGAGTTAAAAAGTAAATTGAAAATGAGTTTTGATGTTCACGTTCCATGTAATTGCAAAGAGAAAGGATTAATGAATGTTCCTCCTTTTATGGATAAATTGGATGTTTATATGGGAGAATTCAAAGTTAGAAATAAGTTTTCAGGTGATAAAAGTTTAAAAACGAAATTTTCAACTTGGAAATTTTGTGAACATGATGGTCTAGCGATTTCATTTTCAATGTCAGGGATTTATGGTTTTAAAAAGACACTTGATGAAAAGTACAAAGGTAAATTTCCTGATTTTAGAACATTTTTACCAGAATGTAATCATTGGTTCACAACCGAGTATTCTAAAGAAAAAGCAATTTCAGAAATAGAAGAATTTAATAAACAGGAAAATCAAAAATTTGAATACCGATTAAACCAATTTATTGCTTTGTTAAAAAAAGCAATTGAGATGGGAGAAGAAATTTATTGGACTTAATTAATATAAATGCCAAACGTAATATTCAAAGACATCGGCGAAATGCCCTATCAAAAAGCTTGGGACTTTCAAACTCAACTTCACAACGAAGTCAAAGAGGCTAAAATCGTTCGTCGAGAATGGTCAGAGGAAGACAAGGCCAATGCGGACAAAAAGAACTATTTAGTTTTTTGCTCACACCCCGCAGTTTATACTTTAGGGAAAAGCGGGAAGATGGATCATTTACTTTTGAATGAAAAACAACTCGAAGAAAAAGAAATAGAATTTTTTAAAATCAATAGAGGAGGAGACATTACTTTTCATGGACCAGGGCAAATAGTTGGTTATCCAATTTTTGATATGGATGAGTTTTTTACAGACATTCATAAATATGTTCGATTTTTGGAAGAAGCAATTATTCGAACCTTGAAAGATTTCGGAGTTGAGGCTGGACGAGAAGAAGGCTTCACGGGAGTATGGTTAGCTGCAACTAATTTGCAACCAAAACGTAAAATTTGTGCCATCGGAGTTCACTTGAGTCGATGGGTAACGATGCATGGTTTTGCCTTTAATGTGAATACCGATTTAGATTATTTTAACTATATTGTTCCATGTGGAATAGACGATTCCGATAAAGCGGTAACGAGTCTTTCTGCTGAAATTGGCAAGAAGGTTGATTTAAATAAAGTTAAAATATGTTTGAAAAAACATTTTGCTGAATTATTTGAATTTGAATATGTTTGATTTTTTGTAAATACATTGTTAAGTTAATAAAATCAAGCATTTTTTTTTAAATAGAAAAAACCGAAGATAGTGGCCTACGCTAAAAAAATGTATTAAAAGTTTATGAAAAAAGATATTCCACAGCACAAAGTTGAAGATTTAGCGATTGCAATTGTACCTCGTGAAGAAGTTATCATTAACCCAGAAGAAGATTTATGGGACACTTATATCATCAATTTGAAAGATGAAAAAATTAAAAGTGTTTTGATTGCTTCTCATGGTTATGGAGAGATCGAAGGCGAAGAAATGAAGACCACAACGTTGCGACATTTTTTTGAAGAAATCGGGCCTTTAGGGATTTTGAAAATTGAACCGATTCAACGAAAATTATTTGACTTGACCAACGAGTATTGGGTCAGCTTTAATTTCGATGGCTATATGTATGATAAAAAGTATGTATTTGTTAAAGGAAGTATTGCTGAATACAATTTCACTTTGATTCCATTTATCAATAAAAGAGGAGTGATGATTCGATAAAAAAGGACCTTCCAAAATTTTTAATTTTGGAAGGTCTTAGCTTTTATTATAAGACAATTAAATCCCGTGAGCTATGAAAGTGAATTTTACATTTGTATTTATATTGTTACAAGTTTTTGCTTTCAGCCAAGTAGATACCACTCCTTCTGTAAATGACTCGATTACTTTAGACTCATTTCAACTAGCCTTTCAAGAACTTTCAGAAATCATTGCTTTAGATTCTACCGATGCGAATGCCTACATGGAACGCGCTGATTTGATTAGTGGAGCGCAAGATGAAGCTTATTTTAAAAGCATATTTGGTAATGAGAAAATCTATAATCAAGCGATGGCTGATTATGATGAAGCTGTAAAATTAAGTCCATACAATTATAAACCTTACTTGAAAAGAGCGATTTTAAAAGATCGTTTTTTGCATTACAAAGAAGCCTTGGAGGATTACGAAGAGGCGTTGACTTACGCATATGTATTTGATAATAAAATGAAAATTAGAATTCATCGAGCAAGGTTAAAAGCAAAATTAGGCGCTTACGATGTAGCGATAAAAGACTTGGAGAAAGCATTAATAGAGGACAGAGAAAATTCCGCTCTATTGAATACTTTAGCATTAATTCATTTAGATATAGAAGATTTTGAGAAGGCCTTAAAATACCTGAATCGAAGTTTGGAATTTAATCCAGAAGATCCATATACTTTTGCGAATATCGGTTATGTCGCACTCAATGCAGGCAAATACCAAAAGGCTATTAATATTTATGACGACCAAATTAAGAAAGAGGGAAATCATAGTTCCATGTTTAATAATCGAGGTTTCGCGAAATATAAATTAGGACAACATGAGGAAGCACTCGATGACATTAATCATGCTATCGAATTAAATCCACTCAATTCTTTTGCTTTTAAAAACCGAGCGATAATAAATTTTGTGTTGGAAAAAAATGAAGCTGCTTGCGAGGATTTACAAGCGGCTAAAAAACTAGGTTACAGCACCGAGCATAATGACGAAGTAATAAAAATGCTTTTTGATAAATGCTTTGAAGTGAATCGAAAACCAAAATAATAATGCTTAATAGTGAATGGTTAATACGACAATGGATTAACCATTCACCATTAAAAACTACTCTTCAATTAACTCAATTAATCTATTTAAATCACTATCGTTAGAGAAATTAATAGTGATCGATCCTTTCCCCGATTTAGCATCTCTTTTTAATTGAATTTTAGAACCTAAGTATCTGGAAAGTTGATCTTGAGCATTCTGGTAATCAGCTGGAAGGCTTGATTTTGCTACCTCTTTAGGAGCCTTTGGTTCTTTCGATTTTTTAATAATCTTTTCCAAAGCTCGCACCGAAAGTCCTTCTTCCAAAATACTATTCAGCAACGCCACTTGCCCTGCGTAGTCATCTACACCAAGCAAAGCACGAGCATGGCCCATAGATATTTTTCTATCTTTTAATGATATTTTTACTACTTCTGGTAAATTCAAAAGTCGTAAATAATTCGTCACCGAGGTACGACTACTTTCAACTCGCTCCGCTAATTTTTCATGCGTCAAGTTAAATTCATTCGTCAATCTGTGATAAGTAATTGCAATCTCAATTGGATTCAAATCAGCTCGATGCGTATTTTCCACCAAAGCCATTTCCATCATCTCCGCATCATTAGCTACTCGAATAAAAGCTGGAATTTCTTTTAGTTCCGCTAACTTCGAAGCTCTCCATCTTCGTTCACCTGAGATCAATTGATATTGACCTTCTGCCATTCTTCGCACGGTGATCGGCTGAATTAAGCCATGAATTTTTATAGAATTTTTTAAGTCATTTAAGTCTGTCGCATCGAAATTTTTTCGAGGCTGATCAGGATTGACTTCGATTTGTTGAATAGGGACAAAAGCAAAATCTTTAGATAAATTTTGAATTAACTCAGCACTCGGCAACACTTTCTTAGATACATCACGATCCATATTTGATTTGATGTCACCTAAAGATTTTCCTAAGTTTAAATTGAATTTTGATTTTTTCTTTGGCATGATTTATTATTTAACCGTTCCTTCCTATGTCTAAATTACTTTGCTTTTAACAACCGAATTGCGTCATTATTTTTTAATAAAAATTCTTTAGCCAAGTTTAAAAAATTCACACTTCCTTTGCTCGCTGCATCATACAAAACTACCGGTGTATGTAAACTTGGTGCTTCTCCAATTTTTGAATTTCTATGTATAATTGTATCGTATACTTTTTCTTGAAAGGTTTCTTTCACCGCTTCTACCACTTGGTTAGCCAAACGTAATCGACGATCGTACATAGATAATAAAATACCCTCAATTTTTAAATCTGCATTTAAATATTCTTTCACGGTATTGATCGTACTCGTCAATTTGCCTAAACCTTCCAAAGAGAAAATTTCACATTGAACAGGAACAATAACGGAGTCCGCTGCGGTCAACGCATTCACCGTCACCAAACCAAGTGAAGGCAAACAATCAATAAAAATATAATCATAATCGTCTCGAATTTTATCAACAAAAGTTTTAGTTACATACTCTCGACGAATTTTACTAACGAGTTCCAACTCCGCATCAACCAAGCTGATATGTGAAGGAAGTAAAGAAAGGTTGGGCGTTTCAGTTTTGACAATTACATCATGAGGATCGACATCATTAATCATACAATCATAAATGCTCAATTCGTAATCTTCATCAAAGATGCCGACACCAGAAGTTGCATTTGCCTGCGGATCACAATCTATCAACAATACCTTTTTTTCCAAAACAGCCAAACAAGCAGCTAAATTAATAGCGGTTGTAGTTTTACCTACACCACCTTTTTGATTAGCTATCGTTATTACTTTTCCCATATTTTTGATTTTGTAAATTGATTGTTATAATTACAAAACAAACAATTTAAAATATATTTCTAAAGATTTATGTTACTACCAATTGTTGGTAAGATGAGTTCTTTTCCTTTTTTTTCAAAAGCAGCTTTTGCCGCTTCATGATCTATTTCGATAAAACCAAAAGTATCAAAATGACAACCTACAATTTTATCACATTCAATAAAATTCGCTGCAATTGAAGCATCTTCATAACCCATGGTGAAATTATCACCGATAGGTAAAATAGCAAAATCCAACTTTGGGCAAGTCAATGGTATCAATTGCATATCCAGCGTTAAAGCAGTATCTCCTGCAAAATAAAAACATCCCTCATCATTCCAAATAACAAATCCTCCAGCATTCCCACCGTTACTTCCATCAGGTAATACACTTGAATGAACCGCATTCACATATTTTACCGTTCCGAAATCGAAAGTCCATTTTCCTCCATGATTTAATGGATGATATTTACATTCTTTCTTCCCAAACCAAGTTGCCACTTCATAATTGGAAACGACTATCGCATCATTATTTTTGGCGATAGCTTCTACATCTGCAACATGATCGAAATGTCCATGCGAAACCAAAACATAATCAGCCTTGATGGTGTTAATATCAATATGGTTGGCTTTTTCATTGGCAGAAATAAAAGGATCGAATAAAATAGTTTTTCCTTTGATTTCTATTGAAAAGGTTGATTGACCATAAAAGGTTAAATTATTCATATGACCGAGGCTTTTAATTAGAGACTTTTTAAAGGCTGACAAAGATACTAGGATTTATAAAAAACCTTGTAAAGGATTTTTATAAATTTGCATTCTTTTTACATAAAAACTAGACATAATCCTGTCTCAATAAGAAAATCAATTAATAAAAATAGATGATAACCATAATTTCAGGAACAAATAGGAAAGGAAGTGCAACAGAAAAGTTTGCGAAACACTTTTATAAATTAATAAAATCAAAGACCAAGCAGCCTGTTAAGTATTTTTCTTTACAAAAATTGCCTGACGATATCCTTCATATAGGTATGTATTCTGGAAAAAAACAATCTAAAGCACTTCGCAAGATTCAAGAAGAAATGATGATTCCTGCTGAGAAATTTATTTTTATTAGTCCTGAGTATAATGGGAGTTTTCCAGGAGTGCTAAAATTATTTTTAGATGCCTGCTCGATTCATGAATATCAATCAACTTTTAAAGGCAAAAAAGCTGGACTAGTTGGAATTGCATCAGGACGTGCTGGAAACCTTCGAGGAATGGATCACTTGTCCACGGTTTTAAATCATGTAGGAACAGAAGTGATGGGGGCTAAATTGCCTATTTCACAATGTGAGAATTTGATAGATAGTAAAGGAATAATTTCTGATAAAAACATTTTAGAGGCGATAGAATCTCATGTAGATGCGTTTTTGGAATATTAAAATTTATGTTAATGTTTCAGGATTAAATAAGTATCAAAAAAGATAATTTTATAAAAAGGTATTCATTGAAAAATGGATACCTTTTTATTTTATGCCAAGGCAACGGCATATTGATTGTTCGATTATGTAATCTTTTCTTGAAATAGTATATTAGAAAATTATTTAATTCAAAACAAAATAATTTAACTATGAAAAGAAATTTTACACTTCCCGTTATTTTTTTACTATTCACATTTTTGAGTGCTTCTGCTCAAAATGTTTTGCGTATTCAAGATCCCGATGGGTGGGATTTTCAGGGCTTTCAAGGAAATATTACCGAAGCTACCTTTTCAATTCAACCTCAAGGTGCTTACATGGAGGTTGGGATGTTTTTAACTTTTTCTGATGAAGGACTAGGATTTAATTCTTGGGATTCCACCGAGATTATTTTAGATTTTAACTTGCCAGAAGGATCAATTGTTTATGATTCTTGGTTGTGGATGTTTGATGATACCACAATTGTCCGAGCAGACATACATGACATTTGGACGGCAACGACAATTTATGAAAACATTGTAGATCGTAGGAGAGACCCTTCCGTTTTGTTTCGAAAACCTTCTGGAAGTTATCAAATTAGAATTTATCCATTACCATATAATGAAACCCGAAAAATTAAAATCTCCTATTTGGTACCTGCGGTTTGGTCGGCTGGAGAAGTCAATGCTTGGCTACCAACAGGTATTTTAGAAACGTCGGGTATCCCTTTGGATTTTTTTGAAATTATCACTTTCCCAAATCCTATCTGGCAAAATCCTAGATTGAATGGATTACCAGATGTCACTTTTCAAAATGTAGCGGATCCAAATTTTGGAGATATTTTAGTCGCTCAAATTCCGAGTGCTAATATTAATAAACCATTTAGTTTTGCAGTCGATGCTCCATTTAATAGTGATGGGGTTTTTGTTCAGCAATTGGATAATGGAACAGATAAATTTTACCAAGCAGTTTATTTGCCACCCGAAATTTCTACCCCTGCAAATCCTAAAAAAGTAGTTTTTCTAGTCGATCATGAAGATGCTAATTCGAGTATTGACAAAACAGATTTTTATCAATATTTAGAAGAAGAATGTAAAACTTATCTAAAGTCAGAAGATCAATTTAATTTTATTTTTTCTAGTACAGGTAATCATCAGATGATGTCTGAAAACTGGATTTTGGGAAATGCAGATTCTATCACTCAAGCATTTTCTCAAATGACAAATCCAATAAAAGATTATTCTGACTTATTTGATTTATTGGAGAATGGGATTAATTTTTTAATTGATAATGGGGAGGCAGAAGGAGATATTGTTTTATTAGCAAATTCTGATAATATTACTTGGAATAATAATTCAGATATTGAAAGTATAAATACACTTTTGCAAGGAACAAATATCAAAATTAATATCATCAATTATCAATCAGATAATTTTTATCAAGAATGGGTTTGGAATGGTCCTGACTTTTGGACGAGTAATAATTATAATTTTTATCGCGATTTGACCTTTTCAACTGGCGGTAGAACGTATGGTTCATTACAAGGTGCGAGCAATGTTTGGACGAGTATTTCAAGTTTACTTAGTTCTTTAAAAAGTGCAGATTACGATTTTGATATGTACACCAGTTTGACGAGCGGATTTACATTTAATCGTTTTCACCAAAACTATTTAGGGCAATCTCGAAATGTTAATCAACCGATTTTACAGGTTGGAAAATATACAGGAGCATTTCCATTCGAGATTGAATATTCAGCCTATGTGGATAGTAATTTTATTTTTGAAACCATTGAAGTTCCTACCGATCAAATTATGGAAAGTGATTCAGTTAATCGAGAAATTTGGTTTGGGCATCATCTGTGGAATTTGCAAAGTACCGCTTCTGGAGTAAGCGGGATTCAAGAAATTATAGACCTAAGTATAGAGGAACGAGTGTTGACGGATTATACTGCCTTCCTAGCATTGGATTTGGAAAATGGGGGAGAGCCATGTGTGGAATGTTGGGAATTTGAGGAGTGGATTGTTTATTCCACAGATGATGATTTAGAAGACCAATTGAAAATAAAAATTGCGGCTTTCCCAAATCCATTTTCAGATCAAGTTAAAGTGACTATCGAGTTGAGTGAGGGACTTTCAGTTGATGAAGCTGAACTGTCAATCTTTGATGCTTTTGGAAAAAATGTATTGAATCAAAAACTAAATGATTTGACTGATTTTGGGAAATCAGAATGGACTTGGAATGGTCAAAATAGTAATGGTCAATCTCTTCCGTCAGGTATTTATTATATGATGATAAAAACGGAGAAAGGAGCGCAGACGGTTAAGTTAACCTTGATGCGATAATATTTATCGGAAAATAAATTGAATTAGAACCCTTCTGAAATAGACTTTTTCAGAAGGGTTTTTGTTTTATAAAAATTATTTTCTTTAAATTTCATTTTCTATTCCATGCCTTTATTTTTGAAAAAATCCGCACCTTTGTCCCTCTAAAAAAATAACCTTGATAAAAGAAGTCGAAATAAAGATTCAGCCACGAGCCATTGATGATTTAACACTCATTAAAAATGAAGCGCTCAAAAAAGCGAAGCTTAAACCTTCAGCCAATACGGAGGTTGTGGTACGACGTAGCTCAATTGATGCTCGTGGGTATCAACCTGTTTATCGGCTTCTGGTAACTATTTATGTTGATGAAAAACCAGCAGCAGAACCTGCGATCTTAGAACAATTTAAAAATGTGGAGGATGCGCCGAGAGTGATTATTGTTGGTGCTGGACCAGCTGGTTATTTTGCTGCGTTGGAATTAATTGAATTGGGTTTGAAGCCAATAATTTTTGATCGTGGAAAAGATGTTCGTGCGCGTAGAAGAGATTTGCGAGCGATTCAACAATTTGGATTAGTAGATCCACATTCCAATTATTGTTTTGGCGAAGGTGGTGCAGGAACCTATTCTGATGGAAAACTTTACACTCGTTCTCACAAGCGTGGAAGCATAGCCAAAGCACTTCAACTATTGGTCGAGCATGGAGCAGTTTCAGATATCACGGTTGATGCACATCCACATATCGGTTCCAACAAATTACCCAAAATTGTAGAGAATATTCGAGAGACGATTTTAAAGTTTGGTGGTGAAATTCATTTTAACTCTCACGTTACGGATTTTATTTTTCATGATAAAAAAATAAAAGGAATCGTTGTCAACGACAATGATGAACATTTTGGAGAAGCAACTATTTTAGCAACAGGGCATTCTGCTCGAGACATTTACCAATTACTTTTTGATAAAAAAATAAGATTAGAAAATAAACCATTTGCCCTTGGAGTACGAGTGGAACATGCGCAAAGTTTGATTGATAAAATTCAATATCGGCAAGAGAAACGAGAAGAAAATTTGCCAGCGAGTAGTTATAAATTAGTTTGTCAAATCGAAAAACGAGGCGTCTTTTCATTTTGCATGTGCCCAGGAGGATTAGTAGTTCCAGCAGCAACTGCGCCAGGTGAAATTGTTGTAAATGGTATGTCGATGTCTCGTCGAGATTCTCCTTTTGCGAATTCTGGAACAGTCGTAGCGGTGGAAGAAGAAGATCTTTTACCATTTGCACATCATGGTGTTTTCGCAGGTTTAGAATTTCAAAAAAGTGTAGAAAAAGCCATGTGGGCATTTGGAGATGGCAGTCAAAAAGCACCGTCGCAACGCATGACTGATTTTGTCAATAATAAAATTTCAAACGATTTACCTTCAACCTCCTATATTCCAGGATTAGTTTCTGCACCAATTCATGATCTTTTACCAAAAGGAATTTCTCATAAATTACAATTGGGAATGAAAGAATTTGGTCGAAAAATGAAAGGATATTTTACTGCTGAAACTAATGTCATTGGAACGGAAAGTCGGACGAGTTCGCCTATTCGAATTCCTCGAAATCCATCCACTTTGATGCATGAAGATGCAGACGGATTATTTCCATGTGGAGAAGGGGCAGGATTCGCAGGAGGAATTATTTCAGCTGCGATGGATGGACAAAATGTGGCGAAAGCGGTAGCTCTATTTTTAAAATAAGAGTTAAGTACGAGGTTGACCCTGACTTCTGACCGAGAGCACAACAACCAAGCTCGTACTTGACTCCTAAAAAATAAAAATGAAAGATAAAGTAGATTTAATAGCACGTATTTTTTTATCCCTAATATTTTTATGGGAGGCATATGATACCTTCAAATATTTCAATAATGCTAAAGAATATATGATAGGGTATCACCTCACTTGGAATCAAGATTTCCTTTTGGGGAGTGCGATCTTTTTGATGATTTTTGGAGGGGTTTTGATTTTGACAGGCTATCGTTCAAAATTAGGAGCAGTACTTTTATTGCTTTATTATATTCCTGCAACTTTTGTTATTTATTCATTTTGGAATGATCCTCCTGAAGTGTATCGAGTTAATTCTATTCAGTTTATGAAAAATTTGGCGATCATCGGAGGACTGATGATGGTATATGTGAATGGAGCAGGAAGGTATAGTATTAGAAGATTATTTGCGACCACTCGAGTAAATTAAAATCATATTTGACTACCTGTTTCGGTAGGTTATTTATTTCCTAATTCCTAAGTTTGCGAAATGAAATCGTATTCCTTACAAGAGTTAAACGAACATCTAAGAAGGGTCGTGGCATTGAATGCTCAGGATGCCTTGTGGGTGCGTTGTGAAATTGCTCAGTTGAATGAGTCGAGGGGACATTACTTTATGGAATTGGTGGAAAAGGAAGAAACGATTACCGCAAAGGCGAGTGCTATTCTTTGGATGCGATCCTACAATAAACTATTGCGAGAACATGGTCGCGGAATTCGAAAAGTTTTGAAGGAAGGAATGGAGGTCATGCTAAAACTAAAAATTGAATTTCATGAAGTGTATGGAATGCAATATTATGTGGAGGACATCGATACTAGTTTTACGTTGGGGAAACTGGCTTTACGAAAACAAGCAATTTTAGAAGCATTTGAAAAGGAAGGTTTGTTAGGGAAAAATACCGAAGTGCCCTTGCCAACGGTATTGCAAAAAATAGCCATCATCTCTTCTGAAAATGCAGCGGGATATCAAGACTATCTAAAACAATTAGAAGAGAATGTTTTTGGTTATCAAGTTGATAATCGGATGTTTGCTGCAGCCATGCAAGGAATAAATGTCGAAGAAGAAATCCTTTTTCAACTCAATAGAATAAAAAAACAAAAAGATAAATTTGACGCAGTCGTTATCATTCGAGGAGGAGGAGCTAAGTTAGATTTGATGGCTTTTGATAATGAAAAGATTAGTCGAGTGGTGGCAGATTTTCCATTGCCAGTTCTGACTGGAATCGGTCATGATATTGATGAATCTATTTTGGATCGAGTAGCACACACAACCTTGAAAACACCAACTGCAGCCGCAGACTTTATCATCAATCATAATTTATTTTTTGAAAATAGAATAATGCAAATGGGCTCTGAACTCAGTTTTCTCGCCCAGGAAAAAATTCAAGAACAAATATTTGTTTTGCAAAATATCGAACAAACTTTGCAATGGCAAACAGAAATTTTTCTAAAAGATACACTTCGACAAATTTCACTTTTGGAAAATGAAATGAAACAAAATGCTCAATCATTTTTCCAAAAAGAAGAAAAAAACATATCAAACTTAGAAGCTATTTTTGAAGTTTTAGATCCCGAAAAAACATTAAAGAGAGGATTTAGCTTAACCTCAGTCGATGGAAAAATAATCAAGTCGATCAAAGATCTTGATGTTAAAAAGGAAATAGAAATAATCACCCAATTATCTGACGGTATCATCAAAAGTAAAACGAAAAAATAATGACCTACGAATCAGCCTTAAAAGAATTAAAAGAAGTTATTGAAGACTTACGCAATGAAATGGTTAGCGTGGATGATTTGACTGAAAAAGTTAAACGAGCGAAAGAGTTAATGGATTTTTGTAAAAATAAATTACGAAATGTAGGGGAGGACTTGGAAGGAATGTTTTAATTTTTTGTGAAAAATGTAGCTCTTTTTAAAAAACAATGATGTTTTTTTGATTTTTGTGACATTAAATGCCCTGAACTCAAACTTGGCATTTTAATTGGTTTGTTAAAATTGTGACATGGAAAATGAGTGAGAATAAATTTCTTGCCTATTTCTACACTCAATTTATCTTAACTAGCATATCAAAAAAAAACTTCAATGGAAAAAATAATTACCACTTTCCTCAACTCTAGCCTTTATAGTTTTTCTTCCAAAACATTTTTCTTAATCTTTATTTTCGAAATATCTGGGGTGAATTTTTCAACTGCTCAAAATTGTATTAATACTCCAGAAGGTTCGGTAACTAGTACTCCAGTAGCAGGGGGATGTGATCTTGTGGTCGATTTATGTGTCTCGGTTTCTGGAAGTCCACGACCTAAACGAATAGAATATATAATCAATTACGATTCAAATGGAGATCTTACAAAAGATGCAACCCAATCTTTTGTTTTTCTACCTGGTGGGAGTGGAGCATCTAATGGCAATCATTGCTTGGCTGCCTTTGCGCCTTCTGAAGCTTTTTTGATTTCAGGGGTTTCTTGTACCGCAGCTTTTGATGTTTCAATTATTGCTTCCACCAACGCAGGAGGAACTAATGAGTGCTTTACTTATACAGGTAGCCTAACAGAATCAGGGGGATTTGTGGAAACTTCTTTACCTGTGGAGTTAGCTGAATTTATAGGAAAAGAATTGGAAGAATCTAATCAATTAAAGTGGTTAACAGCTAGTGAACAAAATGTAGATGCTTTTATCGTTGAAAGAATGGATAAAGAAGAAACTGAATTTCAAGAAATAGGAAGAGTTGTTGCTGAAGGAAATTCCACCAGTTTGCAAACGTATGCTTGGCAAGATATTGACCCTTTATTTTTTGGATATTATCGATTGAAAATAATTGACTTTGATGGATCTTTTGAGTATTCACCAATTCAAGCGATTGAACGAAAAAATGATAAATTAGAGATTAAGAATATTTTTCCAAACCCAGTTTTGTCTACTTTAAAAATTGATTTTCTTGCAGATGATGACGAGGTAAATATTGATATTATCAATATTCAAGGAAAATCATTAATACAGAAAATACAAAGTGTTGAGAAAGGATTAAATCAAATCCAGTTAGATGTAAATGATTTGTATAATGGCATCTATTTCTTAAAAATGAATTATGGAAACAATGAATCAAGGCAAAGATTTGTGAAGATGTAATTCAAAAATTCAAGTAGAAAAAGAAAACCGAATCATTTTAATTAATGGTTCGGTTTTCTTTTTTATTCAATTTTTAATTTAAGAAATCGATCATATTTAAAAAGGACAATTTCATTTTCGGTGGTTTTGCCAGAAGGTATGATGGTAAATCTTTGCCTAATTGGTTGTTCTTCTGGAAAAAGTAATGCTCTTGTTGTGTTGCCATTTTTATCTATCTGAGCGATAGAGATATGAGATTTTTTTCTAGGCATTCTCATTCTTCTCGTCAACTTTTCAGGATGGTCATTGAAAATAAATGTTAGATGCTCTCCATTCTGAAAAAATAAATAAGATTGATTTCCTCTATCGTTGCACTCTTCCATTCCAAATTTTGGAATACGAAAAATCCAATTTGGATTTCCATTTTTCTTATTTTCTATAATGATCATTTCACTATGTTCGTAAAAACCAAAACGGTCACTACTGTGGCCACAACCATAAGTTGAGAAACCATAAGTTTTTGGAGTTGAATCTTCAGCAATCAAAACTAAATTGCCTGAAGCCTTTTCAATAATATTTTTAATATTAAAGAAAGGCAAAATGCTGTTTGAGAATGGTTCATTTTGATTAGGTGAAATATTTTTTGAATAAGTAGTAGTTGGTGAAAAAATCATTAGATCATTTAAAGGGAGTCCATCTTTATTAAAAGTAATATGAGCAATCCCATCAATGTGGCCAGGGTCTTTGGTATTAAAAAACCCCATTCCAATTAAATCTTGATTATTGGTAACCTTTAAAAAGAGTTCGACCAAGTTATTTCCATTAGGGTTAATATCATTAGATTTTTGAATCTTCCCATTTTGAAGGAAACTAAAAATTGTGAAATCATATTCCCCTTTATTGGTGTTAAATGTTAACCCTTGTTTTTTACTTACTCTTTTTAGAAAATGAACATTTCCCATATTGTCAACAACAGGATGCCCAAATATCATACTAAATCCAGGTCCTTTTTTTACTAGAAAATCATCCACATTCCATATCGTATTTAAATTAGAGTCGTAAACATGGATAGAAATTAACATCTTCCTTTCGTCATTTCTCCATTTATGGGAATAGAAAATAATCTTTGATTTATCTGGAGAAAAGTTAAAATTAAGCGTACCTGGCGCATCATTTATAACTCGGAGTTGTACATTTACAATTGGTTCAGAAGCATCAGATATTTCAAGAGTGGATGAATTTACTTCATGATAAACGAGACTTCTTTTGTTAATACTTTTATTGACATAGGAAGAAAATAATAAAATTTTTTCATTCTGGTTGATGAGAAATTCAAAACGGTGTTTTTTATTTTTAGTTTTTAATTTTAATTTTTTTTGCCTGAAAATTTTTAAATCATCACTCAACCTAACGATCATATAATTTTTATTTTTCCCCTTGACATAGAAAACACCATTTTTAGTTTGAATTGGTTTGGTTAAAAAGACTTCATACTTATCAAGTGTAACTGGTTTACTCTGAGCCACTTTTTTAAAATTCATTTCTTGCTGCGTAAAAAAAATATTTTGAATAAAAAAGGAAAAAAGAATTAGTAGTAAAATCCTCATATAAAGTGATTTATAGAATTGAGAAAAGGAAAAAATCGAAATTTGGAGATCAATATCCTAATTTCGATTTTGAAGATAAATTAAAATATCAGTTTAGTTTTATTGTACTTTAATCACCACGGGCACCGCACTAACTTCTATCTTAATTTTTCCATTTTTATATTTAGGCAAATCCACTAATTGACCTTTCTCATTTTTTCCTTCCAATTTCCAAGCAGACACCGGACGATATTTTGAAGTGAATTCAATATTTGTAATTGTATTGTTATCACCTTCAATTGGTCGCCAAGCAGCAATGTGTGTCACCGTTCCATCTGCTTTTCCTAATTCATAAACCCAAGCTTCCTCATCTTCTTGAATCACCCTCAAAAAATGTTTATCTCCTAAATGATGCAAAAATGCTTGCCAAGCCACAAAGGCTTGTTTGATCTGAAAATCGGTGGTTAACGAACTTACCAACCCACTTCGAGTAAACAAAGAAGACTCTTTATTTTCATTCGCAAAGAAATACCAAGTTGCTCGATCCACGCCAGTTCTCGCCAACATCAATGCACCGCGTACCGCGTATAATGCTTGCGCACGCTCAGAAACACACTCTCCATGAACACATTCTTCTGTTCCTCCATCGGAATCCCAGCCCCATTCTGTAACATAAATTGGGAGCTTAGGTAAGTTGTGATCTCGAAATCTTATCATGTTTAAAATCGCTCGAGTCCCATTGTAAGGATGCTCTGGGTGGGTTGCAATTTGTTCGCCTTTTTCATTATACGACCATGGGGTGAGATGAGTATTTATCGCGTCGATATTATTTTTTACTTCGGGTGTAACTCTTGCACCAATGTAATTTTTGAATTGACCTTCATATTCATTCGCTGGAAAAACGGCTTGGAGTGCGCAAGGCAAAACAGTAATTTTTGGATCAGCGTCTTTGATTCCTTTAGTCATGCCATGAAGAATTTTTTTATAAAAATTCGCTTCATAATACCAAGGCTCATTACCTGCTTCAATTGCATCGACTAGACCATTCCCAGAAGTTGGTCCGAAATGCTGAGCGAAATTATATCCGAATTTATAGGCAGATTCGTATGGTGTATTCCATTGATCTTTTGGAATGTCTCGGAACTGAATACTGGTTTGAAGCTTCATTCCACCCTCTGTCCAAGTTTTATATTCTCTATCCCAATCGAGCCACCAATTGACTTCCGTTCCTTTTCCTTCTGCCATTTTAGCATAATCAGGCGCTGTGTCAGGATCTAAAACATCCCAATTTAGGAAATGATAATTACGAGCATGACTCGAGACTTTTTCAAATAAATCGGCACCACGACCTTCGGGAACCAGGTCTGCATATTTTTCAAAACCCCAACCCCAAATTCCATTCACACCGAGTATTTCACTAAAAGTATTTGGGTTTATTTCCGTTTCAGGCATTTTTCCAAATGGGCCGAATTGATCATAGATATCAATTTCCCAAATAAAAACGGTACTCCAATCTTTATCAATTAATCCATGTTCCACTTTGACAAAACGAGCAGGTTGTGCAGGTTCAATAATCGTGGTGACCGTTTGCAAAGCGTTTGGATCGAGGTCTTTTACCTTCTTCCAATTTTTTCCATCTTCACTAATTAAAAGGGCAGTTGAAACAGCAGTTTTATCACCAGCCCAATGTCGAGTATCGACCCAGCCAATGTTTTGAATTTTTCCTAAATCAACCATCACCCATTCTTTCGGAGCAGATTCAAGGGCAGCAATTTCAAAAAGTTGAAAGGCCGTTTTAGATTTTATAACAATAGAATTACATTTTTTGATGTTGGTTGAAAAACGTAGAACTTGGTAATCGTTGGCTTTTTCATATTTCCCCAAAGATTGTAGTTGATTATTTTTTTTGGAAAAAATTTCAATCGGTTGAACGACTCCACCTGCTTTCAAAGAAATGCTTTTTATAGCTTGTGGTTTTTTAAAAATGATTTCTAAAAATGCTTCTCCATTGACAATTCCAATGTTGGAAGTGGTGGAGTTTGAATTTCCATCAGTTGCATTTTTTGGAGAAGAAATCTTGGAAGCGTTGTAATTTTCTTTTTTTGAAAAATAATTCAGTAAAATGTTTTGATCTTTTCGATTGATGAAGTTGGTCGGAAAAGGAGCTTCACTTTGCCAATGAGATTCCTTTTTTTCATCCAACACTTTATTTGCCATTTTGAGATTGGTGGAGGAAGTTACTTTGCTTCCAATGGTCAGGGAGGGAATGACTCCAGCATCAGGATCCCAGCCTTGTTTTTTTTCTTTGTGAGTTACTTTTTGGAAATTTGAGGTCTCACTTTGTGAGCAAGCGGAGAATTGGATAAGGACAAATAGGAAGAGCAAAATATTTTTCATGGGTAGTGTGTTTATTTTTTGTATTAAAAATGTGTTTCTCAAAGAAATTATTTTTCTGATATTAAGATTACGTAGATTAAAATAAATTTTTTATCGTTCTCATAATATGAGTAATCTGTGGTGAAATTTCAAAATAAGAAGTAAAAACTATTTAATTTCTAGTTTTGTCTAACTTTTTTTCCACAATTGGGTCAGAATTAAATTTTCCATAAAAATCGGCATTGTTGTTGAAATTTACGTTATTTGTAATATATTTTTCCAATCGTATATTATGAATAAAAAGAATAAGCGTAATTGCTTAATTATTTGCCTCTAAACTCCGACTTAATTTAACCCTCAATTTTGTAAACGAATTTTTCAAAACACGTTCTTATTGAGCGGTTTGTAATGGTTACTCTATATAATTGTAATCGTTACAACATTTTTTAATCCCCCAACAATTGAACTTATGTTGAATAAAACACTACTTGTAGTCGTTGCATTTTGCTTTTCATTTAATCTTCAAGCCCAAAATTGGGATGACCTGAATGATCAGGTTTTGACTTATTTAGGAAATGGAGAATATGCAAATGCTTTATCTTCGGCTCTTCGAGCGAGAGAGGTTGCCAAAATCCAATTTGGTGAAAATAATGCAGATTACTCTGCCAGTTTACACAATTTAGCAAGTGCACATAAAAAATTAGGCGAGTTTACACCCGCTGAAATTTTGTATTGGGAAGCACTCAAAATTGACAAAGAAGTACTTGGTGTCAAACATCAAAATTATGCTTTGAGTCTTTTTGGATTGGCAAATTTGTATAAATTAAAAAAAGATTATCAAAAAGCAGAATCTATTTATTTGGATGCTTTAGATATTATGAAAGCTGCTGTTTCAGATGACCATCCTGACTACGCTTTGATTTTGAGCGACTATGCAGATCTGCATACCAGTTTAGGAAATTTCAAAAAAGCAGAAAATAACCTTAAAAAAGCCAAAGAAATAACCCGATACTCAGTTGGGGAACGCCATCAAGATTACGCAGGTATTTTATTTAATTATGGAAAGTTTTATAAAAACCGAGCGAATGTTCCTGAAGCAGAAATTTCATTAATAAAGGCTTTGGAACTCTACAAAAACACCGTTGGTGTAAATCATCCGGATTATAAAGATTGTAAAAGATATTTGGATAATTTATATAATCCAAAATATGAATTGTACGAAGCTGCTCCATCAGAAGCACTTCTTCCAATTGAAAGACCTGGACTTGCCTCTTCCAATGCAACGAACTCGAAAAAGAAATGGAATTCCTCGACTGAAGTTATTACTGGCCTTGGAAGTTCTGATGGGGTAGACGAAATTGTTGAAAAAAATAATTCCTCTGCTAAAGGTCCATTAGAAAGATCAGGTAAAAAGGCTATTCCCAATACGACTACTCCCGTTGAAGAAGTGGTAAGACAACCAGTAGTTGAAAAGGTGGTAACTCCACCTGTAGTTGTTGAGCCACCTAAACCAAAAGTGAAAAATTGGATGGACTATAGTTTTGAAATGGATAGTCATACGCAATCTGAGAATTATACAGCAGCAATTGATGCAGGTCAAAAAGCATTGATGTTAGTGAAAGAAGAGTATGGCGATCAGCATGAAAATTATCGAACGATTTCTTTAAAATTGGCGGATAGTTATGAAAACGCGGGTATGATGGATAGAGCAATTCCATTTTATGAAAAAGATTTAGCGACGATAGAAAAGAAAATGGGGAAAGATAATATGACCTATAAAAAGCGTCGAGATAGTTTGTTAAAAGCTTACGAAGCAACAGGACAAAAATCTAAGGCTAGAGATTTTTATAAAGCTTCAGTTTATAATTCTTTTACAAAATTTAATGCAGCCGGATTCCAAGATCAAAGTCGGATGATGGAAAAAATGCAAAAGGAGATTGAAGATTATTATGCTAATTCGATGAAACTAGGATTTTTGGTTTCAGGTAACGAAATGCAAAATTTCAATTTAGCATTTAAGGGTTTATCAACAGATGCTGCTTTGGAAATTAAAAACTCAATGACTGGTGAAATTGAAACTTACCAAAATCAATTGAGAGAAAAACTAAAGCCTAATGAGGCTGCGATTGATTTCCTTCGAATGACAAACCAGAAGACACAAGTTGGTAATTATTATGCATTAATTACGAGAAAAAGTAAAACGGAATCTATCATGGTTCCTTTGTTGGATGAGAGTAAAATTAATATGCTAATCAATGCAGAAGCAGATTCTCCAGATAGTTATATTCAAAGTGTAGATCGAAGTAATCATTTATATCAATTGATTTGGGAACCAATGGAAGAACATTTGAAAGGGGTGAATTTTATTCATGTTTCGACTGTTGGAGTTTTGAATAAAGTAGCTTTTAGTGGATTGATGGATCGTCAAAAAAACAACTTGGCGGACAAGTATGAAATCTATTATTACTGTTCTCTTCGGGACTTTATTAATGATAAAAATAAAGATGTCAAAAATGAAACTGTTTCGTTTTTTGGAGGAGCAATCTTTGGAAATGGAGGAACAGGGAAATTGGATTACTTGCCAGCTACAAAAGATGAAGTGAATACATTTAAGGTAATTTGTGCAGCCAAAGGTTGGACCGTAAATACTCAAATTGATGGAGAGGCTTCCGAAAATAATATTAAGAAATTAAGTGGTGGGAATGCTCCAGGAGTATTGCACTTAGCAACGCCAATTTACTATCAGCATTTGGAAGAGTTTTCTGGAATTGCCTTGTCGAATGCGAATGATAAAATCACTTCTACTCATTTTCAAGATGATGCGAATGATGGATTATTGAATGCTAAAGAAATTTCAAAACTAGATTTTTCTAAAACAAATTTGGTCTTGCTTTCAGCAACGGAAACAGGCTCTAATAAAAATAGTGCAAAAGGGATTTTAAGTATTCAACGAGCATTAAAAGCCTCAGGTGTAAATACTATTTTGTTTAGTCAATGGAAGGTGCCGGACAAGCAAACTCAAGAGATGTTATCACTTTTCTACTTCAATCACTTGAGTGGAATGGATACACACAAAGCATTTTATACTGCTCAAAAAGATATTCGAAAATTATATCCTTCGCCTTATTTTTGGGCTGGATTTATTTTGATTGAGTAAAAATATTGAGTCAAAATATTAAACTAGGGCTGTTAGCGCTTCAAGCGCTAACAGCCCTTTCTACATAAAAAAAGAAATTTATTTTTACCTTCGCCATCAAAAAGAAGAAGTGTCTAAAACCTCCAATTTATATTACCTTTTACCCAAGTTTTTTGGGGTCTTTCATCGAACGGTCGATTTCTTTCGACTCCTGCCTTGGAGGTTGTATCGTTTTTTTAAACTGTTCTTTCGAGGTTTTTGGAATTTAAGAAAAATGACCTTTCGCTCTTTGGTAGATCGTCCAATTCAAAAGATACTTTATTGGATGTCAGAAGTTGTAATTGCATTGTTAGAAGTTTTTGGAATTGGAGAAATTTACGAAACCATTTGTGATTTTTCCAAACCAAATACTCGACCTTTGATGGATTGGGAAATAGAAATGGCGAAAAGTGTTTTTGGGAATTCCATCAATTATCAGCGAGTGCGAATTGATGAGTCAGCTTATCTTGGTCCGAAGCAAAGTCATTTTTGCTACGTCAGTTTTTATATCATCAATAGTTGGGGGAAGATGCAAAACAGCACTTTAATCCACGAATTAGTTCATGTGTGGCAATATGAAAATATGGGCGCAGTTTATATCCCACGTGCACTTTGGGCACAAACGACGAAGGAAGGATATAACTACGGAGGAAAGGATAATTTGAAGTTGTTTTTGATAAAAAATAAAACGCTGTTTGATTTTAATCTCGAACAACAAGGTGATATTATTGCGGACTATTTTCAATTAAAAAATGGATATACTACTCGCTGGGGAAATGCATCAGTTTCTCATTTAAATTTATATGAAAAAATAATTTATGAAAAAATAGAGCGAAATGAAAACCTCTCTTAAAACCTTTTTTCCAAAAACAAATTTGTAAGTTTACAACTCGGATATGCTTAATTGAACTAATTTCATTCGACATTAGTTTTTTAGTTTTTCACTTTTCAATACCAAGCCTATGGTTAAATATTTCCTCAAAAAGAATGGAGCTTTAGAGATGTTAGATGAGCCGCAGCCGTCTTGTTGGGTAAATATTTCCCCTCCTTTTGATCAAGAAGAATTAACTAGAATTGCTGCTCAATTTGAAATCCCTTTAGATTTCTTAACCGATTCATTGGATGTAGATGAACGATCTCGCTATGAACGAGAAGATGATGTACGTTTGATTGTGGTGAATACTCCTTTGGTGAATGAAGTAAATGCTGAAAATGAAGCTTTTTATATCACAGTACCGATTGGAATTATTTTGACTATCGATCATATTATTACCATTTCAGCTTATGAGAATCCGATTATCCGAATGTTTATTGATGGAAAAGTGAAGAACTTTATTCCTACTGATGAACCTGATTTTGTATTGAAAATATTGGAGCAAAATGTTTTTCGGTTTTTGACTTGTTTGAAGAGTTTAAATCGCAAACGAAATTTAATTGAGAAAGAATTATATGATTCGAGTAAAAATAAAGAGTTGCGCCAACTCTTGAGTATCGAAAAAAGTTTGGTCTATTTTGTAAACTCCCTTTCTGCGAATGAGCTGTTGAAAATGAAAATGAAGCGATCTGATTTTTTAGGAATTCGAGCGGACGAAGAAAAGACAGATCTATTTGAAGATATTATTATTGATAATACTCAGGCTTTGGAGATGTCGAATGTCTATACGAATATCTTGAATGGAACGATGGAGGCGTATGCTTCGATCATTTCCAATAATTTGAATCAAGTGATTCAGCGCTTGACTTTGATTACGATAATTTTGATGTTGCCAACCTTGGTGGCGAGTCTTTATGGTATGAATGTTCCTTTGCCTTTTAAGGATTCCCAATATGCTTTTCCTTTTATTATTATTTTTTCAATTGTGATAAGTTTGTTGTTGGCGTTGTGGTTTAGGAGGAAGCGGTTGTTTTGATTTTTCCTACTTTTTGATGGAACACGGATGACGCGGATTTTGCGGATTTTCACAGATTTGACGATTACTATTTTGATAAAAAATTATAACACTTCTAATCGTCAAATCCGCATCCATCCGTTTGATCTGCGTCATCCGTGTTCTATCGCATCACCTCAATTTTCCATCTTCAAAATCCACTCCTTAATCAATTCCACTCCTTCCTCATGCACCATCCTACGACCCAATTCAGGCATCATCGCCGCAGGTTCAATTGAACCCATTCGGTAAGTCATGATTGACTTTTCAGGATGTCCAGGAATAATATTTAAAGCAAATCCACCAGTTCCAGTTCCCGCAGCGACCGAAGGCTTATTGATCCCTAAATTTATATTCATCTCCGCTTCCGCCACTAGATTTAAACCAGTTGTACTCGCTGGCCCATTTGGATTATGGCAATGTCCACAGTTAATATCGAGGTAAGCTAAAGCTCTTTCATGAAGTGTACCGCTGTTGGGATTGTTCCATTGAGCTACTTTTTTGTAATTTGTATCTGGCTGATAATCAGTTAGATAGCCTACAGAATACCATTTTTCTAATTGATTTATTTTTCCATCTAAATAAGCGAAATCCTTATTTAAGTTTCTAATCTTTGGGCCAATCGGTTCTTGTGTACCTTTATTATAATGGCAACCTTTGCATTGGTTTTTATTTGGAATGATGTAATCGACCATCATTGATTTTCCAGATTGATCAATCCAATTGACCGTTTTTATATCGCCGACAATGTCGAGGATGGCTTCCGTTTGTTCTTCATTCCAAGTGTATCCGTGGGCTTCCCATTTTTCTTTTCCTTTGATCAAAAGTCGAGTTTCGATATTGCGTTTTCCTTGGCTTAGATCCCGCTCATCATTTTGATAAAAAAACGTTTTTATCAAAACAGTTCCTGTGGGGAAATCTAACACTTTTCCAGTTGAAGTAAATTGTGCAGCCGTTCCTTCTGGCATCCAAACGAATCTAGATTTATGTGCATAATCCGAAAAAAGGGGAGAGTTCAAATCGTACGGAAGGACTCTTTCATTCGGATTTAGTTCCGATATTTTTCCAACAAAAAAATTGTATTCGGATAGTTTTTCAAAAGGAGATAGATGACTCACATTTTTCACTTGCTGCGAATCTGAATTGCAGTAAGTGAAAAAAATAGAGAGTAATATAAAATAGAAGAAATTTATTTTTTTTGAATAAAAATACATTGACTGAATTTATTTTTTAGCTATCCAATTATCAAGATCACCCAATTCAAAAGATGGCATTTCACAATCAAAAACCGAAATATCATCACTCATGTTTTTGGCAATATCTTGAGGAGTTGCTCCCATAGCAGCATTCATATTTCGGAAAGTAATGTCGCCATTATTTTTAAAACAGAAACCAGTTGGTTTTCCATTTTTATCTAATGTCGCAGGATTAAAAATTCCATCAATAATAATATCAGGAGATTCCTCCCCGCAAATTGCATTTAATAATTTCCCAAAATCAGTAGTAGGAATTGCTGGACCATTTGTTTCTGTAATCACATTATCATGGATGTTGATGTTGGAACAAAATGGATCAAACTCTTTTGACTCAAAGGGTTGACCTGTAAAGATCCAACTATTGATTCCAATCCCCATACTTTTATGATTTTTGATAGTGTTGTTGTACACTTCAATATCTTTGTGAGCCATAATCAACATGCCCGTTCCTGAAGGCAAAGTATTGACTACAATTCCAGGTTTGGAGAAATTAGCGCCATTATTATCTTCCATATGGTTGTCATAAAATTTGACTTTATAGCCATTCGCTTGAGGTAAATCCGGCATGTCAAAAATCAACATTCCAGCTGCATTTTGCTTGGCTATGTTTTTATAAACTTCCGCATTTCGAGTATTTTCTATTTCCAAACCAGCAACATTATGATGCACATAATTTTCTCTGACTACCGCGTTGGTTGTTTGACCTACATAAATTCCAGCATCCATCGCGTAAGATGCTTCGCATTTTTCAATCAAAACATTGGTGCAAGAAACTGGGTAAATTCCATAACCACCATTTTCAGGACTCCTACCATTTGTCCAAGTTGTTTCCAAATCTCTAAATGTAACATTTTCACAAGCTTGAACTTTTATGGCATCACCTTTCGAATCTTGAACGGTGAATCCTTCTAGTTTTAAATTTTTAGCATTTTTGAGAATCATTCCTTCTGCTCCTTCAATTTGATTTTTAAAAGAAAGAATAGTTTTTCCTTTCCCCATTCCTTTGATCGTTACATTTGGGATATCATTAAAGGAGAGGGCTCGCTTAAATGAAAAGATCCCTTCAGGTAAAAGAATCATTTCTCCATCTTTTGCTTGGATTAGAATTTTTTGCAAAGATGATTCGACTTCAGTTACGCTAATTGGTTGCGGTTCAGTAGGTTCAGTTTTACAGCTAAAAATAAATAAAATTGACACAACTAAAAATGCTAGTAAGGATACCTTGGATTTCATTCTTATAAATTTTATTTAGGTTAAAGAAATGTATAAACAGTAGAGCTTTAATAGGAAATACAAAATAGAATTTTTTTTGGAAAAGGAAGATTGCAGGTGAGTGAAAAATTGGGTGGTGCAATAGGAACATGGACTAGGAGAATCGAGCGAATTTGACGATTGTTATTTTTTTTAGATAAAATTCATGTTAATCAGCTTGATTTGGTCAATCCGCTTCCTATCGTATTGTTATATTTTCATTTCTAATTTTTTATATAGCTAGAATTTAGAACAACTTTTCATTAAAGAAATCTTCTAAAGTTTTTTTGAAAAACAATTTCAAAAAAAGTTTTTTTGAAAAAGTTTTTTTGAAAAACAATTTAAAACATTTTTTTATCCACAATTTAAAAATTTTCTCTATCACAATTTTATACTTTTTTTATTGCCAATAACGCTGAAAATCAATGAGTTATCACTATTGGATTAATATAAGATTTAAGTTATTAACAGAAAGTTATCCACATTGTTGATAAGTCACTCACAATGTTAAATGTTTGATTATCAGCGATTTAATGCAGTTATTAACATTGTGTGAATAACTTTGACGGTTTTTTTTACAATAAAAGGTCTATATTTGTGAGGTAGAAAGAAACTAACAGTCGAATCAAACATACTTTTAGTTTTTCTTCAAAAAAACAGTCTTAATTTTATTTGTTTTCAAATAACTTTAAGAAAAAACGAAGAAGGGAAATCTTCATTTTTTTTAACCTACATTGAAATTCATCTAATTGTAATTTCTGAATCTGAGAATTAACACTTACAACATTTTTGTTTTCAAAAACCTTTTTTTCAAAGTTGTTTTAGAAAATGATACCTGAGTGTTAAAATCTTACGTGTGCAATTGATTGCTCCTAATTTTTCTTTTTTAAGAAGATATAGAGTAAGTCTTTGTCTATGCAACTATTGGAAAACATCACACAAACAAGTACCAATACACACACACTATTTTGGTTGGTACTTAACAAGGGATAATTAAAGGAATACAAACCCAACCTAATTTGGCTCTTCCCTAAATTATTCTAACAATTTTTCGTCTCGATCAAAGGAAATCAAATAGGATGTTTTAATAAACATTCGAAGGCTATTCTTGGCTCAAATATTCTTTTGAGTTTCCAGTAATGGAGTTTTCTTTATTGATATGAAAAAAGTCGTGAAACATTATTTTTAAACATTCGATGTGATTTGTTCCCCTTATTTAAATGGTACAAATTTCCTCACTCAAAACCATCAGAGACCATGAGTCTAGCAGTACAAAAAGCAACTACAAAATCAAACACCGACAAACAACAAGTAAAAAAAGTCTACACATTTGAAGAAGCAATGAAAGCTTCTACCGCTTATTTCAATGGAGATGAATTAGCTGCCAACGTTTGGATCAACAAATATGCGTTGAAAGATTCAGCTGGTAACATTTATGAGCAATCGCCTGACGATATGCACAATCGATTGGCCAATGAAATTGCTCGCATCGAAAAGAGATACAAAAATCCTGTATCGAAAGAAGACATTTACGCCTTATTAAAAAACTTTAAATACATCATTCCACAAGGTGGACCGATGTCTGGAATTGGTAATGATTACCAAATTTCGTCTTTGTCTAACTGTTTTGTAATTGGTACTCATGCGGATTCGTATGGTGGAATTATGAAGATGGATGAAGAGCAAGCACAATTAATGAAACGAAGAGGTGGAGTAGGGCATGACCTTTCTCATATACGCCCGAAAGGAAGCCCTGTGATGAATAGTGCTTTGACTTCTACTGGTATAGTTCCGTTCATGGAGCGATATTCTAATTCTACCAGAGAGGTGGCTCAAGATGGTCGCCGTGGAGCATTGATGCTTTCTGTTTCTGTAAAACATCCAGATGCAGAAGATTTTATTGATGCAAAAATGGAATTAGGAAAAGTTACTGGAGCAAATGTTTCAGTAAGAATTACTGATGACTTTATGAAGTCAGTAATTGGTGGAGAAAAATTTACTCAACAATATCCGATTGATTCAGCTACTCCAAGATTCACGAAGGAAGTGGATGCTTTAAAAATTTGGAATAAGATTATTCACAATGCTTGGAAATCTGCAGAACCAGGAGTTTTATTTTGGGATACTATTATTAATGAGTCGATTCCAGATTGTTACGCAGACTTGGGGTACAAAACTACTTCGACTAATCCTTGTGGTGAAATTCCACTTTGTCCTTATGATAGTTGTCGATTGTTGGCGGTAAATCTTTACAGCTATGTAGAAAAACCATTTACGCCAGAAGCTCATTTTAATTTTGATAAATTCAAGACTCATGTGCAAATGGCACAACGAATGATGGATGATATCATTGATTTGGAAATGGAGCAAATTGATAAAATCATTGCTAAGATTGAAAATGATCCTGAACCAATGGAAATCAAATCTGTCGAACATAATCTTTGGAAAAAAATCAAAAAAGCATGTGAGGAAGGTCGAAGAACTGGTGTAGGTATCACAGCTGAAGGAGATATGTTGGCTGCTATGAATTTGAAATATGGAAGCGATGAAGGAATTGCATTTTCAACTGAAGTACACAAGACATTTGCTTTGAGTGCTTACCGATCTTCCGTTACTATGGCAGAGGAAAGAGGACCATTCTCAATTCACGAAGCAAAAAGAGAAGTGAATAATCCATTCATTAATCGTATCAAAAATGCTGATCCTGAGTTATATGCAGACATGGAAAAACATGGTCGTAGAAATATTGCCTTGTTAACTATTGCTCCAACTGGAACAACTTCTTTAATGGCTCAAACGACTTCTGGAATCGAACCAGTTTTCATGGTAGCTTATAAACGAAGAAGAAAAGTTAACCCGAACGATCAAAACGTTACAGTTTCTTTTATTGACGAGGTAGGAGATAGCTGGGAAGAGTATAATGTTTTTCATCACAAATTTATGGACTGGTTGGCTGCGAACAACATGGACATTCATGAAGTGAAAAATTTACCAGAAGAAAAGTTGCAAAAATTAGTAGAGCAATCTCCATACTTTGGAGCAACTGCTAATGATGTTGATTGGGTTCAAAAAGTAAAGATGCAAGGTTCCATTCAGAAATGGGTTGATCATTCTATTTCAGTTACAGTAAATGTTCCTAATGAAACGAGCGAAGAGATGGTTCGTAAAATTTACGAAACTGCTTGGGAAGAAGGTTGTAAAGGATGTACGATTTACCGAGATGGTTCTCGATCAGGAGTATTAATTTCTAACGATGAGAAAAAAGAAGAGGAAATAGATGATACGATGATCATCGAATCTCGTGCTCCAAAACGTCCAAAAATGTTGGAAGCAGAAGTGATTCGGTTCCAGAATAATCATGAAAAATGGATAGCTGTAGTTGGATTGATGAATGGGAAACCATACGAAATTTTCACAGGTCGAGCAGAAGACAGTTTTATGTTGCCAAAAGACATGAAAAAATCTTGGGTGCTTAAAGAGAAAAATGAGGATGGAACAAACCGATATGATTTCCACTACATGGACAAAGATGGTTACAAAGTAACGATGCAAGGTTTGTCTCGATCATTTGATAAAGAATTTTGGAACTACGCTAAATTGATTTCTGGAATTCTTAGACATGGAATGCCTTTACCATATGCAGTTGATTTGGTAGCAGGATTGAATGTTGAAAATGATGTAATCAACACTTGGAAAAATGGTGTAGTGAGAGCATTGAAAAAATTCATTCCAGACGGAACCAAAGTAGTGAAAGAAAAATGTGGTGAGTGCGGTGATCCAGATGGTTTAGTTTATGTGGAAGGATGCTTGATGTGTCAAAGTTGCGGTCATTCAAAGTGTGGTTAAAACTTAAATGAATATTTTTAATTAGATATAAATTAGAAAGGCGAGCAATTATGCTCGCCTTTCTTTTTTTATAAACTGAAAGAACTTAACTATTTTTTTGATGGTTCTTCTTTTACAAATTTACCATAAAACCATTTCTTTGGACCCAAATCCAATCGATCTAATTCATCATATTTATAACCAATGATTTCGATAGATTTTTCAGAAATCGTTTCCTGATAATATTCCATTCGCTGTGGTTTTTCTTGTTCAAATTGCCATACAATAGTACTATCATTTTTTACCGTTCCATTCAGCGTAATCGTTTCTTTTAGATTTGATAAGTAGCGATAAATGTTGCCATTTTCTACTCGATTATTTCCTGCCGTAGTTATAGTTTTCTTTTCTCGGGGATAAAAATCGTAAAAAGAAACCTCTTGGAAATAAGGACTTTTTGAAGTGAAAACATGTTCTGCTTCAAAATTATTCATCAAAGTTAATCCAGACTTCGTCACATAATCTAACTTCAAATTTTCTAGATCAATACTAGTTCTGAGCAATGGATCAATATCCTTGATAGTGATATAATTTCCTTTCCAAGTACCTTCATATTTCTTAAAAACGTCTGCTAATTTTTTATCATCAGCGGAGAAAACTGGAGCCAGTTCCATGGCTTCCTTTTGCTTGGGAGGAGCTGCAGTTCTTATTGACTCAGTATTATTTTGACAACTAAAGAAAGCGAAGCTGAAACTTAATAATATATAAAATAATTTTTTCATGATATGTTTTGCGTATTACTTTTGAGAATTTTAAAATCCCTCAAAAGTAATATTACTTTTTGAAAGACGACAATAGGATAAATATCTTTTTGCCTCTTCTTCTTCCATTCTAGTCAATTTACTTCGAATGGAAAATAATCCCATTTTCGGTTTTTGTTGGATGAAATAGGTTTTCCCCGCTTCTAATTTTATTGGTAACTCACTTACATTTTCGCCACGACTTACAATCAGGTGGCTACCTGGTTCAAGGAAAGTGTAGAGAAATTGTTTACCCTTCGTCTGGCCAATAACTCTTCGATCAATGTCCAAATGCAATTTAGCCACCATCCCTATGGATTTATTTCGAATGATGTAGACAAGTGCTTTTCCTTCTGGCGGTTGTAATTTTTGGAGTGCTATTTTTCCAGTAATAGGAGTGTCCGTTCCAGGAAGTTTTGCAACAGACTTACAACTACCCAGCGTTAATGCTAATGCAATCACAAAAAATAATAAATTAAAATTTAAGCATGTTCCGTTTTTCATAATAATAGTTTTTTTGTTGAAAATTAAAAATGATAACTCAAAGTCAAAGAAGAAATGTTATTAGGAGAAGAAAAATTAAATCCTAATTTGTTCGGTGTAATAGTAAAATCAGGATCATCATAAATTCGCTTGTATTTACTTTTAGAACTACCAATCAGAAGTCCCAACAATGTC
The DNA here is from genome assembly GCA_937981555.1 of uncultured Saprospiraceae bacterium. Taxonomy (GTDB): domain Bacteria; phylum Bacteroidota; class Bacteroidia; order Chitinophagales; family Saprospiraceae; genus CAJQQY01. Next base: position 82,535 of record CALJOK010000059.1, read on the forward strand.
CCAATTACGGTAGAACCAATGATCACGATTCTATCTTGTTGACGTTGTTCTCTCTGCGAAACATAAGAAGGTTTTTTTGTGAGTGTTACTAATAACCAACTTTCCAAAAGAGTAAAACCTCCAATGTAACTCCCCCAAACCAATGCTTCAGAACCATTCTTTTGGTCTATACGAAGGATCTCATTTTTATTGTAAACGGTAAATTTCCCTTTGTGGTTTTCGATGGTAATTTTTTCTCCTTGTTGGTTCAAATTCAAAAATTTCATTTCAAAACCATCAATAGTATAGAGTCTTCCTCTTTTGAGGTGAATGTTTTCATCTTGAGAAAAGATTAGAGTTTGGAAAAGAAGAAGAAGGCAAACGAATAACATTCGAAAGCAATTTAACTTAATAATCATAGCTTGTAGTTTTAGTGAAAAAAAGTATTTTTCTAGAAAGTATAACTCAATGTTAGTGATGGAATTGAATTCGGAACAGTTGTTTTTAAACTTAATTTCGGCTCATAATTTCCAAGAGCAGGAGAGGTGTAAATGGTCTTATACCTTTTTTGAGCTAAGCCAATACAACCACTAATTGTTCCAGTAATGATACTAAAGAAAACAGAAGCAATTAGCAATTCTCCTTCATAAGATGATCTATTACTACCTAGTGAATAATATCCACTCAAATAAGAAGAATGGATAACGACTAAAGTAGTCACTCCAATAGCAGTTGCCGCATACCGAAATCCTTTAGTTCCATTTCGTCTATCGATTTGAGCAATTTTATTTTTTTCTAATTCAATTTTAGTTTTATTCGTAGTGATGAAACTGAAACTATTTTCAGTTTCTCTCATTTTTTTAAATCTTATTTTTTTGCCTGAATTAGTATATGCTATTCCTTTATTTGCTCTAATAAAAATGGTTCCATTTTGAGCCAAAATTGGATTTGAAAAAGTTATGAAAAATAAAAAGCCAATTAAATGAATCCAAAAAGATAAACTTCCAATAAGTTTTAAATTCTTAATCATAGCATATATTCTTTTAAAAAGTGTAAGAAATTCCTATAGAAGGAATTGAGCTTGGAGAAGTAGTTTTCAGTTTTAAGGTTGGAGGAATTTTTCCAAAAGTGGGCGTATGGTAAATAGTTTGATATTTTTTTTGGGTTAGTCCCACCAAGGCTCCTATTACTCCCCCCACTATCCCAATAGCACTTATTGCTAAAGGTATTCCTGCACCCTCAAAACTTGAAGAATTACTGGATGATTTACCTCTAATAGCATAAATAGAAAATACGACTAGGCCAGAAGTTCCCGCAGAAATAAGTCCATATTTTAAAGCATGATTTCCATTTTGCTTTTCTATTTGAGCGATTTCATTTTTATTAAGTTCGACGGTTTCTTTATTCGAAATTTTAAAAATAAAAGTGTTTTCTTTTTCCTTGACCGATTTGAATGGAAAAGGTGTTCCATCATTAAAAAAAGCAATTCCTTTTTTTTCACTTAAAAACCCTGAATCATTTTGTGAGAAGGAAGTGTTAAGTGAAACACCTAGCAGGAAAATAATGAAGAAAAGATTTGATTGGTTTTTCATTGCTAAATAGTTTTATTTTTCTAAAATGATGACATCTTGAAAGTCTACACTTTTTTCTTTTTCCCTGCCTGCCCAATATCCAAAATGCTTCGCATGGATTTTTAATTTTTTTTGTAAAAAAACCTCTTCCAAATAATGTTCTTCAAAAGCAACATTTGCTCCTTTTACTTTTTCATCCATCAATGCATAATGACCTTTGTTGAACGGGAAATTAAAATGATTATTTTTGGAAATAAATTTTTTAGCATCTTTATTTAAAATAAAAAAAGTAACAAAACATTTTCCTCCTTTTTTTAAAACGCGTTGAATCTCTCCTAAATAATTTTCTACTTCCTCTGGCAACATGTGGGTGAAAACTGAAGTTAAAACCACACAATCAAAACTATCATCCTCATAAGGAAAAACGAAATCGGCAGCATCATTTCCAGACTCTCGGTACAAGTCGTTCTTCAAGGGTACATAACGGAATTGAAAATTGGAATGGTTGGTTGTGATGTATTTTTGACACCAATCAATTCCTGTTTTGATAACATCAAAACCTTCATATTTTCCTTTTTCGTTTAAGTATTTTGTCAAAGGAATTGCCACTCGACCAATTCCACTTCCGATATCTAAAACCGCATGATTTGGTTGTAAATTACATTGCACTTTTAAGGAATTTACTAACTTGTTGCCTAATTCAATAAAGTCACCTGAACCAGTAAAAATAAGCCCTTTGGGTGGCATGAGTTCCTTTTTTCCAAAAAAGGAATTCCAAATATCTTGAGGTAAAAAAACCATTCGGCGAACGGTAAAACGAAGAGAAGCAGGAAGTGAATAATATATTTTTCGTAAACTCATATTTCTAAAATTACTCTTTTTTTTTGCGAAGTTAGTGAATAAAATGGTTAATGCTTAACTGTGAATGGTTAATACGCTTACTACTTATGAGGTGAATAAATTCAAATTGATTTTCTAAAAAATAATTAATGAAGAAACTTTTTTTCAAATTTATAATTGTATTTGCAATAGCGTTATTTTTTCAAAATTGTAATAGTTTTTTTGAAAAAAAAGAATTGGAAACATTCCATTATTTTTTTGCTGGACATTGTTATCAATGGAATTCTCCAAACTGGGGAAGGTCAGATTTTCGTTTAGAAAAAATTGGATTAGACACTTTTGATCAAATATGGTTGGGTGGCGATATAGTGGAGAATTTATTTCATCATCCTCAGAATATTGAATTTGTCGATAGTTTTTTTCAAGTTGGAAAACCAACCACTCATTGGGCGATTGGCAACCATGATGTCCTCGACCAAAAAGGTGATTTTTCTGGAATTGAAAAAAAGACAAAACGAAAAACTTTTCATACCAGTCATCAAAATGGGATTACAATCTTAGTACTGAACACCACGGAATTTAGTTTCTCCGCTTATCAAAACCAACCTCATGAATGTGAAATGTTGGATGGTCAATTTAACTTGATCAAAGCAGTAACGGATACGATTCAGAATTCTTCTCATCTCGTCATTTTACATCATCATGCATTATTGACAAATGAAATTGCGGAGCAAAAAATAAAAGTAGAAGACGCATTTAATATTTACACGCCTGATTATAATATTGCTTGTGAGGAACGTGGGACATTTTCAGAGTTAGTTTTTCCTCTGTTACAAAAAGTTCAAAAGAGGGGAGTGGAAGTAATTTTGATTGGTGGTGATACAGGCTTGCGAGTGAAAGAATTTGAATTTAAAACTCAAGAAGGAATTACTTTTTTAGGTTCCGGTTTAAATAATTCTGCAGGTACAGAATATAAACCAGCTTATTTTAATCCCGCTCCTGACAAAGTTTTAATCTTTAAACATCAGCCAGAAATTCGTAATTTAGAATGGGAATTTCGATTGCTCGATGAAATGGTGAAAAAATAATTTCATTCTTGCCCAACCTTTTTTTTATTTCTGTAGTCTATTTAAGTGAAAGCGTTTAAAAACTAAAATGGAATAGATGAAAAAGGTATTAATATTTTTAAGTTTCTTTTTGTTTACTTTAATTTCATGCAAGGATAATGAGTGCGAAAGTAATGATCCAATATGTTCTGAAATAGCACCAACTAACGAAGTCTGTGCTGCGTTTTTCGAAAGATGGTTTTTTGACAGTTCATCTTCAACTTGCGAAAAAATAGGATATAGTGGTTGTGAAGAATACGGATTTGCAACGGAGGCTGAATGTTTATCTTGTCAATGTATTGATTAAAAAATAAAAACCTAATAGAGCGATTCTATATGTTCAAAAAACAAAAATATGATGAACGAGAAATAGTCGAAGGTTGTGTTCGAAATGAACGCAAAGCTCAAGAATTGCTGTATCGAGAACACTTCGATGTGATGATGCGAATGTGCATGCGCTATACCAATGACAAAGATAAAGCTATGGAAATTGTAAACATTGGATTTTTAAGAGTGTTCCAAAAGTTGCACACATTTGAATTTAAAGGATCACTTCAAGGATGGATTCGAAGATTAGTTTTTCATTGTCTTTCAGATCATTATCGAAAGAATTCGAAGTATTTACAATTTATGGTTTTTGAGGAAAGAGACCAATCCTCGGTGGAAAAAGCACACTCTAACTTGTATGCTGAAGACATCTTAAAAATGGTTGAAACCTTGCCTCCCGCAACTCAACAAGTTTTCCGATTGTATGCAATCGAAGGATTTACTCATGTGGAAATTTCTAAAAATATTGGAATTAGTGTGGGCACTTCCAAGTGGCATTTATCGAATGCGCGTAAGATTTTAAAAAGATTGATAGACAAAAATAATTTACGACAATATGCAGGCTGACCAAAATAATTATCAACCAGATAAGCAATTCACCGACAAAGGTTGGAATGATATGCTTAAAACCTTGGACAAGGAGATGCCCGTCGAAGAAAAGAAAAGACGTGGATTCTTTTGGCTATTTCCATTCCTCTTATTTGGAATAATAGCTAGCGTTTGGGCTTTTTATCCTAAGCATGAAAATGCGGAAATAGCTCAAAGTCAGCAGGTGGTTTTTGATCAAAATCAAAATCAAAATCAAAATCAAAATCAAAATTCCGAAACAATTGCGGAAAGCGACTTAGGAATAATAAAGAAAAATAAAATAACTGAAAATCAAAAAGCTAAGAATCAAAAGACTGAAATCAAAAGCACTCAAATAAAAAATAATAGATCGAAAATTAATGATGGTTTTCCTTCAATTATTGATTCTTCAAATCCTCTTTTACCTCAGGTAATTGAGGAAATCGTTCCTGTCGATAAAATTGACAATAGTGAACAAAAAGCTCCGTTAGCAAAATTGAAAGAAGAAATTAGAACGATAAATCCTAGTTTTATAACACTACAATTACAAGAGGAAGAAGAACTTGCAATTTTAGAAAAAGAATTTTTCTTTGAAGAAGAAGCCATCATAAAAGATCCAAACCCTAGGAAGCGAAAAAGAGAGTTTGGAGTATATGCTGGAGTAGTGGCAGACTTTGCAAACATAAATAAAGTTGGATTGACTAGCGGTGGATTTGTTCATTTCCCTATTCGAAAAAAATTAGGACTTAGAACGGGTTTGGGATATTCTCAGTTGCAAAAAGAATTACCGTATCTATTTATAGGAAATCAAGAGGCTTTATTATCAGCAGATTTTATTAGTATCATTGCATCGCCTCTTCCATTTTCAACTGTTGCGGTACAATCAAATGCTGATTTTATTTTGGAAAAATTTCATCAGCTAGATTTACCAGTTTTGTTAACTTATTCTCCTGTTAAAAAAATACAATTTCAATTGGGAGCGAATGTTTCTTATTTGATAAAGGAAAAAACAAACTTGATAAATAAATCAATCAATATCAATCAAACAGTTACTAATGATTATTCTAATTATGGAATTGATTTAAATGCTTTAGACCAAAATTCAATTTCACAAAATCAATATTCTGAAGAAAATTATTGGGGCAAATTAAATGTTAGTGGAGTTGCTGGTCTTGCTTGGAAACCTACCCGAAGAATTAATTTAGAGCTTCAATATCATCATGGTTTTTTGCCAATATTGAAATCTAGTAGGAATAATAGGAATAGTGATCAAGCTATTATTCCTAGTAACGGAAGCAGGGGTTTTGATGTTGTTATTAATAATTCAGCAGATTCTTCTTTTAGTGAAGGCTTATCTTTAAAAAACTTTTTTAAGCAAGGTAGATTTATTGAGAACAATCACTCACTTCGATTTACCATCGGATATAATTTTTAAGAAAAATATTAGCTCGAAAATAGAAGGTAGATAACCATTAGGTTGTCTACCTTTTTTTATTGCAATAGTGCAAGTATTCCATTTTTTAGATTGCGAAAGTGTGTTTTGCCAAATATTGGTTGGATTTTTGAATAGAATAACTTATCTTATAAAAGCCTTTGGATCCCCCTCCCAATTAATTTTTTCTTACCAACAATTGTAACCAACCTAGAAATTTTTAAAACCAAGTTTTTTTCCCTCTTTTATTTTACCATAATTTCGATTTCTTTTTTCTAAAATTCCCTCCCTACGGAAGAAAGTGGTCTTCAAAAAACCACGTTTATGAACACTTTCATAGCTTCTCTTTTGGTGATTACTCATCTTAATGTTCAAATGACTTTCCAGTCTGAACCTTTGCAATTTAATTTTCAAGAAGATTATTTTCTGACTGAAGCAGAAGGTGTGATGCAATCTGATTTTGAATTAGTAGGAGGATTAATTTTTTTAAATGCAAAATTAGAAGGACGCTCTCAATCATTTATTTTAGATACGGGTTCACCTCATTTATTATTAAACACAAGTTTGTATGGGAAAAAAAGAAACAATAAAAATGGTTTTGAAATTAATGGAGTAGGAGGGAAGAAGAAGGTAAAAAAAATGTACAAGGTCAATTTTGATTGGCAAGGAATTAATGTAAAAAGAGAACCAAGTTATTCCGTTAATTTAGGAAACATTGCCAAAATTAAAAAGAGAGACCTTGCTGGACTTATCAGTTATGACCAAGTCAAAAGAAAAGAGTTACTAATAGATTATGAAAAAGAAAAAGTGTTTTTGATTTCAAAATCAAATAAAACCTTTTTTGAAAATTATGATAAATCGGATAGAATTTGGTTTCGCATGGTTGGACATATTCCAGTAGTCAAAGTGAAAATAGGAAACAAGAGATATTATTTTGGAATAGATACTGGCGCAGAAATTAATGTCATTGACAAGAGATTAAGAAAGAGATTACCGAAAGATATGATCGCATCTGATTTTTTAGGATTAATCATGGGAAGTGATAATAAGAAGATTCAAGTCAACCATATAAAAGTGAAAGAAATGAAGGTAGGAAAATCATATTATAAAAATCAGCCTTTTGCTTTTGCGGATTTATCTTTTTTGCAAGGGGAAGATGGAATTCAATTAGATGGTTTGTTAGGATATCCATTTTTGAAAGAGGCGCTTTTTTCTATTAATTATAGAAAAAAACAATTGTGTAAATGGGAATTAAAAGTGAAAGATGATGAGCCAATTCAATTAGCTATTTCAAAGAAAAGAATAAAAATAACCAAGCCATTTTACAAAGGTTATTAAAAAAAGCAAACTGGATTTCTACAAAATAATTTTATCCGTGTAATTAAAATAATATTCCTCTCCTAAACTAACTAAAATAAAACTACTTCCTTGAGCTTCACATTCTGCTTCAATTAATCGAGTTGCTGCTTTAATATTTGCTTCATCTAAATGACTAAAAGGTTCATCCAATAACAAAAAATCAAATGGCTGACAGAGTGCTCGAATGATGGCCATTCTTTGACGTTGACCAAATGAAAGTGTTCCACATGGTTTTTTTAAAAGATCAGCGACATCTAATTGTTTAGCCATTTCCTTAATTTGAACTAAGGTTTTATGATTTTGCAAATTAGTTTTTAGTAAAATATTTTCCTCAGCAGTCAGTTGTTCAAACAAGCGAAGATCTTGAAAAACGATCGACAATTTGTTTTGCCTTACTTCTGCCAATTCATCACTTTTATATTTTTTGATGCTTTTATCGTTTAATAAAATTGTCCCATCAAAATCTTTTCTCAATCCATAAATGCAATGGAGTAAAGTTGATTTCCCTTTTCCAGAAGGAGCAATCACGAGATATTTTTTTCCTTTTTCAAAAGACAAATCTTTATTCCAAATTTCGGTGGTAGGATTAAAACCACTTTCTTTAAGTGGGTGAGGAAGTATATTTTGAAGTGTGATCATTTTTAATTTTTCAATACGTGGAAATAGAATTTAAGAATTAATGATTCAAGATGATGGATAATCTTTTTTAAAATCATCCATCATCTTGAATTCTAAATCAGAAGAAACTTACATAGCTCCTTTCTTTTCGTAATTTTTATTAGTCCAATCGATAATGCTTTTAAGTGCATTTTTATTCTTATCAGACATGTTTAATTTCATCGTTCCATTATCTCTATTTAATTCCATGGTAGCATCTTTCATAGCATTAAAATCAATCCCAACTTCATCAAGATAATCTCCAACATTTTGGAAATCAACAAATCCACCCATGATATTTTTAGAAAAAACATTTTTGACATTCTTTGAGATTAAACCATTTTTAGCATAGTCTCCAGCTTGTAAAGCAGGAATAGTTGATTGTCCATCTCCGACGAAAAGCATTCCATCAGTTACATAAAACATGGGCATATCATCTGCAGCTCCCATGAGTCCTGACATTTTATAAAGTCCATCTTCAATACTTTCGATCATGTCATAATCTTTACCAAGGTCTATTATTTTTTGAAAACCATCCATGTCGTTGATTTTCATTGCCATCAACATATTAGGATTATCACTTCCTGATTTTGCATGAGAGGTAATTAGAAAATCTCCATCAATTGTTTTTGCCAAATCTTCAGTTGTCAAGCCATACTGTTTTAAACTCATGTCAGCCATTCCAGTCATTGATTTATTAGTCAAAATCATATTGATACCTTTCATATCTATAGCACCTGTAAATGCAAAAATTAGATTATCAGCAGGAACATATTCCGAAAAATCTGTTTTTACTTGATCCTTAAAAACATGTCTAAATTCGTCAGATAATTTTTCGTTAAAATCATAATTAGATTCAGAAACAATCGCTCCCTTTTCAAAATTAATATAGCTATGCGCATAATTTTCAGTCAACATTGTTGGAGAAATGATAAAGCCAGCCATCCCCATATTACCTTTTGCAGCCTCAGCCATTTTGTTGGAAGAAAACCAACTAGTAATATCTGCTTGTTTAGAAAAACATTTTTTCAAATCTTCATTGCTCACAATTGAAGTTTCCTTAGTTGTATTAAAAATACCTTCAACACCCGCTTTCAAATTTGTTCCGTCTCCTTGACTGATACCCATCACGACGATGTCATCATTCATGGCAACAATAGTTTTTCGATCTGCTACAAAGTACTCATAACCTTCTTCTGATTTGAACTCAGCATTTCCATTAGAAGCTAATAATTTTTTAAAAGCAGCCTTATCACTTAAACTAGCTACGACGCCCATAAATGCACCTTCTGGATTCATAATGTCAACATCTTGAACTAGGTAAACATTCGCATCCAAATTGACTCCTGATGCATATGGATCTTTTAAAACCACCTCAACTCCTGGATTCCCTTGTGATACGTCTTTGATGAAATCTTGGTAAAATGACATTTTGTGCATGGATTCAAAATCTGCTTTGTCCATCAATCTTTTGACGTTGATAGCAGAAACAGAAGAAGAGTTAGCAGGAATATTAACAATAGCATCTTCTGTGATAGAAGTTCCTTTTTTACAAGACGTTGTCAAGAGCGAAAGAGAAATAATAGCTAGAAAAATTATTTTCTGAAATTTCATATCTAGTTTTTTTATGATAAAAAATGGAATTGATTGTAAGTGATAGATCACACTTAAACATGATCTACTACGATTATAAAAGAACAAGGTAATAGATTGGAAAATATGGATTAGAAAAATCCTACAAAAATTTCATAAATATAGACTAAAGGTCTTATATGTGGAAATATTTAAGCAAAAAGCAAGAGGTTCTGTCAAAACAAAACCCGAATTCTCAACTTTGAAAATTCGGGTTTCGTTTTTTTTTATAAAAAAGATTAACCACGTTTAGCTCTTTCCCAAAGCACAGACTGTTTTCCTCCTATAGCTCTGAAGAATCCTCGGTACATCGCATAATTCATTACACAGAAATAATATGGAACAAAGAAGGCTTTGAATTTTAGTTTTTGTTTTTCCAAAATATAACCAACGAAGGCCATGGCATAAAATGCAATTTGACACCACAGAATATAGTTGAAAAATGGTTCCCCTTGTTGAGCTAAATAAATATTTATAATCAACAAGAGTGGCAAAGCTAAAGGAGCTAAAGTCCACCTCAATACTCGATGAGAAATATATTGAAAAGTGAGAACTGGATTTTTGAAAGGTAAAAGCATAGAAGATAATCTTCCGATAGCTTGAATCCCTCCAGCAGCGATTCTTATTTTTCTTTTAAGTTCTTCCTTGACAGAGGCAGAAGCAGTTTCTACGGCCCTTGCTTCAGGTTCATAGACGACTTTGTAACCACTATCAGCAATACGCATAGTCATTACGAAATCTTCAATGATGGTATCAGAAGGAACTGGACGAAACAATTCTGTTCGAACAGAAAATAATTCCCCTGCCGCACCGACAACTGAGTGGAATTCAGAATCCCACTTTTTCAAGGTACTTTCATATTTCCAATATAAACCTTCCCCTGCTTCATTTGCAGCACCCGAGACATCCAATGAAATTCTTTTTTCACCAGCTACAGCACCTACTTTTTCATTTTTATAATGTCTGATAATATTTCTAATAGCATCAGGGTTTACAAAAGTATTAGCGTCAGAAAAAATAACAATTGGAGTTTTGACAAATTCCATAACTCGCTCGACGGCAGCAATTTTACCTCGTCGTTCTGGCTGATGAAATAATTGAAGATCAAAACCTTGAGGAGTGGGGTAGTTTTTCACCACCTCAGGAGTACTATCATCTGAACCGTCAGTAACGAAAAAGAATTTGATTTTTTCTTTTGGATAATCAAACTCAAAAGAATTTTTGATTTTTTCACCAATCCAATCTTCTTCATTAAATGCAGCAACCATGTAAGTAACCTCTGGAAGAAACTCCGGATCATACTCATCCACTTTTTTAGAAAAGAGTCTTTTTATCTTAAGTAAGACGAAAAGAAGAATTCCATATCCTAGATAAGCATAGAAGACTATAAATAATAATATAAAGAATATGATTTTTAAAGTGACTATTGACATAAAAGTAGAGTCTATTAAGTTGAGGATGCAAAAATAAGTATTCAATGGGGTAATAAGGAATAGAAAAGAAATCAAAATTAAAAGGAAAACAAAGGAAATAAAATAAAATGATGAAATAAAATTCATTAAAGCAGAATATTAAATTAAATGACAATAAGACCAAAAGAGGTTATAACAGGTTGAAATTTAAATTTTTTATTCAATGCATCAAGAAATATATAATTTATCTTTTGTTTTTAGGTAGAACTCAGATTAAAAAAATATTAGATATTATACGTATTTTATTTTGATAGTTGTGGTTTTGTAGCTATTTTTAACTTTTTGAAGGAGTTATTTTACAAAGTATAGTTCATAAGTATTACGAATAAAGAAAATGTGAATTATACCTTGTTTTATGTATATAAAAAATGGATTTTTTGGATTAAATTTGTACTTCAATCAATCCTCAAAGAATTAAATTTCCCCTACTACAAAACTAAAAAGTAACTTCTATCTTCCTTTTCCAAAACCTAAAGATTATTTAGTCATTCTTTTCTATTAAAACCATTAAAGAAATTCAACTCAATGACTGAATTCGATTATTTTATTTGTATCTCTTAATTCCAAAACCGAGATCCTTAATCGTTTTATTTTAGAGTTTTTTCAAAAACTGAATCCAAAAACTGTGATTGATTTTTTCCTCCCGATCAATTGGAATACATCTGATTTTTTAAGATGTCATTCTCCGGGGTTGGATTAATTATTTATTTTTTTGCCTTATTTATTTGGATGAAATCATGAACACAAAAGAGCAAATTTTAATTATTGAAGACCATAGTTCTCTTAGAATTCTAATGGGCAACTTCCTAGGGAAAAGTTTTAAAGTGAAGACTACCGCAGATGGGTACGAGGCTTTAGCATGGATGAATCAAGGAAATGTTCCGGATATAATTATTTTAGATATTAATATGCCAAAATTGGGAGGCATTGAATTTTTAAATAATATTAGAATTAGTGGTTTTTTTCAAGACATTCCAGTAGTTGTTGTTTCGGGAGAAGAAGAAGGGAAGACTATTGAAAAATGTCTAGAAATAGGAATTAATGGTTATATGAAAAAACCGTTTAATCCAAGTGACCTACAAACAAAGATCCTTACTATTTTGAAAAATAAACAATCAATAAAAATTTAGCTTCAATTTTTTGAGGCTAAACTAGAGACACTTTTTTATTGACGACAACCTAAACTATGTTCTTAACTGAACAAAAACTCATATGATGAACTTACACTCGACTGTAGCTGAATCCGTAATTGTGCTTCGTTCTAAAACAAAGCAGACAAAAAAACTATTGTATCTAATTGGTTTTGAAGACGAATTTGTATCCAATGTATTATTGGAAAACGAAGAAGTATCTTACGAGATCGTTCAGAAGCACCAATTAAAAGAAGTATCTATTCAAAGTTTAATTGAATTAAATTTATCTGATGCGCCTGAATTTGCTTTGATTTGCGATCTTAATGTTTTGAGAAAAAACAATTTTCAATTCTTAGATAAAGTTCGAAAAGAAAAAACACTTCAAAGTGTTCCATTCATAGTAATTAATAGAACTTCTGATCCAATCAATCTAAAAAATGCTATTAAAAAAGGAATAGACGATTGTTACGCTCTTCCTTTAAAATGGGAAAGTATTCTTACTCGGATCGAATTCTTAGTTCAACATAAAGCAAAAGTTCAACAAATTGGTAAAGTGAAATCTGCCAACTATAGTATTCCTACAGGAAAAAGAATATTTGATATTTGTGTTGCTTCAGGAGCCTTGCTTTTTTTAAGTCCTATCTTATTAATGATAGCTGCGGCCATAAAATTTTCATCTAAAGGTCCTGTTTTATATAGTTCAAAAAGAGCAGGAACAAATTATAGAGTATTTAACTTCTTGAAATTTCGATCAATGTGTGTAGATGCAGATAAGAAATTAGATCAATTTGCACATTTGAATCAATATAGTAAAAACGAAAAAGGACCTTCTTTTACAAAAATTCAAAATGATCCTCGAGTTACTTCAATCGGTAAATTTATCAGAAAAACTAGTTTAGATGAATTGCCTCAATTGATCAATGTATTAAAAGGTGATATGTCAATTATTGGAAATCGACCTTTACCACTTTACGAAGCAGAGCAATTGACAACGGATAGAAACTCACAAAGATTTATTGCACCAGCTGGTTTGACTGGATTGTGGCAAGTATCTAAAAGAGGAAAAAAAGATATGTCTGTTCAAGAAAGAATTGATTTGGACATCGAATATGCGTCAAAACATTCATTAATGATGGATTTGAAAATCGTTGCGAAAACGCTCCCAGCAATGATCCAAGAAGAATCTGTTTAAAAAATAAATTATTTGGAATAGGTTTTGGACTAAATTTCTCTCAAAGAAGTTTAATTCAAAACCTATTTTTATTTATAATTTTGTTCAATATCGTTCTTATACAAATCCTGTGGTCAATCCAAAAAGGAAAGCAAGAACGACTAAGAGAAGAGTTGATTTTCATTTTGGATTGACTTAAAAGCACAGGATTTGTATAAGAATCAAAAAAAAATGCATGAAGGTGGAGCAACCACTCGTTTCAATCATTTCTGTCAATTTCAATCAGATTCAAGTGACTTTAGAGTTGTTGGAATCATTGAGAAATATTTCCTTTCGAGATTTTGAAATTATCTTAGTAGATAATGGTTCTAATGAAAATTCCACCGATCTAATTTCTGAGAAATATCCTGAAGTCAACTATATCTTTAGTGAAAAAAATTTAGGATTTTCAGGAGGAAATAATGTAGGTATTCGAGCCAGCAAAGGCGAATATCTCTTTTTCGTCAACAATGATGCAGAAATCACAGAAGGCTGTATCGAAACTCTCCTTCAATTGTTCAACTCCATCCCACAATTGGGAATCGTTAGTCCCCAAATTTGTTATGATCCTAAGTTGACCAATAATCAACAGATTATTCAATATGCAGGGGCGACTCATGTTCATCCGATGACTGCTAGAAATGAAATTTTAGGGGAAAAACAAATTGATGAAGGACAGTTTAATGTAGCTAAAGAGACTGCGTACGTTCATGGAGCTGCAATGATGATTAAGCGAGAGGTGCTTAATAATGTGGGAGCTATGCCGGAAGAATTCTTTTTATATTATGAAGAATTAGATTGGAGTGAACAAATTCGAAACGCAGGCTATAAAGTTTACGTAGAACCTAATGCTTTGGTTTTTCACAAAGAATCATTAGCTGTTGGAAAAAACAGTACTTTAAAAACTTATTATCACACTCGAAACCGGATCTTCTTTGTGAGAAGAAATCGAAGTTGGAGTCAAATAGCAATATTTTATTTATTTTTGTTTTTTTTCACCATCCCTAAAAACACTTTAGTATTTTTAAAAAATCGAGAGTGGGGACATATTTCAGCTTTTTACAAAGGCGTTTGGTGGAATCTAGCTGGAAACAAAAGTTAACAATTAATACAAATGAGCATTATAATTTACTTTTACATTTTTGTAAGTGCATTGTTAGCATTCTATTTGTTGTTGCCATTCGTTACTGTTTTCCTTGCGTTGTTTTCTAAGGAAAAAATAAAAACGAAAGAGGAACTTGGAGATGGCTACAAAGAATATGATTACGGTTGTATCATCACCGCCTATAAAAATGCGGAAATCTCAAAGCCATTAATAGCTTCTCTTTTAAAACAACCTTTCCCAAATTTTCATATTTACTTAGTGGCTGATGATTGTGATGTGTCAGAATTTAATTTGACAGATAAAAAGTTGATGGTGTTAAATCCTCAACCTCCACTAAAGTTAAAAGCTAAAAGTATCATACATGCTATGGAAAATTATGTTCGTAAACATGATTATACTGTAGTTTTCGATGCAGATAATTTGGCTCACCCTGATTTTTTATTGGAAATAAATAAATACGCGAATAATGGCCATCAAGCCATTCAAGGTCAACGAACGGCTAAGAACCTAGATACCATTTATGCTTGTGCAGATGCAACTGGAGAATTTTATAAAAATTATATCGAACGATATGTACCTTATATGTTAGGTTCTTCGACTGTAATCTCAGGAAGTGGAATGGCAGTAGAAACTGAATTATACTCTTCTTATTTAGCAAGTCCTGAAATTGAAATAGGAAAAACGCAATGGAAAAAAATGTTGCAAGAGGATAAGATTTTGCAAAACAATTTACTTTACAAAGACGAGAAAATTGTTTACGCAAAAAATGCGATTGTCTTTGATGAGAAAGTGGTCAGCGGAGAACAAGTAGAGACTCAAAGAAGTCGATGGCTGTTTTCTTATTTTCAAAATTTACCAAATTCATCTGGTTTAATTCTCAAAGGTTTGACTCGATTGAGTTGGAATCAATTCTTTTTTGGATTGATTACGATTGCTCCGCCGTTGTTTATTTTATTATTTATTTCGATGGTTTGGGCAGTTTTAGGATTATTTATTGCACCAAAATTTGGAATAGGACTGATTGCCTCATTAGCGATTTTTAGTTTTACTATTTTATGGACGTTATATTTATCCAAAGTTCCAAAACAGGTTTGGTCAGCTATCTGGGGGTTACCTTTCTTCGTTTTAAAACAAGTGACCGCACTTTTTAAAATGGGGAATCCAAATAAAAATTTCAAACATTCAGAGCATACTCGAAAGGTTTCGATTGATGATGTTTTGAAAAAAGATAAGTAAAATACGTTGGATGTTTTACGTTTTACGTTTTGTCGTGGAACGTAAAACGTCTAACATTCAACAAAATGAAAAACCTCACATTCTACTCATCACTTGTATTAAATATCCTCTTCATTTGTGGATTCTTTTACATTGTCCATGCATTGGGTGGCGTTTCCTATCTAATGACTAAAATGAAAAATAGAAATTTTAGAGGGGTTTACGAACATCGGAAAAATCATTTTGAAGAATTGCCCATGCAAAAAGATGCAATTGTGATGTTGGGAAATAGTTTGACTCAAAATTGCGAATGGAGTGAATTATTGGATAACTCTAAAATAGTAAATAGAGGGATTGCTGGAGATATGACAGGTGGACTTCTATTGAGGTTAGATGAAATTACTAAACACCGTCCTGCTAAGATTTTTTTGATGATAGGCATCAACGATTTAAATGTTCATGCGATTCCTGATATTTTAAAAAATTATAAAGCTATCGTTGCTGATATTTTGTTAAAAACTCCTTCTTCCAAATTGTATCTTCAAAGCATTTTACCCGTAAATAACCAAGTTCGAAATAGTGGCAAAAGTAATTCAGATATTGTTTTTTTTAATAAAGAAATAGAAAATATTGCTTCTGAAAATGAATTGGTTTTTCTTAATTTGCATCCTTTATTTTTAGATCAAGATGGAAAGTTGTATTCAAGTGTTACACAGGATGGAATTCATTTGGATGCGAATGGATATTTGATTTGGAAAAAAGAATTAGAGAAATATATTAATTGATTTTAGGCGGTAACTTAAAGTTACCTCCTAAATTTAAGCAGATTTTAAAGAATAAAAAAATTAGGCGGTAACTTAAAGTTACCGCCTAAACAAAAACTACTAACGATAATTAATGATTTTTAATAGTCTTCCATTTTTTGTTTTCATAGGGATCTTTTTGCCTTTGTATTTTGCCTTGAAAGGTAAAGCAAGACTATTGTTATGTTTGATTGGTAGTTATTTTTTTTATGGATGGTGGGATTATCGTTTTTTGAGTTTGGTGATGTTTTCCACTTTGATCGATTATGTGGTCGGATTAAAATTGGAAAAAGAGGACGAGGATAGCAAACGAAAACGATTGATGCTCATCAGTATGGTGGTCAATTTAGGTTTCCTTGGATTCTTCAAATACTTTAATTTTTTCCAAGAATCATTTATCTCTATGTTAAATGATATGGGCATGCAAGCTCATCCTTCCACTTTAAAAATATTACTTCCCGTCGGAATTTCATTTTATACATTTCAATCGATGAGTTATACGATTGATGTGTATTGGCGAAAAATAAAAGTAGAAAGAGACTTTATTCGTTTTGCTACTTTTATATCATTTTTCCCTCAGCTAGTGGCAGGACCAATTGTTCGAGCCAGCGATTTTTTACCTCAATTCCAAAAAGATAGAACTTTTACTTGGGACAGATTAATATCTGGAACAGGGCAAATGATTTGGGGCTTTTTCAAAAAAGTAGCTATTGCCGATTCCTTGGCACCATTTGTAGATCAATGTTTTCAATCACCTGAAGGATTCTCGTCTTTACATTTATTGATTGGAATTATATTTTACTCCTTCCAAATCTATTGTGATTTTAGTGGTTACTCCGATATTGCAATTGGATTGGCCAGAGTGATGGGTTTTGATTTTCCAGACAATTTCCGCACCCCTTATTTCTCCAAAAACTTTAGTGAGTTTTGGCAACGATGGCATATTTCATTGTCCAGTTGGTTGAAGGATTATTTATATATTCCATTAGGTGGAAGTCGAGGAGGAAGTTTTGGATCAGTATTTTTTATCGTGATGCCTTTGTTTATGTTGAGCATCTTTTGGGCAGGAAGTTGGCAGACGGCTTTGATTTATTTAAGTATTTTGGCTGCTGTAAGTTTTGCTACGGCAATTTATATGCGAAAATCTGAAGCGAATAAAGTTAAAGGATTTACCTACATGAATAATATGGTGACGATGTTGTTGGGAGGATTATGGCATGGAGCGAATTGGGCATTTTACTTTTGGGGATTTTTGCACGGGATGTATTTGATCGTACAAAGATTTTTGGGAAAACCATTTGGTCGGTTGATGACGGCACTTCGTTTTCCAAAATTTTTGCAACAAGGAACAGATATTTTGATTGTTTATTTTTTCACTTGTTTCGCTTGGGTGTTTTTTCGAGCACCAGATTTTGATGTGGCAGCAGCTTATATTCAAGGCATCGCTTCGTTGGAAAATTTTACTCCAGGAAGTATCGTCAACAAGTTTTGGGCACTCAAAGGATTTATATTAATTGGAATGTTATTGCTAGTTGAAATCTCAGATTTCAAATTTAATTATAGTCAATTGATTCAAAAAAGTCCTGCGTTTAGAGTGGCGAGTTTTGTGATCTTATTATGGATCATCGCATTCTTTGGATCATTTGGGGCGAATTCATTTATTTATTTTCAATTTTAAAATAACAAGTTTTTGAAAAAACTCTATTGGATTTTCGCGGTTATTATTCTCTTCTTCGTAGGAGATAGATGTGGTGGATTCGTCTTAAAGAAGATGGTATCCAACAGCGAATTCCGTTATTCCAAAATGTATAGAGGAGATGCAGACTGTGATATTTTATTTATGGGGAATTCTCGTGGGTTAGGTTTTTATCAACCTTACATCGAAGAGGTAACTGGGAAAAAAACATTCAACTTGAGTTACAACGCACTTCCGATGAATCTTGGAAGAGTATTGTTACAAGATTATTTGAAGTATAATAAAAAACCAGAATTATTAATTGTAGATATAACGATGATGAATCGAGTAGATACTACTTTGATTTCTGGGTTCAATGTTTACACGCCATATTCGGATAGTTTAGGCGCGATAGTGAAAGAGCATACTAAAAATGTTTTTTATGCTGGAAAGCTTAGCCATTTGTTTTTACACAATAGTGAAATTTTTCAGCGAGCGATGTTTTACTATTCTAATTCAGATGAAGATTGGATTATTGATCGAGTGATAAATGAGAATATGGTGAATGCAGTTGATGAACAAAGACCATTTTATGCTGGGCCGTTTGATTATTCAACGGTGGAAATGATGTTTAGTGAATTAAACAAGACAGTCAAAATAGCTAAAGAAAATAATATTAAAATTAAATTAGTGGTCAGTCCGTTTTTCCCTCCTTTTGTGAAGAAGATTGTCAACTTTGAACATCTGCAAAAAAAAGTAAAAATGGCTACAGGAGATGATTTTCATTCAAGTCCATTTTTTCCTCCTTTTGTAAATAGAGCTGTGAATCTGGATAGTTTAGAGAATAGAAAAATGTCAAAAGGGATTGGATTCTATAATTATGCAGATGCCGTTCAAGACCCTACTGGTTTTGGAGATTATCAGCATGTAAATATAAAAGGTGCGAAAATTTATATTGATAAAATGAAAGCTGACGGGATTTTTGATTAAAACGAAAAAAGTATTAATGAAGAAATGAATAATAATAGCAGTCGGCATATCTAAATTTTCCTTCAATACATTCAAATTCAAAACTTCCTTTAGTAATTCGACCTCCTCGAGTTGCTAGATGAAAATCAATATATTTCTTTTCGTCTTTTTCTCTGGAATCATAAATATCTTTAATCCAAATACATGGATAATTTGTTTTAGAATAATCGATTTTTAGGATTTTAGAATTGATAAGGATTTCGTCTGGCATATTTTTTCCAAAATTAATATCATCAAAAAAAGCTACAAATAATGTGTCGGTTGTTTCCGTCAATATTTTTTTTTCAAAAAGAATATTGATTCCTATTTCAAAATGATATTCATTTATTGAGCAATTTTTATTGTAATTCCAAAAAGGAATACTGATCAGAAGGATGAATAATTTATGCATAGGCTATTTTATAACATTATATTTCCAATATAAAAGTAGATGGATTTTTGATTAAATTCTATTGCCCCAACTCAACCCGATGCAACACTCTATTTTTCTCATCATTCGTTGCACCTGACTCCAGGTAAAATAAATGTCCTCGATGAATAAGCATTTTTTCTATCAACGAACTTTCAAAAAACAAGACTGGAAACACCGTTCCATCCACTAAGTTAATTTCATAAATCATTTTTCCTTTCCTCTTGTCATAGACCGTGTACACCTTGTTATTTTCAACATCTTCCAGAATTAATTTTTGCCATTTTTTATTTTCATGATAGGTGATTGGTACGATTCGTTTATTTTTTCCTTGAAAAGTATAAAATTCTAAGTAGCCCAAAGTATGGTTGAAAAGGCAAAGTTCTTCCCCTAAATTTAGGAGCGGCGAAAACAATGGTTTATAAACCAAGGATTGCCAGGCTCTTCGTTGCTCCCAAGATAAAGGTCGAGGAAAGCTTGCACCGAATCCTAATCGCAATTGAAAGTCATCTTTGCTACGAGAGAGGTTTTCTCTATCGATGACATGAATTTTAGAAAGGATGCTTTTTTCTTTTTTGGAAATGATATTATAGGTAAGTAGTTGGTCTTTTAGTTTATATTCTTTCCGATACAAAAACTCCGTTGAGGTCTCTACACAAGGTGCAATCAATTCTTTAAATTGATGGCTCGGATACTTTGAAATAATTTGAATGGTGTTTCCGACTAAGCTAATTTCGTAGCCCATTTTTTTTCCAACTAAATGAATATTACCCAAACAACTTCGATGTAGTTTATTCACCTTAATTTTTTCTATTTCTAATTCACTAATTATTTTTCCTTCCCAATTCTGTAATTTCAATTTGTTATTGGAGCGAAAACTTCCGTAGGTGAGCAGTAAAACATTTTCTCCATCAAGAATAAAATCTTTAACGGTATAGGTCTCTTTTGTCAGTTTTTTAATTCTTGGTTGGTCAGTAATTTCTATTTCAGGAAGCCCAAAAGTGGAACGTTTCATCTGGATCGAAATAGATTTAGTAGGAACATTGGTTATTTTAAGTAAGACGTTTTCGTATCCGACATAGGAAAAAATAAGGGTGGTTGGATACTCTTTAATCTGAATTTTAAAAGAGCCATCAGATTCAGAAGAGTTTCCAAGGTTAGAGGTTTGATTCAGAATATTGACACCTTGTAGAGGTAGATCAGAGTTTGTTTCAGAAATTTTCCCAATTAAAAAATCATTTTTTTGAGCAAAAAATGAAAGGCAACATAATTGGAAAAAGAAGATTAATAAACTATTTTTTTTCATAGGAACGGAAGATTTCTTTTGGATAAAAATAGTTTTTTTTTGTTTTAAGTTTTTGTTCTTTTTATTTATTAATCAGGATGTCAATTTTTTTTAGATCAATTTTTTTCCTTTTTTTGTAAACCTACACTAAAACATATTATTACTTAATTATCTAATTTTTGCTTCCATTTTTTTCCTTTTCGTTTTATCTCGTAACACGATTTCGTAATCTCCATTTGGTAAAATCAAAGGCGTAACATCTTGATTGTCAGCTAATTCTATCACGTCGATCGGAATTGCTTTATTCACATCTTCTCCTTTTTTATAAGCTAAAACTAAACAAGGGTAACTCATTTTATATTTATCAATATTAAGTTGATGAGGTCTTCTGATTCCAGTCTTAGACAAATATTGAGGTCTGTTATTTGGAAAAGTATTCCTAGGATGAAACACTTCAATATCATGCGTTTGGAAGGTTTGTTTTTGTTCTCTTTCGTACGGAACTAAAATGATATTTCTTTTTTGGAGAACAGTTGGTTTTGAAATTTTTATCCTTTTTAAAATTGGATTTTGAGGCTCTGGACAAGGAGAATAAATATTACTTTGTCCGATACTCAATAAATTTATTTGCGAATATTTTTTCAACCAAAAAGCAATTGTCGAAGGATGACTGTCTTTATTTTCGATAATGTCATTAGTCAATAACAATACTTTTGCATTTTTATCTTTTTTTAGAATTCGATTAATATTCATGGCACCAGCCCAATTTATAGCTGCTTCATCTTTGGATTGATTCCCTATATTAAATTTTTGTTTTTGCAAAATTGTCTTTGCTTTTTCCAATTCATCTTTAGTAGGAGAGAGGCTGAAAAATTGAAAACCAGCCAATTGTCCCTGCCGAATAATCTCTCCAAAAATTGGCTGTTGAAAAGGTTCGCCATTTTCAAAAGTAGGGTAACCCAATTCAGAGATAGAGTTAATTTTTTCAATCTTTTCTAAACCAATATATCTAAATCCTTGTTGATACCATTCACCTAATAATTCTAAAATAAACATTTGATGTTCAGGATGAAGAGCTGAAGTTTGAATTTGAACGACTTGAGATAAATTGGTTTTTGACAAAATAAAATTGCGAGCAACAAGTGGTTTAAATTCTCCCAGCGTATTCATTTGTTGTTGCGTTTCTCTTGACATCTTAAAAGGTTGTTGGGCAATTTTATTACAATTCCAAGACCTTTCGTCTTTTCCTATTTTGGCCAATTTGATCGCATTGTTTTTTATGTTTTGAGAAAAACCATAAGCTAAATCTGTAAGGATAATTCCTTGTCCAATAGTATCTTGTGATTTTGTAACAAACTCTACACGTCTATTTTTTTGCTTGCCTTGAGAAGTAGAATTATCTGCAACTGCTTGACTTGCGCCATGACCTTCATGCGATAAACGAACTTTGTCGATGCCTTGATCGACTAAGTAATCATGAACTGAATTGGCTCTATTTTCCGAAAGTGTTTGATTGTGATCTGTTCCTCCGTCGCTATCAGTATGACCTTTTATATTGATGGTCATCGAAGGATTTTCCTTCATGATTTTGACTAATTTATTTAACTCTGTAAATGATTCAGGTAATAATTTATATTTATCCGTTTCAAAATAAATATTTTCCATGACGATAGAAGCGACCGTACCTTTGATTTGATAAGTTTTACTTGGCTCAAATTTTTCGGCTTCTTTATCAATTTTTTCTACAAAAATATCATCCAAAAAATAGTAAGCTTCGATGATGTTAGTGGGATTATTTGTATCTAAAAATTGACCGATATAAATATGCGTAGCAGTTTGATCGGCAGTAAAAGAGCCATTTATTTTTTGCCACAAATTAGCTTGTAATCGAGTCTCAGGAGGTGCAATAATTTGAGGTTTAGCTGTTATAATTTTTGTATTAGTAAAGTATAATCGTTTGTCAAAGAGTAAACCGAAATGATCGTTAAAGAGGGGAGTGCCCGTTACATTTTTATTGTAAGATTGAGGGGCGTTGATCCAAAATTCCACGTAATATTTTTTCCCAATTTCCAGCGGCTCTCTTAGTTTGATGGAAAGATACTCCGCCCAATGTGCACCTTGTACAACTGCGCCTACCATATTCTTGCCATCGTGCGGTTCTACCAATTGAACCTTAGAAGAACGAAATCGAGGTGTGATAAAATCAGTAGAAGCACGGTTGGGGGAAACCCATCCTGGAACTGCTCGGGTAAATTCTAAACCTTCATCAAGCATTGCTGCAGGTCGTCGCTTATAGGATTCAAAACTCGGATTTGAGACCAAATTTTGAGCAAACAAAGTGACATTAAAAATCACGAAAATTAAAAAAGTAAATATTCTTCTCATTGATTAATTCCTTTACTTTAAGGTAACAAAAGCTATGCAAAACTTATTATTTGTGGCATTTAAAAGGTTAAATAAATCAAAAAAACGCTCTTATTTGAGTATCTCAAATTCGACTCTTCGATTTAATTGCTGACCTTCCAATGTTTCATTTGAGGTGACAGGTGTGCTTTCTCCCTTGCCTAAAGATTTGATCCTTGTAATGTGTATTCCATTGGATATCAAATAGTTAGCGACAGATTTAGCTCGTTTTTCAGATAGGATTTGATTCGTGTAGGTTTTCCCAATATGATCAGTATGTCCTGTGATAATAATTTTAAAATTTCGGTTTTCTCTTAAATAAACGATTAATTCATCCAAAGAATTATAGGCAACTGGAAGTAAAATATCGCTATTGTTTTTAAATAAAATATTAGGAAGGGTAAAGATTTTTTTTTCAAAAATAATTTCAGACTGAGGAGTTTTCTCTTTTTGGGAAAATGGTTCAATAGGGATAGAATCAATGAAGGGTTTTTCTAACAAAATTTTTACATTTTGAATAGAATGAGGATGTTGAAGAATCGAATGTCTAACAGAATCAGCATAAATATGAATTCTATTTTTTTCTAAATCACAACTCGCATTGATTGCTTCTATAGGAGTCAACGAAAAATTATCAAAGAAATGATAGACTCGACGGATAGGAGTTTCTCTTCTTTTCTTTTTTTGTAACAATGAAATTACGGTTTTATCGTCATCTTTAAAATTTCCTAAAATCATTCCGACTTCATTGCCAGTTGCCTCGTAAATTGTTTCGAGCGTAATCCATTGATTAGGAGGAAAAGGTTTAGAAAATTGAAATTTAATTTGTGGTTTTATTTCAAAAAGGAGATCATTTTTTTTAGTTACCACCAAGGTGTCAGCCATATAAAATTCAAAACTATTGACAAAGTAAGTTGTGCTTAAAAGTTGGAATTTAAGGAGGTATTTTTTTCCTTTTTCTAATCGACAAAGGAAAGGTGTTTGGACATAAGAGCGATCCATTTTGCGACCTGTGTTATACATTCGGAGTGCAATGCAACGACTACCATCAGCAGGTTTCATAACGGTCTCATCTTGTTTCGAAATTTTGTAATCGTAATACCGAAATGCTTTTAAGGTATTGGAACGCCAAGCTTTAGGAGCGCAAAGTTCGTGGTATTTTTGGCAAGTATTTTCGTCTTCCAAACTTGGATTGGGAATTAGGTTTTGGGCAAAGGAATATTGAACAAAAAAGGAAGAATAAAATAATAGTAGAAACCTTGTCATATTTTTAAGTTCAGCTAATTGAATTTAAGAACCGTTCTTACGATCCCTCTTGTTAGTGTAAAAGTTTGACGATAAGTTACTTGTAGGGGCAATGCCTTGTGCTTGCCCTGTTACGGGAATTATTCTGCTCAAGTATAAAAAAATGTATTCATTGAAATGGCAGCCACTAACGGGAGAAGACCCATTTATGAAGGACACTCATTAGCGGAAGGGCAACTACAAGGTGCCCCTACAGCGAATTAATATTGTCTTCTGTTTCTGATAATTTTTCATTGATTCTTTTTCTTCCACCAAAGATTAAAACCAAGTTTAAAATTCCGAGAGGAATGGCTAGATACATCAGATATTTTATCCAAGGATAATTATCCAAAAATATATAAAGCAGTACCAAAGTGATGGTCCATCGAATACAAAACATCATCAGTTTTCTTTTAAAAAAATGATCTGTAGAAGTTCGAATATCATCGATGTTTTGGTTGATCTCTGCGGTGAATTCTGCGAGGTCATCTTCGTCTGTGAAGTCTTGTTTTTTATTTTCTTCTGACATTATTTTATTTTTATCTCAAGGTTTTATTTGGAGGAAAAATCGTTGGAGATTTTTTGCAAATAAGCATTGCCAATTGAATCGGGAAATGTACTTCCATCATGCTTTAAGAATCGATTTCCTGAGTAATCGTAAATGACTTGGGTGCTGTCTGCCAAAAATCCGTAGCCATGATTAAAGGTATAAAATGCAAAAGATTTGGAAGAAGAAGAGAAGATGTTTTTACTATATTCAAAATTCGAGACCTCTTGATCTAATTGACTTAACAACGTATTTGCAAGATCGGTTTGGGAGGCAAATTTTGTAACTTCAGCAGTTGAACCTTGTAAAGCACCGCCAAGCCAAATCATTGGGATTTTGAATTTTTGTGGTGCTGAAACATGACAGTTATCCAAGTACGGAATACTGTGATCCGCGAGTAAAACAACTAGGGTGTTTTCCCAAATTGATTCCCGTGAAAGCTTTGTTATAAAATTTTCCAATGCTTGATCGGTGTAGTTGGCAGAGTTAGCAAAAAGAGAATTGTCATCACTTCCTTCGATGACAGTTGGTACTGGAGTGTCGAAAGGCGGGTGACTACTCAGCGTTAAAATAGTTTTGAAAAAGGGCGCTTCCGTGTTCTTAATATCCGTTAATAATTTATCAAAAACGAAGTGGTCGTGAACGCCCCATTTCGCATTAAACTGTTCTGAAGGAAAATCGCTTTTGTCAATAATTTTTTCCATTCCAGATTGCAACAAATAGGATTTCATATTGGCAAAATTAATATCACCGCCGTAGTAAAATGAAGTGTGATAATCTATCTGTTTGAGGTCTAGAATAATCGAGGGAAGTTTGGCTGTTTTGTTTTGATAGTTGATGATATAACTAATTGGTTGAGCAGGGTAACCACTCAAAATACTTACCAAACCTTCGTCTGTTCGATCACCACTTGCATAAAAATTAGAGAAATAAATTCCTTCTTTGGTCAATCGATTTAAGTTGGGCGTAATTTCGATACCATTCCATTTTTCATTGATCAATTTTGAAGTAAAGCTTTCCAGAATGATAAAAATGATATTAGGATTTTTTGTTTTTAAAATATTAGGAGCAGGTATTTCTATTGGATACAATTTTTCAAAAGAGGGTCTCAAGTTCTTTGAGTCGGTGTAATTAAAAGTCTGATAGAGTTTTTCTTTTTCGGAAAAAGTATAAGCCATATTCCAAATAACATTGATGGCAGAATGATTTGGAAATGTATTGTTAGAAAAATAAACATTACTCAAGTTAATTGGATTCAAACCTACTCCGCCACGAATTGGAATAATGGAAAGTGCGCCTAGAAATAAAAAAGTCAAGGGAATTGAAAACCAATTTTTGAGATGATGATCTGCCAGCGGATGTATCTTTTTAAAATAAAAATAACAAGAAATAAATCCTAAAATTAAAAAAGATAAAGTATTGATTATCAAAGTCTTAACTGGAATGAAATTCATCGCTTCGCCAGTATTGTTTAAATAAAATGCGCCATAAATATCTAATCTATTTCCCCAATGTCCATAAAGTGATGCATCTAAAATGACAAAAAATGATATAATGAATAACAATATGCCTGTGTAAGTGAGAATAGTTTTTTGGAATAAATTTTTTCCAAAAAATGAATTTAAAATTAAGAGTACAGTTGGAATCAATAATAGATAACCTGAAATGGAGAGATCTAACTTTAAACCTTGATAAAAAATAGAAACGAGCTCCGAGAGATTTTCGAGCTCAGTTGTTTTTGTCCAATTAAAAGTGAGAAAGACTAATTTTGCCATGACAAAATAGCCAAGCCAAAATAACCAATAAGAGAAATAGAATTTTAATTTATGTTTGATAGTGCTTTTATTTTATCTTTTAATTCCTTTTGCAAATCTACTTAAAATTTGTTTTTAAAATCCTTCTACTTCTTTCTTATATTTGTCAAAAAAGAATCAAAACGATGTCAAAAAAGAAAGATAAAAAACCAATAAAATCTACTTTAAAAGCGGTCAAGAAATCTTCAACTACTTTTTCTTTGAGAAAATATTTGCCACTTGCGATAATTGTAGGACTGCTCGGTTTTGTGCTGTATGCCAATACGATTCAGCATGAATGGGCGCTCGATGATTTTTCTGTGATTAAAGAAAATTTTGTTACTCAAAAAGGTTTTGCTGGAATTGGAACGCATTTGACGCATAGTTATCGCTATGGATATGGAGCTGGTTTTGGAACACTTTATCGGCCGCTTACTCCGGTGATGTTTGCGATGGAATGGCAGATGTTTCCAGATAATCCGAGTGCTATGCATTTTGTAAATGTTTTGTTTTATGCTTTGACTGGTGTGTTGTTATTTTTCACTTTGGCGAGAGTTTTTAAAAATTATAATTTGATTTTGCCTTTTGCCGCAGCGGTGATTTTTATGATCCATCCTTTGCATACCGAGTCGGTGGCGAATATCAAAGGGCGAGATGATATCATGGGGTTTTTCTTTTTTTTATGGGCAGTTTATTGGCTGTGGGATTACTTGAGCAAATCAAATGTGAAGTGGTTGGCCTTGTCCTTAGGAAGTTTCTTTTTAGCGATTTTGGCTAAAGAAAGTTCGGTGACTTATGTAGCCGTTTTCCCTTTATTGATTCATTTTTTCACTAAAACACCTTTGGCAAAAAACTTAAAATTATCAGCAGGTTATTTGGCGGTATCACTAGTATTTATTGCCATACTAAGTGCTGTTTTGGGGAAAACGATTGGAACAGAGAATACTTCGATTTTAGATAACGTATTAGTTTCGGCAGATAATATTGTGGAACAAAAAGCGACAGCATTTTTGATTTTAGGTCGATATTTGAAGTTGTTATTTTTCCCTCACCCTTTAGTTTCAGATGCAGGATACTCTCAAATTCCATTAACTTCATTTGGTGATTGGAAAGCACTTTTATCTTTTGTCATTCATGTCGGTTTAGGTATTTGGGCGTTGTTGAATATTAAGAAAAAGTCAGTTTTTTCCTTTGGAATTTTGTTTTATATATTGACGCTTTCGATTACGTCTAATTTAGTTTTTAATATCGGAACATCTTATGCTGAGCGATTATTGTATGTCCCCGTTTTGGGGTTTTCCATAGCGGTAGCTTATGGAATAATGAAGTTATTAAAATTAGAAGAGGGTAGGAGTAAAAATTTTGAAATGAGTAATTTTTTCAAAAAAAATAGCGTGGCTCTTGGACTTTTAGGAGTGGTTGTTTTTCTTTTTTCCTTTAAAACGATAGATCGAAATTCTGCCTGGAAAGATAGTTTTACACTTTACGATACAGATATTCAAACCTCGCCGGAGTGTGGAAAATTATTGTACCACTACAGTTTAGAGTTATCGAAAAAAGGATTGACGTTGACTGGCAAAGAGCAAGCGGAGATGATGAATAAGGCTAAAACGGTTTTGGAAAAAGCGGTAGAAGTTTATCCAAAATATTCTGATGCACATGCTCGGTTAGGGTGGTGGTACAACAAAGCTGGTTTTAATGATAAAGCAGAGGAGCATTATAATTTTGCGATTCAATACAATTTGAATAATGCGAAAGCTTATAATAATTTGGGGGTTATTTATTTTGAGAAAAGTGCAAAGGCAAGAGCTGCAGGAAATTTAGCTGGAGCGAATGCTGAATTGGAAAAGGCAAAAGGTGTCTATGAAAAAGCAGTTGAAAAAAATCCAAGATATGTAGATGGATGGCAAAACCTAGGCGTAATTTATGCAATGCAAAAGCAGTTTCCTAATGCGATAAAATATTTTGAAAAAGCGAAAGAATTTGCTTTAGATCAAAAGCAGATTGATACAATTAATGGTTATTTAGAAAGTGCTCGGCAGGGGAAATAGTTTTGAAGACGAAAGTTTTTCTTTTTTTAGAATGATTGGTTTTGATTTTTTTTCCAAAAAAAATGCCTCGCAAAAATTGCGAGGCATGAGTAAATTTTGGTTATGTTGTTGTGGTGAAAATGATTATTCTTTTCCACCGTCTAAATCATCTTGATATTCTTTTAATTTATCAAACTTTCCTTTGGCAGCTAACTTTGCTTGCTTAGGCCAAGTATTTGGATTATGCATTTTATAACGAGGACCAGCGTTTTCTAGTATCTCTTTTAAATCCTCAGTACTAGTTTCTGCCAATTCATCCCAATTATTAATTCCAGCTGCATGCAGTAACTTTTCGATTTTTGGTCCGATACCTTCTACTATTTGAAGGTACTCAGATCGGTAACCTGATTTTCCATTACTTGCTTTAAGCACAGCTTTCTCTCTAAACATTTCCACGGCTTTGACCGTTTGAGTGTTCGTGTGAAGAGTTACTGGAACTTCTCTGATCACTTCGACTTCTCTGATCACCTCTACTTCTTTAATGATTTCTACTGGGACTTCTTTGATGACCTCTACTTCTTTAAACACAGTAACTTCTACCGGCACTTCTTTGATCACCTCTACTTCTTTGATCACTTCAACTTGTACTTCTTTGATCACCTCTACCTCTCTGATGACTTCTACTTCTTTGATCACCTCCACTTCTCTGATCACTTCCACTTCCCTGATCACTTCTACCTGAACTTCTTTGATCACTTCAACAGGAATTTCTTTTATCATTTCAACAGCTTTGATCACTTGAACTTCTTTGATCACTTCGACAGGAATTTCTTTTGTGATGATCACTTCTTTAATGACTTCTACTTCCTTGATCACTTCGACTGGTACTTCTTGAACCACTTCAATCTCTTTGATCACTTCTACTTCTATTTCCTTTTCAATTACGACTGGCACTTCTTTAATTACTTCCACTTCAATCTCTTTGATCACTTCTACTTCTACCTCTTTGATCACTTCTACTTCTTTGATTACCTCTACTTCTTTGATCACTTCTACTTCCTTGATGACTTCTACTTCTACCTCTTTAATCACTTCTACTTCTATTTCCTTGATCACTTCTACTTCTCTGATCACTTCCACCTCTTTAATCACATGAACCTCTTTGATTACTTCCACTTCTTTAATTACTTCCACTTCTTGAATAACCGCCACCTCTTTGATTACTTCCACTTCTTTCATTATTTCCACTTCCTTGATAGTTTCCACCGGCACTTCTTTGATCACTTCCACTTCACGAATTACTTCGACATTCCTGATCACTTCCACCGGCACTTCTTTGATCACTTCGACTTCTTTGATTACTTCAACGGGCACTTCTCTAACCATATCCACCGCTTTAAGTGTTTCGTAGTTGTTGTACATTTCAACAGGTACTTCTTTGATGACTTCCACTTCTTTTACAATTTCCACTAATCTTTCCACCGTCACTTCTTTAATTACTTCCACTTCTTTGATCACTTCTACCTCTACTTCCTTGATTACTTCAACCGGAACTTCTTTGATGATTTCAATTTCTTTTTCGATAATTTGAGGTTCGATATTTTTCGCAGCTTGATAGTCCAATTCAAGTGAAGAAAATCTGTTCTTCAAACCAGTATATTCGTTTTCTGTTTTTCCCTTTGCAGTCAACGCATTTTTCAAATTCTCCTGAGCAAGATTCAAATTAGTATCTTTCTCATTTAACAAACCAGTAAATTTAGTGGTAGAAGAATTTTTCCCGAAAAATCTACCAAGCAGCCATGCACCTATTCCAAATAATAAAATGGGTATCCAGCACATCCAATTAAAAAGTAGGATAAAACTTAAAATCGTCATAGTATTTTCTCTTTTATTAAGGTGTTAAAAAATTTGGATTCATACTTATATAAATTGTGACCAATAAATGAGAGATTAGTCACATAAGATAGAAAAGAGTTTTTTAGGGTTACGATAGAATAGGAATATAAATTTATTATAGTGCAGAGTAGTGTACACCCAAGATAAAGAGAAAATGTTAATTACTTTATTTTTTGTATTTTTTTATTGAAAAAAAATATTCTTATTCTTTTGACTATGATGGACTTACGTAAAGTGGTTTTTCATATCTTAAAATTTTGAATAAAAATAATTTTACATTTTTTGTTACTATTCAGCATGGATATAGTACAGGCGAATTCATTCGCCCATCACTATTAGTTTAAGCTATAGGATTCATTAGGCGAATAAATTCGCCCGTACTTTTCTCCCATGCTGAATAGTTACCATTTTTTTTGAGTTATATATTTAAAAATACATTTCTTGATTTACTTAGTTTTTTTTTAAATTTACTGACCCATTAAATAATCTTTGTTATCCTTGAACAGCTCCGATTAAAACTTATTTATAAACTAACTCTGGATTATTTTTTCCAGAAAAAATAACATTACTATGAATAATACCGCATTAGGAATTTTTTCTGCCTTATTTATACTCATTGGTTCTTGGGTACTGAGTCTTACTAATTTTTGTGGTGGCACAACTGATGCTCCAGCTCATTTCTCATTTACTGATGGGGCATTTAAATCCAAAAGTGTAGATGCTTTTTCATTTGAAAAAGATGGATCATTTGCAACTATCCCCGCAGCAACTAATGGTGAATTGAAAAAAGTTGCGGCACATTTTAAAAGTAATGAAAATCGAACATTGAATTTAGTAGGTAGTTATTATGCTACTGAAAAATATACTGGTGAGACTAATTTGGGAAAAGAAAGAGCAGAGGCAATCAAAGAGAAATTGATAAAATATGGAACTCCTGCAGATAGAATTATTACTTCTGGAAAAGAGTTGGCTGGAGTATTAGAGGGGACGAGAGTATATAATGCCGTTGCTTTTGAAGGAAATGAAAAGGTGGCAATAGAAGATGAAGCTAAGGTGGAAGAAAAAGTTTTTTCTGTTTTAGATCCATATACAGTTAGATTTGAAACTGGGGTAGCTAAGCCAGAGATGACTAATGAGTTGAGAAACTATCTAGATTTGGCGTTGACTTATATTAAAGAAAATCCAGAGAAAATTTTAATGGTTACTGGATATACAGATAATACGGGAGATGCAAAATCTAACCAAAGACTCTCTGAAAAACGAGCTGGGATAGTTCGGCGATTATTAAGAGATAATGGAGTAAAAAGTGAACAAGTAAAGTATCAAGGAAAAGGAGAGGCAAATGAATTAGGTGCAAATGATACAGAAGAAGGACGAGCTTTGAATAGAAGAGTGGAAATTATGATTGAATAAATTTTTCTTTTGTGGAAAAAAATAAAAACGCGCTGGCTCTTTTAGTCAGCGCGTTTTTTATATTTGTGCCTTTGTTAAAATAATTCAAATCTACTTATGTCAAACATTATCGACGGTAAAGGACTTGCCAATACAATCAAAGAAGAAATTGCAGTTGAAGTTGCAAAAATCAGAGACGCTGGTGGAAAAATTCCACACCTCGCTGCCGTGTTGGTTGGCGAAGATGCAGCTAGTCAAGTGTATGTAAGAAACAAAGTTCGTTCGTGCGAGCAAGTTGGTTTTGAATCTACCATGATTAGAAAAGATATTTCTACTACAGAAGAAGAATTATTGGAAATTGTAGCTGAACTCAATAATGATGATGAGATTGATGGATTTATCGTTCAGCTTCCATTGCCTAAGCATATTAACGAAGAAAAAATAACGCTTGCCATTGATCCTCGAAAAGATGTGGATGGATTTCATCCTGCTAATTTCGGCCGAATGGCACAAGGACTGCCTGCCTATTTGCCAGCAACACCTTTTGGAATTATGCAAATGTTAGATCGTTATGATATTGATGTAGAAGGAAAGGAGTGCGTAGTTTTGGGAAGAAGTAATATTGTCGGAACTCCGATCAGTATTTTATTGTCTAGAAAAGCGAGACCTGGCAATGCAACGGTCTCACTTTGTCATAGTCGAACGAAGGATTTAAAGTCCCATACTTTGCGAGCTGACATTATCATTGCTGCATTGGGAATTCCTGAATTCCTAACCGCTGATATGGTGAAAGAAGGCGTAGTGATTATTGATGTTGGAATTAATCGAGTAGACGATGAAAATGCTAAACGTGGTTATCGATTGACTGGTGATGTAAAATATGACGAGGTCGCGGCCAAGGCAAGTTATATCACGCCTGTTCCAGGAGGAGTTGGCCCGATGACGGTAACATCTTTATTAATGAATACTTTGAAATCTTGTCGAGGAGAAGTTTATGGAAAATAAGCTGTTGAGGAAAAAAGATATCGGATTCCTTCATGGGATTCGATACCTAACTGACGACTCCAAGTCATCCTGTGAATAATTTTTTGTTGTAATAAGACAGCAATAAACTTTAAAGGGCTTTCTCATAAAAATATTTGCTTACCACATAGGCACATAGAAAACATAGTTTTTAATTTTTTCTTCGAAAAAATATTTATGTGTTCTATGTGCCTATGTGGTAATTAACGCAAAATAAAGGTGCTTTCATTCCCTTAAAGTTTTTATGAGAAAGCCCTTATAAACTTTATTAATATTACATTTTTTTAAAATATATTGTTAAAGTCTTTCGTTTTTTTGAATATGTTGGATTAAAATATTTACCTTTGTCCTGACTTCAAATATACCTATCTACTTTTATTTCAAATCTTCTAACTCCCTACATAATATTTTCGGAAATTTAGTTTTACTAATTCAATCTAGGCATTGTAATTAGTGAAAGATCAAAACATTGAAACCAAGTTTTTTTGAAAAAAAGAAACTAATGCTCAATGACTAATCACTATACCAACAACCTCTATTATTAATTTATTTTTTATCCAAAAACTAATTTTATTATTATGTCATCCACTTCTATTTTTACTTTTTTGATGGTTTTTTCCATGTCTATTTTTCAATCGACAGAGTTGCCCAGTCAATTGAATGATTTTGATATGAAAGTTCAGCAAGGCAACAATGAGATAGTGATTAATACTTCTCAGCAAAGTATTGATTTAGTCAAAGAAAAATTTTCTATTTATTTTAATATCAAAAAAGATGATGATATTGCTCAAAATTATCATGCAGCAAGATTAGTCGCAGATGTTGATCCTGATATCTTTAAGCAATTTGAGGCTGGAAAATCTTTTGACAAAATACCAGCGCTTTCTGCAGGAACAAGTATGGCTGGGCCGAAAGATGCTCAGTATGAATGTATCTTCTTTGATGATCAGGCGCACCATTATATTTTTTATAATAATGAAGAAGAGAAGCGAGCGAATTTGATTTCGAAAAAAGAAAACGGGATTGTTCAACTCAGTTTCGATGTAGAAAATTATTGTATGCAAGATTTTGAAGTGAACATAGCAAACTCCAATTTTGAAAAATTATACTTTGTCTTTCTAATTGACGAAAACCTAAATGAAAAAGTGGAAGAAGGGGAGTATGTAAAATTGATTGTCAACCTTAAGTAAGTCCGTTTTTCTATAAGCGACTTAAAGATTCCAATCAATCGGAGTCAATCCCTGTTTCGTCAATAGTTCATTGGTCTTTGAGAAATGCTTATTTCCAAACCAATACCCTCGATTCGCACTCAGCGGAGAAGGATGTCCAGTCATCAAAACATGATGTCTGGAATGATCAATCAAACTTGATTTCTTTTTGGCAAAACCTCCC
This sequence comes from uncultured Saprospiraceae bacterium, assembly GCA_937981555.1. Lineage (GTDB taxonomy): Bacteria > Bacteroidota > Bacteroidia > Chitinophagales > Saprospiraceae > CAJQQY01. The sequence goes on from CALJOK010000059.1 coordinate 117,101, forward strand.
CACAGTAAAAAAACAATCCCTTCTCGTTCCGCAGATAATTTTCGAATGACAGCATCCGTAAATTTATGCCATCCCGCATTTTTATGAGAGTTGGCTTGATGTGCTCTAACCGTCAAACCAGCATTGAGTAATAAAATACCTTGATTAGCCCATTTTTGTAAATTCCCAGTAGTTGGAATATCCATGCCAATATCTGTGTTCAACTCTTTAAACATATTGACCAAAGAAGGCGGAGCAGGAATCCCATCAGGAACCGAAAAACTCAAACCATGTGCTTGACCAATATTATGATATGGATCTTGTCCCAAAATAACGACTTTAACTTTGTCGAAAGGAGTAGAATTAAAAGCATTAAAAATCAAAGGGCCAGCAGGAAATATTTTATGACCAGCTTGCTTCTCTTGAAGTAAAAACTGCTTGATTGCTAAAAAATAAGGTTGTTGGAATTCATCAGCAAGGGCATTTTTCCAACTTTCTTCTATTTTTATATTATTTGAAGTACTCATAGTTAAGTTTGATTTTTAAAAAGTCCGTGAATTTAAAAAAATAAGTGGCCTTCTTAGAAAATTTTTATAGTCAAGTTGAAATTGAAATCAAAAATGATAAACGGTAATGTTGATTTTAGTTTTATTTTGAAATTAATACCTCGTATTTTTTAAGAATAATAATTGTAAATGTGGGAACTGAAAGAAAGGTTATTTTGTTTGAAAAAATACTTTGCAGAAATTGCATTTTTATCATAAAAAGATATAAATTTGCGTCCGCTTAACAAAGCATATATCCAGATTTGGTCTCATAGCTCAACTGGATAGAGCAGCTGCCTTCTAAGCAGCAGGTTCCAGGTTCGAGTCCTGGTGGGATCACCACAGTAACCCGTAACTAATTGATTATCAATAAGTTGCGGGTTTTTTTATGGAGCTTCTAAAACAGGTTCATTTTATCTTCACCTTTCTTGGTATTTCTTTCAATTGATCATGAGATTGACTTATGGATGGATTACATCTGTTGTAAAAGTTAGTTTTTTTGAATGAAAGATTGATTTTGACCAGTAAACATATTTGGATTATATTCTAAATTATAACGGGTTGAGCATTTGAGGCAAGTATAGCAGCTCATAGCGGACAGCGCAGGAAAGGTGAGCTGTTTTCGGCTGCTGCCGGGGGCAGAGGTAAGCCCAATGTCATTAAGTTAAGAAAACGAATATCCAATGTCCAACTTATCTCCCTAGCAAACTTTGGGGAAACTTCAACATTGGACATTCCTAAGCGAAGCGTTGGGGGTTGGATATTCAAAAAAATCTTAACTTAATGGGCATTGGACGTTAGCCAAGGGGAATCCTTTTTTTCCAAAACGCCTTCTCTAACCTTGAATGATAAAAATCATATTTTGGCAGAACCGAATCAACATAAATACTTCGTAACCATCACGAATGACTCCTATTGAAACCGTTTGTCCTGACTTTTTTTAACAGGAAATTTCCATCAATACTATTAATATCTGGTTCTGTTGCACCCCCAGATTTTACTTGGGTGGGGTAGGCTGTTTTACCATTCCTGTTTTATAAATAAGAAAGCCTTCTGACTAATCAATCAGAAGGCATTTAAATTTTAAGATAGGTCGTCTGCGTTATCCAAGTCCGAAAAACAAAAAAAGCCAACCTCCTAAGAAGTTGGCTTTTTTTTATATTATCCTTAACCAGGAGCCCGAAAAAAATCCGCCTCCATCCGCACGATCCGCCTCATCCGCGTTCCCATCCAACCCCAAGAGAAAAACAAATATCCAATGCAGCGCGCTGAACCCCAAAAAGAAAAGGAAGCCTTTCGACTTCCTTCTATACTTAATTATTTATCAACTATTCTACAAAACAGGCACAATAACCGACGGCGTAGGATCACTCTTCAAGCCATCATTCCCAATCGAAATAAATCGAACTTCCACCATTCCATTTTGGAATCCTCTCAATGTACCCTTTTCACCCTTTATATATCTGCCGTTAGTAAACGGTTCATCCGTATAAGGAATCTTACTCTCGACAGCGACCATCGCCACATGTTTTTTGTTAGGCAAAGTAAATTTGACTTCCAATTCTCCAATGCCGCCAACACTTTGCAACACCACATTGGTAGGTGCTTTTGGCCTTTCGTTACTAATCAAAGCTCGCACCGGCGACTCCTTGATCGCCATCCCAGCCAATACAATATAGCTTTCCGCGCCATTCGCATTGTTCTCCAAGGCATTGGCCACATGGTTCAAGGAAACTTTTGTCTCGCTCAAGGCAATGTTTTTTAATCGGGTTAATTCTACGCCACCATTAGCGGTAGCTTTTAATGCCGCATCATATTTGGCGGCCTTCTCATTGAGGTCAGCAGCAAATGGAGCAATGGCAGCATAAGTTTTTTGTTGAAAAATCTTGGAAGCTACCATCAAGGCGTATACAGCTAGAGGAGCTTGGTTTAATTGGTTAAAAAAACGGTCTACTTTGAAATTGTTCATTATAGAAATGGTTTAAAGGTGTTAAAAAAATAGTGTTTCAAAAACTGTTTTTTTAGTCTATTGATTGGGTAATGGGATCAAGTTTCCCATCATAATAAAATTTATACAAATCATATACCAAAAATAATATATACATAAGTAGCTCCTAAACTTTAACACTTTTTTTGTTTTTTAGCACGATTTTTTAAAAAGAAATGCCTTCAACTAATTTGCGATACGACAAACTAAATTGTTTTGTGATAAAGTAAATTACTTTAAGACAAACTAAATTGTTTTGCGACAAAGTAAATTACTTTAAGACAAACTAAATTGTTTTGCGACAAAGTAAATTACTTTAAGACAAACTAAATTGTTTTGCGATAAAGTAAATTACTTTAAGACAAACTAAATTGTTTTGCGATAAAGTAAATTACTTTAAGACAAAGTAAATTGTTTTGCGACAAAGTAAATTACTTTAAGACAAAGTAATTTGTTTTACGGCATAGCAAATTGGTTGAAAGCATAGCAAAAAGAAATAAAGCTACTTTTTAGGGAAAATCACCTATTTATAGGAGTTGTTGCGCTGGAGTAGGGATTGGATACCTCTAAGGTATCCGATCCCTGAATCCAATTATGATAGCTGGTGAATTATTAACGGGCTTTGTTCCTGATGGAAGGTTAGAATACTTATTGAGGAATAATATAGATAAAGATTCCACCTAACTAACGGGTACTCAAAAAGTATTCACCTTAGATTTTTGTAATAATAGAAAAAAATATAATATTTAGGTATTCATACAAATACATAAACACTCAATATCTAAATTATGCCCTTAAGTTGGAACGAAATAAAAAGCCGCACTATCTCTTTTGTCAATGAGTGGAAAGACGAAACAAGCGAAAAGGCAGAAGCGCAAACCTTTCAAAATGAATTCCTCAACATCTTTGGTATTAGTCGTAGAAGAGTTGCTTCTTTTGAAAAGAAGGTAACTAAAGCGAATCAAGGAACAGGCTTTATTGACCTGTTTTGGAAAGGAATGCTTTTGATAGAAATGAAGTCAACGGGTAAAGATTTGGGAGCGGCTTTTAAACAGGCTACGGACTACTTTCACGGACTTAAAGAGCATGAATTACCCAAATATGTAATCGTATCAGATTTTAATGAATTTCGCTTATATGATTTAGATGAAGATACCGAGCATAGTTTTCCCATAACTGAACTACTCCAAAATATCCACCTCTTTGGATTTATTGCAGGGTATCAAAAAAGAAAGTTTGAAGACGAAAATCCCGTCAATCTCAAAGCGGCTTATCGGATGGGAAAGCTACATGATAGATTAAAAGAAGTAGGTTATACTGGACACGCTTTGGAAGTCTATTTGGTAAGGATTCTATTTTGTTTATTTGCAGAAGATACTAGCATTTTTGAGCGTGGTATTTTTCAAGAATATATTGATACACATACCAAACCTGATGGAAGTGATTTAGCGATGCACCTAGCCCAATTATTTCAAGTGCTGAACACACCTAAAGAAAAAAGGTTATCCAATCTTTCGGAAAGTCTTAATGAATTTTCCTATGTCAATGGACATCTATTTGCAGAACATTTGCCTGTTGCTTCCTTTGATGCTGAAATGAGAGAAACCATTTTGGAATGTTGTTCTTTGGATTGGAGTCAGATTTCACCCGCTATTTTTGGTTCGATGTTTCAGGCAGCTATGAACCCAAAAGAAAGAAGAAACTTAGGCGCACATTATACCTCAGAAAAGAATATCCAAAAACTCATTAAACCGCTTTTCTTAGATGAATTACAAACAGAATTTGAAAAGGCAAAAGGCAGTAAAAAGAAACTACAATTACTACATAATAAAATTGCAAATCTTAAATTTTTAGACCCCGCTTGTGGTTGTGGTAACTTCCTTATTATTACCTATCGAGAATTAAGAACTTTAGAAATAAATATCCTTAGAGAATTATATAAATCAGGTCAAGGCTTCCTTAATGTTGGTGACATCATACAAGTAGATGTTGACCAATTTTATGGTATTGAGTATGATGAATTTCCAGCCCGTATTGCTGAGGTCGCTATGTGGTTAATTGACCACCAAATGAACCTAAAAGTATCAGAAGAGTTTGGGCAATACTTTGTTAGATTACCTTTGAAAAAATCGGCTACTATTGTTCATGGAAATGCTTTAAGAGTGGATTGGGAAAGTATTATTTCTAAAGATGAGTTGAATTATATATTGGGGAATCCTCCTTTTTATGGTAAACAATATCAATCAAAGGAACAACGAGAGGATATGAATATTATTTGGAATGATGTAAAAGATTGGGGCGTTTTAGATTATGTAACTTGTTGGTACAAGTTATCTTCAAAATATATCCAAAGTACAAATATAAAATGCGCATTCGTTTCGACTAATTCGATAGTTCAAGGAGAGCAAACTTCAACTTTATGGGCAGAATTATTAAAAAATAGAGTTGAAATATTTTTTGCTCATAAAACTTTTAAATGGTCAAACGATTCAAAAGGAAATGCAAACGTTTTTTGCATAATTATTGGTTTCGCTGAAAATGGAGTAAACAAAAAAGAGAAGATAATATTTGAATATGACAATGTAAAAGGAGAACCACATTTAGTTAAATCAAAGAATATTAATCCGTATTTAATAGATGCTAATAATGTATTGATTCCAAAGCGGACTAAACCATTATGTAATGTTCCCAAAATCTTTAAAGGAAATCAACCAACTGATGGAGGTAATCTTCTATTGACTAATGAAGAAAAAAAAGAACTAATTAATAAATATCCTACTATTGAAACTTTAATAAAACAAGTTGTATCAGGAAGGGAATATTTAAATAATATAAAAAGGTGGTGTTTTTGGTTAGTAACCAGTTCTCCAAAAGAGATTAGAAAATATCCAGAATTAATTGAAAGAATAAATAAAGTAAAAGAAGCCCGATTAGAAAGTTCATTTGAGGCAACAAGAGAATTAGCCCAATTTCCAACCTTATTTAGAGATACTAAAAACCCAAAATCGTTTATTGTTATCCCCGCCACGACTTCAGAGAGAAGAAATTATATCCCTTTTGGGTTTTTTAATGAAATGTTCATCCCACTAAATAGTGTTTATATAATTCCAGATGGGAACATAAATTTATTTGGAATTTTATCTTCTAAAATGCATATGACATGGGTAAAATATATTTGTGGAAGATTAAAAAGTGATTATAGATATTCAAAAAATATTGTTTATAATAATTATCCTTTCCCAAAAGAACCAAGTCAAAAAAACAAATCTAAAGTAGAAAAGGCAGCCCAAAAAGTATTAGATGTAAGAACGCAATATCCTGATAGTAGTCTAGCAGATTTATACGACCCGTTGACGATGCCACCTGATTTAGTAAAGGCACATCAGCAACTAGATAAAGCGGTGGATTTGTGTTACCGTCCTCAGCCTTTTACGAATGAGCGGAATCGGATTGAGTTTTTATTTGAGTTGTATGAGGAATATACTAAGCCGTTATTGAAGGTGGATAAAAAGAAGAAGTAATGAAAGTAGATAAAAAAATTATTGCTCGTGAGTTTCTATTTTTTGTAGGATTGCTTATTCTAATTTTAATTGCATTTTCTTATATCCAATGGCATAATTACCAGATTGATTTAGAAGCAGTTGAAATGGGGAAAGTTGTAAGAAAATATGAGGAATTAGGTTTAATGGGATTTGATGAAAATTATAAAAGTTGGGATGATGTTAAACAACTGAAAGAAAAAAAATATTCATTTAAAGAATCAATATCAATATACAAGAAAGTAGTTTTGTGGTTTTTAATTTTTGTTTATCCTATTAGGTTTTTGGTATTGGGTACTCTTTGGAGTATTTCTACGCTTAGGCAGAAAGAAAAAAAGTAAAGTTAAAATTCAAGATATACTTTCAAGGCTAGATTATTAGCACCACGTTTACTAAACCTTAAAGGTTTAGTAAACGTCCTAACAAGTAAACGTCCTAACATCCTAAAACCTAGATACGATGGTGTATGAGTTGTATGGGCTGACGGCGGAGGAGATAGGGATAGTGGAGGGGAGTTAAAGATTTTAATAAACGAAAAATAATAAACTATGAAAAATCAAGAAACGGTATTTATGGAAATTAATCTTACTACAGGAGTAGGGCATACTGCTTTTGTTGAATTTGGAAAGGATGCTGCCCAACCACAATGGAAATCATTAGGA
>CALJOK010000060.1 GCA_937981555.1 uncultured Saprospiraceae bacterium
AAATTACTGATGTATGTTCCTGTTTTCAACGTTAACTTTGGACTAATTTTTTTATTGTAATTAGTGGAGAGAGTAATTCTTCCCTCGGTATAATCTTCGTCATTTACGTTTGTAGCTACGAGGTTTTGAGTTAAAGTATCATTGGCGAATAATACTTGCTGACTCATGATTGCTAAGTTAGTTTTTAGATACGAATCATCTTTAAAGAGATGAGTATGCGTCATTCCTATGGCTCCCATATTGGTTTCAAAATCACGGGTAAAGTAGTCGGTATATGATTTCCAATTCTCTACTCCATCAACTGGATCTTGTCGTTCTTGACTTAATCCACCAATTCCCCAAAAGGATAAAATGTCTCTATTATTTTTGCTAGCAAAACGAAGTTTGAATGATAAATCTTGAAAAGTATTGCTCACACGTGGACCAACTAAATGAATGCCCATCGAATTTAAAATACCCAAAGTTGAATACCTGTAGTTGACGAGGTAAGAACTTTTTCCTTTTTTAATGGGGCCTTCGGTGGAAAAATCTAAACCTAAGATTCCTGCTTTAAAAGAATATTCTCGATTGTCTTTATTTCCATTTCGCAACTTCACATCAAAGACTCCTGAAAAGGCATTGCCATATTCTGCAGAAAATGCGCCTGTCGAAAAATCAGAATTTCCTAACATACTCATACTGAAAATGGTGATTCCTCCTCCCGATGAACCTCGTCGAGCAAAGTGATTTGGATTAGGGATATCAATACCTTCGAGTCTCCATAACAATCCAATTCCGGAATTCCCTCGAATGACAATATCACTTCTACTATCTCGACTAAGTTGCACTCCAGGAAATCCCATTGCCATCCGTCCAGGGTCATTGGCACTAGCTGCATTACTTTTGATGTCTTCAACTGAAAATGAAATAGTACTTACGACAAGGTCTTCATTGTTCGGTTGTTTTCCATCTTGAGTGGCGATGACGGTTACTTCTCCTAACTCTGAGGAAGCTTGCAAAAGAGATATATTTAACTCCACTTCTTTGGCAGAGTTCAACAGAACATTATCATTCGAGTAGGATAAATATCCCACATAGGTTGCTACAATTTTTCTCCGTCCGACTGGAATATTTTCCAATCGAAAACTTCCATCTACTTCTGTTGTCGTTCCTAAATCATCAAATCCATCAATCGTAACTGTTGCTCCAATTAATGGTTCTTGCGTATCCTTGTCGATGACTACTCCTTTAATAGTTTGAGTAGGAGTTTGAGCAAAAATAAATTGGGTAAATAAAATGAGGGTGAGGGTTGCAAATACTTTTTTCATGATAAAAGGGATTTTACGTTCTTGTTTATTTTATTTCAAAAGTAAAATAAAGATAGCTTTCCCTTTTTTTCAAAAATTACTAATTATTGCAAAAGATGTATTTTTATTTATTGTATGTGAATTTCGTTATATAATTACAAATTTCAATACTTGATGCTTTCCTGAATTGTCTTTTATTTTTACAAAAAACAATCCTCGACTTTCCAAAATCGGTAATTCATAAATATTTTCTCCCGCTCCCATTTCTATTTTTTTAGAAAAAAGAAGTTGACCAATCTCATTAAATAATTCTACTTCAAAATAAGTATTTTCCTCCAAGTCAAAAAGTAAATAAGTCGTCGCTCCTTGCTCAACTAGATTTGGAATCAATCTAATGGAATATTTTTCATCCAACTCATTTACCTCAGTCATAAAGCCAACTTCCATTTCTAAAACCTCCTCACAGCCATTCGCATCGGTGACGGTTACCGTATAAGTCCCTGACAAAAGATTTTCCACCAATGCAGTCGTGTCACCATTGCTCCATAGATATTGATAGTTGGGAACGCCTCCTGATGGCATCACTTCAATCATTCCATCGGCATTCATTGCGCCTGTAGCAGCAGTTACGGTATCCATGATTTCGAGTGACAAAGGTTGATTGACTGTCATATTAAAAGTATCCAAACAGTTGTCAGCATCCATCACCGCTATCGAATAAGTCCCTGCACTTAATCCCGTAAATTCAGTTCCCGTGGTTATTCCATTATCCCACTCAAAAGTAAAAGGTGGCGTTCCATGTTGCACCCAAGTGATTGCTCCATCTGCTCCGCCGTTGCATTGGACATTTTGAGATTGTGGTACTAATACTTCAAATGCTTGCGTTTCATACGCTCCCAAATCTACTGCATCATCCAAGATGCGAGGATTGCCTTCGATGTCAAAAAAGATACCCAAACTGTCGATAGCAATATTCTCGCCTTGGTTGATAGCTGGGGAACAGGATCGGAGAGAGAAGTCATTATTCATGGTGTCTCGGAATTCGGGGTAGAGGTTGTAGAGCATACCATCGCCGCAGTAGTCGATACCGTTGATGAGGCAGTCGGGGGATTTTAGGAGGGAGTGGTGGATGTTGAAGCCTTGTGAATCACCAACAAAAAATTGATCAATCGAATGATCTTCCCAGAAGATAGAGTTTGCTATGTTTAGATCAACTAAAGTATTTTTAGAAATTGTTTCCTCTCCATTACTATAAAATGTACAATTGTTAAAAAAGGAAATAAAACTATTTATAGACGATAAATTTAAAAATTGAACTACACGTAAATTTTTTTCAAATACTGTGTTGTTAAAATAAATTTTGACATTATTATTCTCTTGAAGTCCCAATTCTAAATTCAATTCAATACTTCCCGAAACATCATCTAAACTTTTATTATTTCTAAATAAACAATTTTCTATATAATTAGATATTTCACAATTGGAATTTACACATTGATTCCCAACTTTTGCAAACCTCAAAACTCCTGCATTTACTTCTGACTGATTATCTATAAAATTTACATTTTCAAACTTCCATCCATCTAAATAAAAAAACTCTAAATCTACTCCTCCTGATCTAATAGATTGATTTCCTAAAAAATTTGAATTACACACTTTTAGAGCTAACTCATTTGCTAAAATTTGAGAACTATTATAAAATGATAATCCACCGCCGTAACTGTTAGCATTTGAAGTTTTATTATGCATAAAGTTACACCCTTCAAAAATAGTTTGTTGTAATGGTTCAAGGTATAACTCTTGAGTTATATGTACTCCTCCTCCTATTGCTTTAGCGTGGTTATCAATAAAATCGCAACCTAAAAATAATTGTTGATTAGGTATGTTCCTTATATAAACTGCTCCACCTGTTGTTTCAGAAAAATTCTTCTCAAAAAGACAATTAGAAATTATATAATCTTCTTCTGTATTAATTCCTCCCTCTCGACAAATAGCTCCCCCACTTCCAAAAAGTGTACTGTTTCCAAAAAACTTACAATTATCAATCATTGGATTTATTTGAGAACTAAGCGTAGTAAACATTGAAACTGCTCCTCCTCCAAGTTTGGCTATGTTACTTCGAAAAGTACAATTTAGAATTTTTGGTCTTGCTATTGTATTTGTTATATCTACGTCAACAGCAATACCACCACCATAATTAAAATGTCCAAAATAAGAAGTATTGATATGACTTGCTTGTCCGTGTATAATTGAAAAACCATCAATGACTGTTGTAGAATCTGTTCCTAAAGTATAAACTACATGGTAACTATTATCAGTACTGTCTCCTTGTATGCCAATGTCACCGCTAAGAATAGTTTCGTGAGTTTCATAATCTCTTTGAAGTAAATCAGTTTCATTTCCTTGAAATCCTCCATACCATTTAACGCCATTATTTAAAGAAAAATAAATGGTTCGGAATGAACTGTTGGTGGGTTTGTAAGTGCCTTCTGCTACCCAAATGGTGTCTCCATATTCGGCTTCGATAATCGCAAATTGTAGGATGGAGAACGAATTATTCCATGAAGTACCATCATCATTCCCACCAACTACATCAGCATTAACATAAATAATTTTCGCAGATATTTGAATTGAACATAAAATAAAAAAAGGTAAAACGATATTTCTTAGATTTATTTTCATGGGAATTATGTTAGAAGTGGATACTTCAAAAGTTAATTTTGAAGCATCCATTTTAAATTATAAAATCAAATTATTTAGACTCAACTATTCTACTTTTATTAATTTTCCATTAGTTGAATTATCTTCAGTTGAAATGGAATAATATAGAAGACCATTTGCTAACTTCGAGATATTATTAAAAGTATAATTTTGTTTTCCTTTTCCTAAACTTAGTTGCTGTGAAATAGAATTACCAAAACGATCATAAATTGTTATAGTTGTTTCAATAGCATTTTCTACATTAAATTCAAATGTAAATTGATCGGTAGATGGATTTGGAAATACATTTACTTTTAATCTTTTATTGCCAAAGTCTTCCATTATTTGATCCGATTTCAATTCGAAAGAAAGAGTTGTAGTAACATTGTCGCCTTCTAAGTTAAAGAAATTATTATTTAAAATCTCATTGTCAGGTTGAATTAAATCAGATAGATTACAAATGTCTTCTAATACTTCTATTTCAACTGAAAAAATAGTTTTATCACCTACAAATTGATTCACCTTTCCTGTTTTACTCCACCAAATCGTTTTTACATCTCCTAAAAATAAATCATCTTGATTAAAATTATCACTATCAAAATTTCCATGATTACCTTTTTTAAGATCAATCACTTTTAATTTATCATTATTCAATCTGAGTCCCATTTCATAAGCGATCAAAGCCTCCACACTTGAAAGTTTAAATAAAATTTCACCTCGTTCTCCTTTTTTCAAACATCCATTTATTTCTTTTGGATCTATTTTTAAACCTTCTTCTCTTGATGATAATTCTGTACTGACTAAAGGTGTAAGCATCCCATCTGAACTAACTGCTGAACAATTTACATCACCAATTTTTATTGCTCTAAATGACCAATTATCATTATCTAAGAAATATGAGTTTTGTAAATTTCCTTGAAGTAGATCCATATATTGAGTATAACTAAGAGTTGTTCCCATCAAATTTTGCCATACAGCTGTAAATGGATTAGAAAAAAAAGCAGCATTAAAAGAAGGACTTGAATTAAGATAATATGTTGGAAAAAATCGCCATGAAGCTCCCTCCCCTCCTATTGGAAAAGTAGTAGTTAGACCTATAATTACCTGTCGAATTCTTGCTTGATCCAAAGCAGTAATACTTCCACTTCCATTTGCATCAGCCGCTATCAATTTATAGGGAGTATCCAAAGTGTTATCAATCCCTAAAATATATTGTGAAATTAGTGCCAAATCAAGGGCAGTTACTCCTGGGTGGTCAGAGTGATAGGATAAATCTGGATCATATAATTTAGGTCCTACTGTGAAATCTATATCTTCCCCCCAATTAATTCCAACTCCACATAAAGGAATATTATAGTTGCCTAATTCATCTGTTATGGTTGATTCACAGCTCTGACCTTCGGTTATATTTGAAATTATTAATTTTTGACCTTCCAATGGAGGATCACCATCTAGTGAACAATATCTCTTTAAATTACCTGACTCTGGTAATAATAATGTTAAGTCTGGACAACTCGTAGTGGAATTAAATAAATGATTTCTATTAGTGGCGTTCATCAAAGTAGTATACACTCTAGTAAGTTGATCAGGAGTAAAATGTTCATCATCACAATTTACCCAAACATGAGAATATGACATTACATTCTCTCTGTTTGGATTATAAGTATCTCCTACTGCATCCAAATTAGGGCAATTGTTTGGAGAATTACAGTTTGTTTCCCAACAATTTCCAGGATCAGCTGGGGTATCACAGATAAAATCACCCAAATTATCACAAGCTTTAAAAATCCCTGGGCTAACCTCTACTGAAGGTGTTCCACCATTAATAGCGGGATTAACAATAGGATAATTTACATATTGAGTAGATGATGAATGAAAAGTATGTGAAAGACTAAAATAATGTCCTAATTCATGTGCAAAAACATAAGGATCAATAGGAAAATAAGGATCACCATTTGCCATAGCCACCCAACCGATTCCTGCAGTAAGTTGAGGAAGAGTAGCTATTCCACTAGCTCCTGTTATGTAATCTACTTGATATACATTAATTGCATCCTCCACATGGAATAAATTAAATAATCCGATTCCATCATTATTAGGAATATCATAAGTAGTAAATTCAGTACTACTTATAACCGAAACATCACAAATATAAAAAGACATCATTGCTCCTGCAAAAACTTCATTTGCAGCAATTATTCCTGCCTCAAAATCAAAATTATGATCAAAAGGAACTCCATCATCATAAAGGACATAGGTTAAATGAATTGGGATTTCTTGAACAATTCCTGAGGTAGGAATTACAACATTTGGGGAAATCGAATTTAGGAAATTTAAATACTCTGCTTCTGGGACATCAGGAGTACCACATTCATTTATTTGCGAATTTAAAGGATTCACAAAGAAAGAAAGAAAGAACACTATTGTTTTTTTCATGATAAAAACGGTTTTGGGTAAATAAATAAATTGTTATCGCCCGCAACCTAAAAAACAAATCTCACAAATCGTAATACCAAATGTTAAATAAACAAACCGTCTTAATATTCACTAAAACAATATACGTATGCGATTAATTAATTTTAAGTTGACTATTTATTGAAATTACTTTTTAAGATATGAATTGAAAGTTCGATTAATTCGAAAAGGGTTTAGTAACAGTCCAATAATCATTTTTAATTCTTCTCTTTTCTAAAAAAAAATAATATCTTAGTTGCAAGCTATAACTTCCTGAGCTCAATCCCGAGCTGTTAAAAAATATTGATTCTTAATATTCTATTTTCCTAAATGCCGTAATACTGAAATTGGTCAATTGCAATTCTCTTTAAATTAAAATTTATTAAGCAGCAGTTTAACCATTTTGAGGACTCTACTTAAGTAACAAAACGAAAATTTACTAACAACAAACTTTAAACTTATTAGCTATGCCTTTTCTACGAACACTCCTTTTATCTTTCCTCTTATTGGGAACAGGTAATCTTTTCTCTCAAGATCTAATTATCAACTATACCGAGCCATCAGATTTGATTGTTTGTGATAATAATGATTTTGATTTTACCCTGACGAATGCTTCGCCTGATACTTTATTTAATGTAGGCGTGACGGTCAATACTCCGAATGGTTTGGAATATGTGGCAGGAAGTATTACCAATGGAATTGAGTTAGATATTTCGATTCCGAATGCACCTCTTTTTTCTTACCCGATGATTTTACCATTTGAAGGAATTGAATTTACAATCAGTACAGAATTGAAATGTGACTTGGTGACGAGTATCAATAATGGCGCTCTTTTTACCAATACGATTAGTGCGGAATGGGACGGAGGAAATAATTCCATCACAACGTTACCCTATATTATAGAGACACCACTTTTGGTAATAACTGATGTGACAAATACTTTAGCTTCTGCCACTCAGGGCGAAACCATTACTCGAACAATCACTATTCGAAATACTCGATTAGGAACATTATCTAGTTTTGTTTTTAGTGATACCCACTTAGGAGGAATTGAAATATCGAGCAACTTGGGAACGGTTCTTTCTTCGACTAATTTTACTTTTTTATTGGAATTAAGCGGGAATGATTTTATGACGATAGGCGATGGAGATAATTTATTTGAAAAAGACGAAACGATTATCATTACGGAAGTGGTTGAAATTTTAGATTGCGGATTTGGTATTCCATTTACAAATTCTGACTATGAAATCTCGTGGGGTTGTTATAGTCAAGTTTGCCAAGTTGCCACTCAAACTGCAGTCATTGATATTATTCCTTCTGTCGAAAACCCTGAATTAGTTTTTGATGCCTATTCCGTTTTACCAGCTGATTATTGCGCAGGTCAATCTGCTCAGCAGGGTGTCACTATTAAAAACATAGGCGTATACGAAGCTATTGAAATCACCCTATCGGTTGACTTAGGTTCCGCTCAAAATCTCCCCAACTTAGGAGGAGCTTTTGATTCAAATACTTTTGTGCAAGATAGTAGTGGAGTGGTAACATCACCTTCTCCGATTTTATCTTTCCCGACGGTTTCAACGGACTGTCCTTTTCCATCTACCTTATATAAAAAAGGAGATTTTTCATGGGCGAGTCTTGCTCCAGGTGATTCGATCACACTAACTTGGGATTATTACTATTGTGCAGATCAGGAAGAATGTGTGGGAGGAAATCCTCCATTGAGTCTTGATTATTCTTATATTAATCATTGTCCAGCAGACACCATTAGCGGAGCAAGTGGTGCTTCTTTCGATAATACCCTTTCCAATGCTGAACAATTTTTAAGGGACTCTTTGTTTTATGATTTTGGAGAACCACTTGTGGATGCAGGTGGATACTTGATGAATTATGCCATCATTTCTGATAAACTTACTGGCTCAGGAATACTTGATATTGAGTTTACTTTGCCTTGTGGATTTAGTTGGGCAGGTAGTCCATTGGAGCTTGGCGGTCAAATGCCATTCAATCTAGATGTTACCCCTTCGGGAAATGAAACAATCGTAACCGCCCAGTATAACTTGCCGATGGATAGTACTTGGGTATTCACTCAGTTTGAAGTGAATTTCACTTGTGATCCGAACTGTGGTCCAAATCTTGGGGAGTGTGTTATTCCTTATATTTCTGATGCAGGAGAAATTGGTTGTGGTACAGAAGAAGAAATTTTAGTGCAAGTCACCCTCCAAGATGACCTCTCTATTCCGCTCGAATGTAGTATGCAACTGTGTCGAAGTATTCCATTAGTTGTAGAATGTGATTCAGATGATTTTCCTAGTCCAGGAAATGGCTCATTGGCATTTCTTCTTTCTTCTCATGAATTCGAACGATGTAATTATGACTTGCCAGACAATGACGATGATCGACTAGCTGATGCCACAGGTGAGTTAGATTTTGATAAAGTAAAAACAGATAGAGCTATTCCAGGAGATACGGTAACTAATATTTTTAATGGACGAATAGAAATTCCAGGCGGTGGTACTATTCCTGGTTTAGATATAGAATTGATGACTGTTCAATTCGAAGCACACACCGGTGACAATGGATTAAATGGTGGTCAAGCTTTAGATTTTGAAAAGAATAAGGATCTATTTGCAAGTGGCGGAATCACCCATGTGAGTGCGACTGTCCGAATTGTAGATTTAAGTTCAGGTACTTCTTTTGAATGTGAAATAACTCCTCCTAGTTTTGTGGTGGATTCTCTTTATCAAGAATTTCATGTAGTGAATACAGAACCTGTCATTCCTATAGACGAGTTACTTTACAATCAATTTAAATACAATACTTCACTTTCCAATATTCCTTGTATCCCTGCAGGTTTCGAATATCAAGATGGTGACTCAATAATTTTCACGACCAAGCATCGAATGGTTTATAACCCAGTTCCACAAAACGTAGGTTCCTACTTACCACCAGTTGTAAATATGCGTGCTGCAGTTGTTCCTATTTTTTGTAATATTTTCAATCCATTTATTAGTGCGCTACCTGAAGTACATACGAAATGGCAATACTCTGGTTATCGATATGAAATACTTCCAGGCGAATTCCATGCATTGCCCTGTGATCCATTTACTGACCCAGGAAATATGGGATTAGCTTTCGTTTTAGGAAAAGATAATTTTTTCCCATTCGAGTACCGTCCTTTGGCTACGTTAGAAAATTGGAGTGTTCGATTTCCCTCAGGCGTAAATGTATTGGATTCAAAGTTAGCTTACTTACGATATCAAGAGGGAGCAAATATTTTACTAGCGGAAGATTTAAATTTTACACTCAATAATGACTTCCATGAATTTGATGTAGATCAATGGCACATACCCACTTTGGATGAAGGTTGGCAGATGAGATTTTTCCATGAATTTGAAACAGATTGTACCCTCTCCTCTTTTGACTCAACAATCTTTAATGCGGAAATGGAATTAAATCCTGGGCTTCCAGAAGCTTCTGATTTGAGTTTCTCTCAAACAGAAACCAATTTTATTTCAGCTAGTCCAGTTATGAATGCAGCAGTTAATGTAGCCAATTATTCTAGTTTTGATAATCAGGCGATTTGGGATTTAGTTATATTAAATCCAAATAGTGGAATTACCCAACCTGCGATTAATGCATGGATGCAACCTATTCCATCTACAGGGTTGATGTCAAATTTCCAACTAACCAATACGTCAACAGGAGTAGTTGTTCCACAGTTAAACGGTATTTTCCAACTAGGACCTATTCAGTTAAATCAACTTGTCAATTACCAATTAACCGCAACGAACAATAGTTGTGAAACCGAAGTTATTCAAATTCACTACGGCTGGAACTGCACGCCGTATACGAGTACAGCACAAACTCCATGCTCTGACCAAGTAATCATTTTTACAGCAAGTTCGCCCAATGGAGAATTGGAAATGGATGTTGAAAGTCCGACTGGCCCATTTGAACTTTGTGATGTAATTGATTATCACACCGTAGAAATTTACAATGCTCAATTAGGAAATGTATTTGACGTAGTGATGGAAGCGACCTTGCCATTAGGTTTAGAACTTGTTCCAAATTCTAGTCAAATAGCCTACCCTACTGATGATCCATTTATTAATATTGCTGATCCAGTCAATGTAGCTGGAAATGTTTACCAATGGGATATTTCAGCGATCAATGATTCTATCCAAACTAATGGTTTACTTGGTGTCTCGCAAGATCCTGGTAACTCGGTAAGTGTTCGATTTTTGACGACGACTGATTGTGGGTTTATTGCAGGCTCGCAAATCATTTTTAATGTGATTGGAAAACAGAATTGCGATGAACCGACCAATAGTTTATCCAAAGCAGGTGACCCCATTAATATTGCAGGAGTCAATCCACAATATTCTTCTGACATCAATATTGCGATTACAAGTTCGACCTCGATTACTTGCGATGCGAATGTCCCATTGAATATTAATATTTTACCTGATGGTTTGACATCCAATGCGGATACTGTTTTGATTACTTTGCCACCAGGCGTGAGTTATGTACCTGGATCTTATACTCCGATTAATAATGCTTCTTCTTCTCAACCCATAATATTTAATAATGGTGGGCAAGAAATTTTAAAAGTGAAAATTGATGCTGGTATTCCAGCTAATACTTTAATTTCTTTTGAAATAGAAACAACAGGTTATGGCGCAATCGGTTGTGGCGATCAAGTGATTCAGGTGCAAGCGGTACAACGACAAGATGCCATTTGTACTACTACGGGAGAGCTTTGTTATGTACTCGCAGCGACGGGTTCTGGAACGATCACCATTTCATCAGAGCATCCTGATTTTAGTTTACAAAGTTTAGACATCGTTGCTTACGGAGATTCTATCAATTATGAAGTGAGTATTTTAAATTCAGGCATTCCTAATTCTTCTGACATCCAAGTTGACTTTTATATCGACACCGATGGAAATGGAGAACTTTCGACAGGAGATATTTTTGTCAACTCAGGAACATACATCGGTACCGTTTTGACTGACGAAACTATTATTTTAATTGAAAATATGATCTTGTCCGCTGATCAATTATGTAATTTGATTGCAGTAATTGATGAGGATAATAATTGTGTTTGTTCAACCGAGGCTATCCCAGTTACCGCTCCGATTAATTCTGTTTTGGATAATAAAACAGTTTGCTCAGGCGCTGAATTAGAAATCGGAATCCCAACTATTAATGGACATAATTACCAATGGGATCCTCCTGGGAATATTTCTTCCACAAATAATTCCATGACAATTTTCCAGTTTTCTAATACTGCGTCGGACACTTCCTATTTCGATCTTACCTTGATTGATAATAATGGAGACGGTTGTGAAATCCATCATGCGATAGAAGTTGCGGTGATTCCTATTCCTGGAATTAATCAACAAGACCTTCAAATTTGTGCAGGAGAAACGGTTACCATTTCTGCAACGGCAGGTGGTTCGTATGTTTGGGATGGCCCAAATATTTCCAATCCAAATGCTCAAACTCAAACGGTTACACTTTTCGAAAACACTACTTTTACCGTTATGGTTACCTTGCCAGAAGGTTGTGAAGGAATGGATGAAATCAATATTGAAGTTCTGCCTTATGAATCAAATATTACTTCATTGGAAAAATGTCCAGAGGAAACGATTATTGTCATGGGACAACAAATTACAAATGCGGGACTCTATTGTGACACCATTTCAAATGCAATAGGTTGCGATAGTTTGATTTGCGTAGATGTCATTAATTATAATTCTCAAACTGAAATTACGCGCGAACTTTGCCAAGGTGATTCTATTGTCATCGAAGGAATTACTTACTTTGATGAGCAAACGGTTTGTAATACTTTCACTTCACTTTATGGTTGCGACAGTACGCATTGCATCAATATTCAACTAATTCCTGAACCTTTAGCGGAAGCGATGACTGCTGAAATTACGGTTGCTCAAGGAGATGAAACTCAACTCGAAGTCACCGCTGGTTTTGAAATGTACGAATGGTTTCCGTCGACAGGTTTGAGTTGTACTGATTGTCACAATCCAATTGCGACACTTTCTGAAACAACTGAATTTACCGTCACCTTAACTGATGGCGATGGCTGTACCACTCAACTCTTTGTTTTGGTAACGGTACTTCCACCTTGCGATGCTGAACGATTATTGATTCCAAATGTGTTCACCCCTGATGGTGATGGACTAAATGATAAATTTGGAATTGTAGAATTTGAAGGTTTTGAAATGATAACTTCTATAAAAATCTTCGATCGTTGGGGAGAAAAAGTTTTTGAAGATGCAGGAGCCAATCCTTACTGGGATGGAACAATTGATGGAAAGGCTGGACCTTCTGATGTGTATGTTTATATTTTAAAAATTGTTTGTGATGATGGGGAAGCGGTTTTGCATGGAGATGTTACGTTGATCCGATAGGATGTAAATATATTGTTACAAGTATTAGAAAAACCGAAGAGAAATCTCTTCGGTTTTTTGGGACTAGCCCACAAAGTGTGTCAAAGTAAATTTTTAAATAATTTCTTAAATTTAAAAAAGCTTAGACATGAAAAAGCAAAAGAACCCAAGATTATCAGATTTGATAAAAGATGAAAAGTTACGAACTCAAATCGAAGAAGCCCTATATTCAGACAAGCCAATATTAGGTCCAGATGGAGGCATATTTACGGACTTACTTCAAGCCATGGTAAATGCAAGTTTAGAAGGAGAATTAGACCACCATTTGTCAGAAGAAAAAAAGTCAAAAAATACTAAT
>CALJOK010000061.1 GCA_937981555.1 uncultured Saprospiraceae bacterium
GATTCCCTTAGCTTTTTGAAGCAATCAGAAATTTTTGGTGACCTCATTGAGAATGAGCCATTCACAAAAAAATATGTAGAAATGGTTCAATTGATTTATGGAGGAGAAAGTATAAGGAAATTGATGCATGAAATGATTTAAAGTTATTACCGCCCGCACTAAACCTGTGTAGCATTATAAAAATCGTCGCTGCCGTGGATCCTCTGGCTCATGTCTATTTATAAGCGATTATATCGCTGTCACGCTAGCGACGATGTTTTTTAATTTACCCCTTAGAATCCTCAATCAAACCAATCAATAAATCCACCGCCTCCTTTACAAACGCCGGATCTTCCGCATAAGTCTCCCGTTCCAAAACAATAATGTTCTCAGGCATCTTCTCTTTCAACCGATTAAAAAAAGCGGCATCAGATGCCTTGTCTTCCAGCACCCCACCTTTATAAGAATACCTGCCTACGCCACCTTTTGGAATCATAAAATAAGCTTTGTCTTTGGTGTGTTGCAATCGTTGACAAATGTCATCTGCCACTTTTATTATTTCTTCTTCATTTAATCGAGGAACAAAAACGACAGGGCTATGAAAAACAAGTTGATGGTTTTTAAATTCCTCTGGGACTTCATTCGGCGGAACTAAAATCCCTAAATGCTCCGCACCACCTGGACATAAAACTTGAGGTAAACCTAACTTCCCCGCCACCGTTAATCGTTCTGGTCCGCCAGCTCGTAAGACTCCCCAAACATCATCTGCAATCTCACCCATTGCATAATCGAAGACCGCTCCGATGATTCCTTCCTTCATCATTTGCTCCATCGCTCGTCCTCCAGAACCGACGGCATGAAATACAATGACTTCATAACCTTTTGATTCGATATGCTTGATGGCCTCCATAGAACCGCTCGTCAAAACACCTAAGTTGGACATTCCAATAAGTGGTTTGTCTCCTCTTTCCATCACAAATTTAGTTTCTACTGCTGCCATTCCACAAGCGGCTGCGGCAGCGTTGGCTAATATCTTTCGAGTAAAAGGATTTAGTTTTAAAATATCACTTACCGAAAACATCATCGTGATATCTTTGATTCCCACAAAGCCAGAAGTGTCTCCAGAGGCAATCGTCGAAACCATTATTTTTGGAAAACCATAGGGTAGGGCTTGCATGATTTCACAACAAGTGGAAGTTCCTTGTGTACCGCCTAATCCTAAAACGGCATGCACTTCATTCGAAGTGATTTTTCTATTTAATATATTAATACAGCCTTTTACGACAAATGGATTAGATTTCTCCCTAGTCGGATCTTTTAATATTTCAGTAATAGAACCACCACCTCTTTCTATTATTTTATCCCGAGAAATATCTGCTTCAATTCCAGGTTGTCCAATCACTCCAATGTCCATTAATAAAGCTTGATGTCCAATGGCTTCAATTTGTTCTTTTAAGAATCGGGCTTCTTGATCTTTGGTGTCAAGGGTAACTAAAAGTGCAATGGTCTTTTTCATTTGTAAAATGGTTTTAAAGTTGGCTCGTAGGGTATCGGAAACCTTTAAGGTCTACCGATACCTGATGACTTGTTTTATTATTTTTTATCAGGAAAACGCAAATCCGCAAATTCTTTGGCCGTCGAATAAACTGCTTTTTCAATTGGAATTCGCTCCGTAGAGGATCCCGTCCAAATGCCATCACAACTCGTGTGATTTAAAATATACTGCGCATCAACTGGATTTTCCAAAGCTGCACCATGAGCAATCAACATCACATCAGGTTTTATTTTTCGTAAAATAATATTGGCTTCTTCCGTCCTTGCGGCAGTCTGTTCAATCGTTTCACCTGAGTCATATCCTTTCAATCCACCTTTAGTCGTTCCAGCATGAAAACAAAAAATATCAGGTTGCGCTTCTTCCATCACCCGAATACTATCTTCCATATTAAAAGCTAAACCAATCGAAACCATATCCATTTCCTTAGCCAACTTTAGTAATTCGATTTCATTGTCAAGTGTAATGCCACTCTTGGTTAGGATTTTATAAATCTCGCTATCCTTGTCGACATAACTAATTGAAGGGCCAATATTCGAAACAGATTCCACGCCCATCGCTTTGCATTCATTCAACACCATCCGCATATCTTTCAATGGATCATTCGCATTGAGGCAAGCACAGATAAAAGAATCTCCTTTGATCGCTGGCATAATATCTTCGCGCGTATAATCCAACGTTTGTTTGTTAGAATCTAAGATGGGCCAAAGCATAGACATCGTTCCCATCCCATTGGCCCTTAGTCGAGCACCTGAAAAAGTGTTGATGCAATCTACTCCAGCCTTTTCTAACAATTGAGCGACTAGTCCACTTCCTGCGCTGGCAATAAAAAGTGGAATTCTATCTTCTATTTTTTTTCGAAGTTTTTTTAAAATTTCTTCTCTTGATGTTCTAGCAGTAATCATAAGTTGGTTTTATTTTTCTAAAAAAAGTTTTGTGATTTTACCACATAGAAAACATAGATTTTAATTTCGGCTATAAAACGTTCCTATGTTTTCTATGTGCCTATGTGGTAAAAATATTATTGTCATCATCTTAATTCTAGACAAGTAACGGTTTTAAATCACCCGATCATTCCCCCCATCAATCGGAACTTGCGCCCCAGTAATTTTCCCAAACGTATCTCCCAACATTGCGACTGCTAGGTTCGCCACATCATTCGAAGTAACTGCTACTTTTAGCAAATTTCTTGTTTTGTATTCGTCAATCGTCAATCCATAATTCTTTGCTCGTCCACCCAAAACTTCCTCCGTCCAAATCGCCGTATCAAAAACTGCATTAGGATGAATCATATTAACTCGGATTCCCTTTTCTCCTAATTCCATCGCAGCAATTCTTCCCAACTGAGTCAAGCCTGCTTTCGCAACGGAGTACGCTGCGGCACCTGGACCAGGAGCAGGAACATTTTTGGACGCAATCAAAACAACTGCTGCCTCATGACCTAATGCTAAATAAGGCGTACATATTTTTAACAAACGTTGATGACTCGTCAAATTAATATCCATACTTTTCTGCCATGCTTTTTCATCCATGTCTGCAATCTTGGAAGAGGGCGGAAACGTACCTGCATTGCTCACCAATAAATCTATTCCGCCAAAATGAAAGACCGCTTGCTCGATCGCTTGTTCGATTTGTTTTGAATTGGTTACGTCACATTGGATGCCTACAACTTCTTTTTGGGAAAAAATAGATGGGATAGTTTTTACAATATCAAGCGCGATAACTGCCGCTCCTTGAGCCACCAAACTTTCCACACATGCTTTTCCAATTCCACTCGCTGCCCCGGTGACTATGGCCACTTTCCCTTGCATGGATTTTGGTTTTCCTGCCTTCGCTAATTTGGCTTGTTCCAAACTCCAATATTCTACTTCAAATAAATCTGCTTTTCCCAATGCTTTCCAGCCACCTAATTGTTCTGCCTGGTAAATTGCTTTTTTGGTATGGCGAGTAATGTCTTCAATGACTCGAAGATGCTTTGGCGTTGGCCCAAAAGATAAGGTTCCTACTTTTGGTAAAACGGCCCAGCGAGGTGCTTGGTCTAATAATTTCTCTCCTTGATTATATGCTTTAAAATAGGTTTTATAATCAGCGACATATTTTTCTAAATCTCTTCCTGTATTTTTAGAAAAAACAATTGGTGTTCGCTTCGTTCGAATAATATGATCAGGCGTTAATGGTCCTCGGTTCGTTATTTTTTTGACATTAGGTAATTGACTAAATGCAACGGAAGCCGCTGAATCATCTAGTCGAGTTAAAATAGGAGCGCCCCAAGTAGTAGAAACTTGTTTTCTAATTTTGGCAATATCTAGCGCATTCACTTTTCCTTTTTTTGCTCCTTTGATTGTCGTCGCTTTATTTTTCTTTAAATAATTTTCCGCCTTCGAAACGATGTCAATCATTTTTTCATACGCTCGTTTTGGATCATGGTCAAAAGTAAACACGCCATGACTCATCAAAATCATTCCATCCAAAGTATCCCAATCTATATTTTTAGTCATTTCATAAATCGTCTTGGCTAAAATAAATCCCGGCATCACGTAGGGAACAATCAACATATTTTTCCCATAAATCTCTTGAATACGATTTTTGCCTCCAGGTGTATTTGTAATAATGACCACCGCATCAGCATGAGTATGATCGACAAAAGTATAGGGGATGATTCCATGTAAAATAGTTTCAACCGAAGGATTTGGCGCAGCAGGATTGGTCATCGCCATCCGTTGGTATTTGACCATATCCACATCGGTTAAAGTGGGCAACTCTGCTAGTTTTAATAACGCACTCAATTTCACCGGAGAAAATCCTTCTTCTTTGATCGTTCCCAAATCCCAACCACTTCCTTTTACATAAAGAATATCTTCTTCCTCTCCAAAAATGTTTTTCTCTTTAATTTTGACGGAAGTGTTTCCTCCGCCATGCATGACTAAATCTTCGTCGTTGCCTAATAATTGAGAGGTGTACACTCGTAATTTTAATAAATCTCCTTTCAGCTTTTTCGCTTCTTCGTTTTTCCAATTGCTTTTCATATGTAGGTTTTAATTTTTTGCTAAATATACTTTTTTAAATACAAGTATAAAAGTTGTCAATAGATGGAGTGCATTTTATTTTATACTACAATGAGTAGCCTTCCACAAAACGTGGTGTTCTGCTTTAGCTGAACTAATAAATGAAATCTACTAAAACAGATTAATACGTTTTGCGGAAGGCTGTTCAGCAGAAAAAACAAAATGAATGGTGTACTCTTCCGATAGGTTTAAGTTCGTTTTATATCTTTGGAAAAATAAAAATCAACTCTTATGAAAAAACGAAATTTATACCTCGTCTTATTTATCCTAATGCTCGGATCTTGTTCAACTCCTATCGAAAATATAGAAGATGGAATCGTTTCCATTATTCCAAAACCCAATAAACAAAAAGTCAGCGAAGGATTTTTTTTACTCAATAATAAATCAACCATCGTGGTTCAATCTGAAACGCAACATAAAATTGCTAATCTTTTCCTATCCTCTTTTAATGTAGCAAACGACTTAAAACCTTCTGCTCTTGGCGCAGGAAGTGATGGTAATATCATTTTTGAAACAAAAGAATCTATTCCCAATGAAGGGTATATTTTGGAGGTCAAAAAAAATGCAATTACTATTCAAGCCAGTTCTGACGCTGGTTTTTTCTACGCCTTACAAAGTTTAAAACAAATGATGCCCGTTTCTTTTTTCTCCAAAAAAGAACAAAACACCACTACTTGGCGAATCCCTTTAACTAGAATTGAAGATGCGCCCGCCTTCGGCTGGAGAGGATATATGTTAGATGTGTCTCGTCATTTTTTTAAAGTAGAAAAAGTAAAAGAGGTGTTAGACTTTATGGCGGAAAACAAACTCAATCGTTTTCATTGGCACCTCGCTGATGACCAAGGTTGGCGAGTGGAAATCAAAGCATATCCCAAACTAACAGAAATTGGCGCATGGAGAATGGATTACAAAAATACCGATGAAACCAAATCTGATTGGTGGGGGAGACCGGTGCAAAAGGAAGGAGAGAAAGCTACTTACGGTGGGTTTTATACGCAAGAAGAAATCAAAGAAATTATCGCTTATGCCAAAGAACGTTATATCGAAGTAATTCCAGAAATTGATATGCCCGGTCATGCGCAAGCAACGATTGCCGCTTATCCAGAAATTGGTTGTGTCAATGCTTCTCAATTTGTAGCGACTGGCGGAGTTTTCCAAAACAATACTTACAACCCTGGGAAAGAAGAGACTTATCAATTTGCGGAAACAATGTTAAATGAAGTCATGGATTTATTTCCGTTCAAGTATGTTCATATCGGTGGAGATGAATGCAATAAAAATCAATGGAAAATAGATCCTGACGCGCAACGCAAAATGAAGGAAGAAGGATTGAAAAATGAAGAAGAGTTGCAAAGTTATTTTATCAAGCGAATCGAAAAAATGATCAATGCCAGAGATCGAATCATGATCGGTTGGGATGAAATTTTAGAAGGTGGATTGGCTCCGAATGCAGTTGTGATGTCTTGGCGAGGAGAGGCCGGTGGAATTACTTCGGCAAAAGCAGGACACGAAGTGATCATGACACCCAACAAACATTGTTATGTTGACTTAAAACAAGGGCATGATGATTTGGAACCAAACTTGGGTTACTCCCGATCTTTGTTATCTGATGCATATAACTATCAGGTTATTCCTGATACCCTCCAAGGGGAAGAGAAAAAATTGATCAAAGGGATTCAAGCGAATATGTGGACGGAGTCCATTAGTGATTGGGGGAAATTGACTTACATGACTTTTCCGCGATTGTATGCGGTCGCTGAAAATGGTTGGACCCAACAAGAAAATAAAAATTGGGATAATTTTACCGAAAGATTATCACTTCAAATGAAACGATTGGATGCGCAAGAGGTGCGCTATGCGGTAAGTGCATTTAGTCCTTGGATCGATAATAAAGGGAAT
This sequence comes from uncultured Saprospiraceae bacterium, assembly GCA_937981555.1. Taxonomy (GTDB): domain Bacteria; phylum Bacteroidota; class Bacteroidia; order Chitinophagales; family Saprospiraceae; genus CAJQQY01. The sequence goes on from CALJOK010000061.1 coordinate 6,496, forward strand.
GGTGAAAATATTGAAATTACTTTAAAGACAGAAGTCAACAATTTGAACATTCATTATACGTTGGATGGCAGCGAACCAAATTCAAGTTCCACACTTTACAAAAAACCATTTAGCTCAGATAAAAGTATTCAATTGCGAGCAAGAGCATTTAATGATTCCGTAGCAGTAGGTTATCTCTCTGCGTTGGATTTCCCAGTTCATCTCGCAGCGAATAAAAAAGCGACAGATCAAAATGGAACATCACTTTCGAAGATGACCGACTTAAGTTATGGTCGATTAACATCAGCCGATAAAGCTTGGCATCGATTTAAGAAGGATGCAGCCATAACTTTATCTTTTGAGGAAGCTACCACGGTGAAAGAAGTTCGTTTTAATACTTTGCGATATACTATCCTAGGAATTTATCCGCCGAAAAAAATAGAGGTTTGGGGAAGTACAGATGGAAAGGAATTTAATTTATTGGGTGAACTAGAACAGGTAGAAAAAAGTTTGGAGCAAGGAAGAAATAAAGTAAAAAGTCATATCTCCTTTTCGCCAACGGAGTTGAAGGTTTTAAAAGTAAAAGCATTTTCGCATCGATCACTAGAAGAAGGTCATCATAGAGTAGGGGAGAATAGTGTGATTGCTATTGATGAGGTGGTAGTGTTCTAGCAACTGTTTGAGTTGTTTTAAATAAATCCAATTCTAAAAATCTCTTGCCTAACTTAGTCAAGTATTTATCAACTTGGCTAAGTTAGGCAGGTAATGAACTTTGTGTTAAGGATAAATTTCATGCTGAGGTTTTGTCCTTCATGCACTAAAATTTGATAGCCCCATATATACAACACCTTCTGACTAATTCAATACTTTATTAATCACAAAAACATTTTACAGATCCTAAATAAATAGTTACGTTATCCGTATCTGTACAGCCATTGCTATCTGTTACCATTAAATTGAAAGTAGTTGATTTCCAAGGTGCAACGATATAAGAAGAGGAATACCCTAATCCTTCCCAATAATAATTATACCCTCCGCTTCCGCCTGTTGCCATTCCTTCTAACTTCACATTTTTACCTGTTCCATTAATGATAAACTGACTAGCGTCCGCTACTAAATCAATTGTAATTAAGCGAACCGTCAAAACATCACTTGCACTTGCACAACCGCTCGGCGTAGTTTCAAATAAATAATAAGTCCCTGCGCCAACTTCCGTATTGCTAATTAAGGTACCCGGACTAGTTGTGTTATCACTATGCCATTCCAAAGTATAAGATGGATCAGATGGCGTTCCTTGATAATCGACTAGATTGATAGTGAACAAAGGACAGCTTGCACTCGTATTTTGAATAATACGTGGCGTTTGAGGATTGTCTACATTCACCGTCACCTTTG